>JABJJO010000110.1 GCA_018660825.1 Planctomycetaceae bacterium | reverse complement strand
TCGCTGGCAAATTCCCGCGTCATAGTCCCGCTTTCTACCAATGGCGAATCGAAGATCGCCAAGCCAAACTTGAAAGCGGTGATGACCAGGCGAGTTATTATGACGATATTGCCGTTGCTCACGACAAATTAAGGCAAGACGATCAAGCAATTGAGTGGATGCATAAGAAAGCGGCAAAATTCAATGACAATGTTGACAACCGCTATAAGACTGCCGCCAATCTAGGAACATTCTACTTGCACTCACGACAACTCGACAAAGGCATCGAACAACTCGAATTAGCTATCAAGATTAATCCCAACGCCCACTTTGGCCGTGAACGGTATCAATTATATCTAGCAAAGTACATTAAATTACGCTTAGCGAATGGCCACCTGCACGATGGACAACTCTTGCTCCCATTGCGATATGACCGCGATCATGACTCCAATTCATCACAAAACAGAGATCAAGTTCATCCTCATAAAAAAGTTCGCGATTTTGGATCTGCTGTCGTCTATTTTGACGACGGTACGTACCGACAAATTGATAAAAAACAAACAGCCGATGCGGTCACGGGCATTATGGGGATGATGCGGTTCGGCCATTACGATTCACCTGTGCTGCTCGAATGCTTGGGAGATTTATTGAGTGAAACAAGTAGTGTTAATCAAAACTCCGCGTACACAATAGCTGCCCGAGCGTACATGCGAGCTGCCGATTTACTGCCACAAGAAGATGAGGCGTCGCGAAACAGATATCACGAACTGGTTGAACGCGTGATGCACTATAAGGAACACCTAGATCACAAAAAAATCCGCCACTATCTGGAACTAGAACTTGCAGAAGCAAAAGAGTACTACACACAAATCGTAGCGGATGAAAAACTGTGGATATCTCAAAAGGCTGATGTCGAAGCACTCTTTCAAGCAAAGTACTATGCTGACAGCGATGCGCAATCGACGTTGCGTGACTACACCGATGGAAAAAAAATCATCAGCACCAACCCCTTCAAATTTGTCGAAGTGGTGTACATTGTTATTTCACTCTTGTTACTCGCATCCATAGGTCTTTACTTTTTCCAACGATTCCTAAAAAAACTCGCGTCTCGAAAGACCAATGAAGTCTAATACACTGCCACATCACAAATCTATCTGGACGTAAAAACGGCAATCGACCTATACTGCGGTGTTCTTAGAAGCAACAAATTCCTAAGAACAACGTATTAACCATATCAGTACTATTGGATGTTGTCATAAATATCCAAACTGCGGAGTTTCTCTATGAAACGGCACTACAGCCCCCTAGCGCTGACCCTGTTTTTTACCTCCATCAGCATGATCGGCAGTATCACCCTGCCCAACGTTGCTCTGGGGCAAACCAGCGGTACTGATGGTGAAACACAATCCGTATTAGTCGCCGCAACGACTCCGTCAACAAGTACAATCACGGATGCTGACGAAACAAAGGATAATACCGCGACGACTCCCTTCGTATTCAAAGGCAGTCGTTTTCAAGGTGTCATGCCTGGCGTCACTCCCAATTCAAAAATCGCAGAGCTCTTAGGGGAGCCGCGAGCTAAAATTGAAACGGGTGGGCGGGTTGTCAATGTATATGCAATTGAACCGTATGACCGAGTTGGAATTGTACTGCGAGGGGATATCGCGGACTCGATTCACTTACACTACAAACAACCGGTAAACTTAAAGCAAGCAGCCTCTGAATTAGGACTTGACCCTACCACTGCGGTTACTCAAACCACATCAGCGCCCCACGAGTTCTTACTGACTTGGCCCGATGAAGGAATATCGCTGCACTTCCAACGTAGCGAGGGTATTGACTTAGTTTCTCGTGTGGCCTTCACTACAGCACAGCCTGATGCGTTCTTATTGCGAGGTCTCAATCGGCAGTGGCGCAATTACAACGGAGCATTGCATGATGCCCGAGCGGTACAAAGTCTAGATCCCCGTCGTGAAGAAGCTTATCGACTGGAGGCACAAGTCGCCTTGCGAATGGGACAGACAGTCGTTGCAAAAAAAGCGATCGCGGAAGCACTCGCGGTAACCTCTGTCACCATCGATCTATTGTTACTACAAGTTCAAGTCGCTACCACGGCCACCGAACTCGACGGATTGATGCTGCAAATTCGAGCAATCCGTAATAACGTTCAACTCCCTTCACTCACTCGCGCTAAAGCAGCTTTTGCGATGGGCCAAATCAATACC
>JABJJO010000123.1 GCA_018660825.1 Planctomycetaceae bacterium | reverse complement strand
TACTGCCAATTTGTCTCTTAACTCGCGGTCTCAAAGACCCGCAGTAATCACACCCCGGTTTTTTGTTTGCATACTAAACAGCGTTCCACCCGCGGTGATATATAACGTTTTCAGATCCTTGCCACCAAAAGCGCAATTTGTGACTTCGTCAACTTTGACCGCAATGAAATCTATTAACTTCCCATTCGGTGAGAACACGTAGATTCCGCCCTTTTGTGAATTGTCTTCCACCGCTACATCATCACTATTTAGACCGCCTGCCACGTAAATGTTTCCCTTTACATCTTCCGCCATTCCATCCGGTCCTCGACTACTACCCCAGTCATAAACCAGCGTTTTAGTCTCCAGCAAAACAGTGCCGCAACAGTCCATGACCTCAAACCGAAAAAGCTTGCGTTCCCCCCCTTTTACTGAATTATTGTTACCCGCAACGTACAGATACTTTTGATCTCGCGTAATCAATACGCCGTTAGGTCGATCTACTTCATGAGTAATCACGCGGGTTACCGTCCCATCAAGATCGACTCGGTAAACACCCTCTACGGGTCGTCCCTTATCGTCCTGTTGCGGCAGGTCTTCATGCGGTCCGTACTTGGGATCTGAGAAATAGATGCGTCCGGCTACATCAATCGTAATGTCATTGGGTTGATTGTAAGGAGCGCCCTCGAACTTGTCGGTGACCACCGTTTCCGTAGCGTCCGCTTCCAAACGAATCACGCGATTTTTCGATGGTTGACAACACCATAGTCGCCCATCCACATCCCACATCAAACCGTTAGTTCCCAGGTCTTTCTTGTAGATTTGGGGATCCTCGCCATCGCGCATCAGATACACGCTGCCGTGACTGGCGACCAAGCCGATTTTTGGATGCCACGCGGGTCCCTCACCTGCAGCACCAGCATACAGTTTTTCTAATGTCGCTCCCCGTTGCCAAACACTGCGTTGAGCCTGCAACGGCGACGCGCCGGTCAAACCAACAACTAATAACACGAAAAATAAACCAAATTTGCCCCAACGGCCCGCGTCATATTTACGCATATCTATATTCCTCTTCACGCTACTTACTATTAATGCTTCCAAACATGTTACTTTGGGGATTGCCCCGGCTTAACATATACGCCAGCAAGTCCAAAACCTCACCTTGATTCAGCTCGTTCAACAACTTTGCAGGCATCAAGGACACCTTCGCCGGTGCCATTTCATCAATATTGCTCTTCTTAACAACCACCGTTTTAGTGGGATCCACCGCGTCCACTGAAACAGTTAACACACCATCCGTATCGTTGGTCACTCGACCGCTGTAAACTTTACCATCATTCGTCGTAATCACCATTGCTCTATATTGATCCGAGATAACCTTGCTTGGCAGTACTATCGCTTCGATCAAATCACGATGCGAATACCTTCCAGCAACATTGCTTAGATCCGGCCCCGTAGCACCCCCTGCTCCATCAAACCGATGACAACTACCGCACTTAGCCGCCGCAAACATCGTTTTCCCGCGGTCGAAGTTCCGCTCAGACAAACCGCTCTTCGCAAGCACTAATAATTGTTCTACCGTCCATTCACTACCGGGCCCAACCGCTTTTGGCAACTCTGCTTCGGATGGCGGCGGTCGCAACGTACTATCCGCCAGCGCATCTCGTTCCGCCTGAGACATGTTGGCTACCGCTTCCTTTTGAATATTATCGAGAAAACCGACATAACTCGCGCCGCCAGATTTTTTCCTAGCAACGACGAACCACTCGAGATACTCTCGACGTTGTTCAAGCGTCCAACCGTAGCGTAAATTTCGCAACGCATAGGCATAGTGCATTTTCTGAATTTCTGGGCGATTATTAATCGAGTTTGCAATCGTCTGCCCATAACCGCGGTTACGCGTCAGGAAATCTTCAACTCGATCACTCTTGGTCGTATCCTCAAGTCCCATCAGCTTCAAACACTTTCCGGCGATCGTTGCGGAGTTTAGATAGACTAACACATTACACAATTCTCGATTTAACGCGTTGTCTTTTGCCGGAAACAGTGGATCGAGTTCACCTAAAACCGCCGCTTGTTGTTCGGGGCTTCCATTTCCAAGACGAATAAACACTAAAGAGTAGGCTCGCAACAAGTCCAACTGTTGCGTGCGTTCGAGACGTTGGAACGATAACGACTGCAACAGCGTCAATGCACGCGCAGCATCTGTCGATTCGCCTTGCCGCGCAAGTGCGATCGTTCCGTTGATCACTGCCAATGGGTTGTTGTCCGACTTCGCTGGTATCACCTGTTTCCTCCACAGCGAGACTGGTTGATTTTCGAGTGCAATTCTTGCCGCATAGCGAATATGTCGATCTGAGTGCCCTATATGTTTCAGTGCAAATGTAACGGTCTCCGCGACCGAGTCTTCATTAGCGTGATGGTGCAGTTGCTCAAGTGAACGTCGCAGTTTCCGCATCTGTTGCGCCGTTGCGCTATCGCCGGTCGGGTTTCCGTCACCCGTAAGCTTGTCACCACGATACGTCACTCTGTACAACTCAGACTGAGCGCCGCGACCACCGATCGTAAAATACATCGCGCCATCGGGACCGATAGCAGCATCGGTTAGCGGCAGTGGTGTCCGCGATAAAAACTCCTCTTTAACCGCCGTGTAACTTGAACCGGCGGGCGTAAAATGCACTGCGTACATCGTACCGAAGGTCCAATCAAGACAATACAATGCGTGTCGGTATTTCGCAGGAAATTTAGTGCCATATCCAAACGCAACACCCACAGGTGACCCCGGCCCAATATCAACAGCGGGCGGTAAACTATCGGCGTAATACGTAGGCCATTTACCTGTACCACTGCGCCATCCAAATTCACTGCCACTCGTCGCATGAACTACCCTTGTCGGTCGATACCACGGAGTACCGTAATCCCATTCCATGTCGGCATCGTATGCAAATATATCACCTTCAGTATTAAACGCGAAGTCAAACGGATTGCGGTATCCCATACTCAGCAGTTCCCAATGTTTTCCGTCGGGGTCAGTTTGAGCTATCCAACCGCCGGGTGCTAATTTACCCGCCGCGTGACCGCGGGCGTCCCATTGTCTTGGTAACAAGAAGTCCTCACTCCAATTAGTTGGTATCCGACTGGCATCTAAATCAGCTGGTATATCAGTGTGGTTTCCCGCAATGACAACAATCGACTTCCCATCCGGTGACAGCCTCAAGGAATGCGGCCCATGCTCTCCTCCGCCGCGAAACACTTTCAACTTTTTAACTTCGTCGAATTGGTCATCACCATTTGTGTCACGCAAGCGATACAGCCCACTGCCAGGTCCACCGTTCGCACTCACATATAACGAATCGAAAGCGAAGAGCATCCCATGGGCTGAAGTCATGGGCACATCTAACTTTTCAACCGTCGTTTCTGGGGGGCCAATTTCCCCCGCAAGGGCCGCTGGAGTTATTCGGTACAACCCCTTACCCCCTTGATCGCTGGCAATAAGACGACCCTTTTTATCAAACGCTATACACACCCATGACCCCTGCGTGTCTCGGGGTACGGAGTAAAGTAATTCGACCTGAAATCCGGGTAACAATTGAAACGTTTGTGGTGGCACGTCGCCCACAAGGGCACCAGACGATGACCCGTGCAAAGGAGTTCCCCAAGGCCTCATTCCATGTTTTCCGTGTACGAAAACTGCTTGCATTTCCGGCGAACCATCACTCACGGTACATGTCCAGTGTTCGTCGCTGACCACATACTGCAATTTTCCTGACGCTAATTGTAAAACTAATTTGCAAACGAAGCCACCAAGTCCTACGCCATCATTAACACACACGGCACGCAGTTCGTTTTTACCGACTTTGAGGTGTTTCGCGACCGAAACGCTCGAAGAAGAAGCCCACTCATCACCCGAGGCGACTCGCTGTCCGTTGACATAGAACACAAAGTGATTATCACAGGTGGCGACGAGGGTCGAGTTGGTGACCTTTTCGAGTTCAATCGTCTTCACAAAAGTGACTCGTTCACCATCACCCGCTTGTTTTTTCCGCCAAAGCCAACTTGCTACCGGGCCAAGTTTAACATCCAGAATTTCGCCTGCTGGTGCATCCGTTGGTTCCTCCGGCTTAAAATTAGCAGCAAGATCGACTCGAATTACCGACGGAGCAACCGTTGGCTGTTGAGTTTGAACCTGGCCGGCGACCGTGCCGCAAATAACAATAATGAACATAAACAAAACAACTCGTTGGTATCGCATATTTTTTCGCTTTTGTTGAGATCTACATTGAGTACGGGATCGCCCGCAGGATATTATATCATTTTGCACGATTGCATGTGTTTTGCCTCGAGAGCGTCGGCATAGAACCAAAAAAGTTGTTCCAAAGACATACCTATAACAATCGGCCGCTAGGGCCCAAAGGCAATCAAACCCTCGTCGGTGCGGTAAATCAGCTTGTGGGCATAGATCGCCGGCGAAGCAATGCTGCCCGCGGGCAACTCAGTTTTCCCCAGTAATTTGTATTCTCTGGAAGCAGCTACCGTCGTCACTACACCGTCACGATCCACTCCGTAGATAATACCGCCAGCGCAAACGGGAGAAGCGAAAAACTCACCACCGATCCGTTTTGCCCAAATTTCGTTGCCTGTTTCTGCTTCCACGCACGCCAATATCCCCCGATCTGTCCATAAAAACATCAAGCCACCCACGACGAGTGGCGTGGGGCAATGTGGCACGTTGCGTGTGAGCCGATACACTTCTCTGGCCTGTCCGCCTCCATCCATCGATTCAGGATCTAGAGCAACGAGTGTCTTCACACCAGTTGTGAAACCGCTAGCTGCGATCACAAGTCCGTTAGCAACAATTGGCGACCCGATAGCACGCTGCTGATGGTCCCCAAACACGATATTTTGCCACAGGATCTCGCCTTTTTCAAAATCAACTGCGACTACACCTTCATAGGCGTGACTAAAGATCACCTGTGCTAGTCCCGATTTTCCTTGATAGATAACGGGCGTCGAAAATCCCGTGCGTTGAGTTTTCCTCAGTGTTTTCCAACACTCCGTACCCGTGTCGGCATCGAGCGCTAACAAGAAACTCTCGTGCTTTTCGTTGTCGTGCGTTAACAACAGTCGACCACCATGTAAAATCGGTGATGTCGCACATCCGGGACCTGCTGCAAACCCACCCAATCCATACTTCCAGACTTCTTTCCCTTGATGGTTCAACGCATGGATCGCCGAATCCGTTGTTGATTGCCATAGTACGTACACATGCTTTTCATCCGCACACGGAGTCGAGCTCGCAAAACCGTTACGTTTGTGTGCTTTAAAGGCCTGTAAAGGAAACTCCGCTGACCAAACACTTTTTCCGGACTCAATATCAATGGCAGTCAATGTTCGTACGCTCGTTGCAGGGTCGGCACTGGTAACGTAAACATTCCCGCCGCCAACCACTGGCGACGAGTTGCCCTTTCCCGGAAGGGGACACTTCCACAAAGCCTCGTTGACTTTGAACGTCGCTGGGAATTTATCTCCTGCGGAATATCCGTTACCGTTAGGCCCCCGAAAGCGCCCCCAGTCAGCGGCCTGGGTTAGCTGACTGGTCGATAAGCAGAATACTAACGCCACGATACAGGCCAACACCGAACTATTTTTCTTTTTTGTCATAAGTCATCTCACTCTTGGCGATCTCGCGGCTATGAATTTGTTTTCCATCAATATTGATTATTCGATATTCAACTGTTGGATCAGAAATCGTGGTATCAAAATCGACGATCCCAAATGATTGCTTTTTGTTATAGGAGAATTCAGCCCCAGCCATCTCTGGGTGCACATGCTGATTGGTTAAACGAGAACTATTAAATTCGTACAACGGATACATTCCATCTCGCTGAATCTTCCATAAATCACTGCGGTGCCGATCCGCTGACATTAACAGTACACCGCTCTTGCCCGCCTGCTTAACCACATCGAATATCTCGTTGCGTTCCTGCTTAAATCCGTTCCACGTATCTTTACTGTCACCTTTGGCGCCAAATACCCACGGAACGGGTGAGACCAACACAGTGAACACTCCGCGTGATTCCTTAATTGTCCGCTTGAGCCATGTCATTTGCAGAGGGCCTAACATCGTAGGAAGTGATTCGTCAGTTGGCCGTAGATCACGATAGGTGCGACCATCGAGCATAATGAAGTGGACGTTGCCTACGTAATAGTCATACCAACAACCCGGCTGGATCCCCCCGTTGCCGTACATGGGGTTCACCCAATTATTTTTAAACACATTCCATACAGGGACCTTCCAATACGGTTCTTCAACAAGCGGCCCCCCCTGACAATCATTGGTCCCGAAATCGTGGTCATCCCAAATTGAGTAGACGGGAATCTGGGATACTAAGCTTCGAAACTCGGGACGGGACTGCCGGCGATAATAGCAGTAGTGTTGCATCTCGGGCATTTCCGGTGCGTCGCTATAGGTATTGTCCCCTAACAGCATCAACACATTGGGCCGTTGCTCCCCAATTGTATTCCAGGCGTATTCGTTGGCTGGCACAAATCCCGCACCACCACCAAAGGCTACTCGAAATTTCACTTGTTGATGCTGCGCCGCAAGCGTCTGGAACTTGTACACCTCTGGCAGTCGCTCCCCTCCGAGCGTCAGTGTGTATTCGTAATCCCGACTTGCCTGCAAACCATCGACACGCACGACAGCGGTGTAATCGGTTGAAGCGAGCGACTTTTGTGAACCGCTGCCGACACTGTTTGTGCTACCGCGCTCTCGAACCGTCACCTTCACCGCACACGCACTTGCGGTCCGTATCCATATAGAGATGCCAGTGCCGGTGCTTTGACCCAGCATCGGCCCATGTACCAACGGCGAAGCGTTCGCAAAAAGCGATTGAAAAGATTTCCTTTTTCTTAGTGGTTCAAGGCCAGTCTTGGTGCCACCTAAAAACCGCGTCGCGGGGATGCCCAGATCCAGAGCTTCGCCTACCGACGTAACGGCGGCTTCTAATTGTCCGTCTGTTGCGTAAGCGACGGCTAACATATAATGCGATTCGCCATCTCGAGGCACCACGGAGACTATTTCCCGCAACGCCATGATCGCTTGCTTTTGCTTTCCCTCCACGATCATTTTCAGAATTTCTTGGTGTACGCGTTTGTATTGTTTGAATTTCCGTTCTACTTTTTGCGCAGCCGCGTCATTTGGCTGGGAATGGTGCACACGAGTGTTAGCAAAGGCGGTGGCAAGGAGACCCAGCAGTACAAGTAAAGTTATCGAGATTTTGTTAAGCATAAAGTGTGTCTCCGATTAATTTTTGCCCACTGCCGTTATCTTAACATCTAATCAGATAAAACAGGAGGCGTAGCGGGCATCGATAAAGCCGTACGGGCATGCCTTCTACGACTGTGGGTGCCGCTACGATATATTTTTTGGTAGGTTGTTAGGCACATGTAATCTACCCATAAAAGGACATACAATTGAAATTCCTAGCTATTCTGTTTATTTCGTTTTTCGTAATTTCAACCAACTTAGCGAAGGAACGCCCCAATGTCGTCATCATCTACGGCGATGATGTTGGCTATGGTGATGTTGGCGTGTACGGTTCACGGCTAATCCCTACACCCAATATTGATCGACTTGCTAGCCAAGGATTGCGACTCACCGACGGACACTGCTCTGCAGCCACATGCACTCCGTCCAGATTTTCCATGCTGACCGGTATTCACGGCTTTCGGCGTAATGTTCGCGTCCTCGCACCAAACGCCCCCATGACCATCAAACCATACATGTACACGCTCCCCCAGTTATTCAAGGACGCCGGTTATCGCACTGCCATCGTAGGAAAATGGCACCTCGGTATCGGTGACGGCGTAACTGCAGTCGACTGGAACGCTGACGTTAAACCTGGCCCACTAGAAGTAGGCTTTGATTATTCATTTTTGCTACCCTCGACCAACGACCGAGTGCCTTGCGTTTACCTCGAGAACCACCGCGTCGTTAATCTCGATCCCAGCGATCCTCTTTTTGTCGGATCGAAACCCGCAGGTGTCGTGGCAACCGAATACCCCGACGGCAAGAAAAACCCAGAATCCATGACTTATTACAAAAGCAGTCACGGCCACAACACATCCGTCATCAATGGCATTGGACGTATTGGACGCCAATTTGGCGGAAAATCCGCCCTCTGGAACGACGAAACGATGGCCGATACGTTCGTCCAGCAAGCAACCGAATACCTCTCCAACCAAAAGAAGAACAAGCCTTTCTTTCTGTTCTTTTCATCCCAAGACATCCACGTTCCCCGTGCCCCGCATCCACGCTTTCGCGGTAAATCTAAGCTTACCTTTCGAGGCGACGCTATGGTCCAACTCGATTGGGCAACCGGCGAAATACTTGACGCCCTCGAAGCCAACGGTCTCTCCGAAAACACCCTCGTCGTTTTCTCCAGTGACAATGGCCCCGTCTACGACGATGGCTATGAGGATGGAACTACCGTACTTACTTCTACTAAGGAAGTCGACAGAGGACATGATGCCTCCGGACCGTATCGAGGTGGTAAGTACCAAATCTATGAAGGAGGCACTCGAGTTCCGTTCATCGTCAAATGGCCCGGACGCATCGAGGTCGGAACATCCAATGCAATGGTCAACCAAATCGACTTCATTGCGTCCTTTGCGAGTTTGCTAAACATAGAGCTTAAAGACACCCAAGCACCAGACAGTCGCAATGTCCTACCGGCGTTACTCGGACAATCCAGCTCTTCGTATTCTCTAATGCTCGAAGAGGCTAAACGGATCGTTGCCTTGCGAGACGGTCACTGGAAATATATTCCTACACCAGCCAACACAGGCGGGCAACTGTACAACCTTGATTTGGACCCGGGTGAGCAAACCAATGTCGTGGAACAAAATGCCGAGCGAGCCAAGCAAATGAACATGCAACTAGAGGAACTTGTCGCCACAAAAAAAGGCATTCGGTCAGCGACGAAATAACGCGATTGACTATTTCAACGACTGCAGATATGCCACTAGGTCGGCTAACTGCTCTGGCGTCAGGTTATTGGCAAGCCCGACCGGCATCATCGAGCCTTGGGATTTCACTCGCTCGTCGATGTCCTTCTTGTCTAAAGTTACCGGTACACCATTTGTTTGCCGGACCTGAACTTCCAGCGAACTCTCACCCGTCACGAATCCACTGAAGACCTTGCCCTGTACCGTCTGGAATAGATACGTATCAAAACCTTGGGCGATTTTCGCGCTCGGCTTGACGACAGATTCCAACAACTCCGGTTTTTTGGAACGCTTTCCTATGTCAACCAAATGCGGTCCCTTGGGGACTTGTCCGTTAGCCGTCGTGTGACACGCCAAACAATTCTGTTTCTTAAACAATTCCGCCCCTCTGCTAACATCTCCTTTAAACTCAGTTGCTCGATAAATCACAATATCAGCAGCCAAATTTGCAATCAAATCTGGATTCGAACTATCCGCCTCGGCAATCACAATCGGCGCCACCGGTTCAGTTTTTAAAGTCACCGCGGTAGCTACCGCGAGCCCTTCTATCTTCAATTTATGCCTCGCAAACTCGACTCCCGCTAACTTACGACTTTTCTCGTCTATCTGCGGAATGAATTGTTTCAAGACAGCGGCGATCGTGTCACTTTCACTCCACTTTTGCCGATCGTAATAAGGCCCAGTGCGATCAGGTCTTGTGCCCCACCAGTCCCCTTTGTACTCACCTTCACGATAGTACAAACGGATGAGGGTTGTAATAACATTTTGCCGAACCTCGGCACTACGCACTTCACTTAGTTTTTTCACCAAACCATTGACCGCAACCGCATTATGCATGTACTTCAAGGCCCACAACGCTCCGTCGGAATATGGGCCTTCAATAGCTTGCAAGCAAGTCTCCACTGAACCACAGCGAACCAATGCTCGCACGGCAAGATGAGGCAACACTCTGCCGGGATCCGCTTGTTTGTATAACGGCGTTACCTCGGGTATAGGATACTGTGCGGAGCGTTGTGTCAGCGTCAAGATTGCTTCTGCTGCCGCGGCATCACCGATGCGTCCCAAACTAATCAGCGCCTGAGCTTGTACACGCGGATCCGCGTGCTGTAACATTTTCACAAATGGATCAATTTTCAACTCTGACAATTCACCGAGGCGGTCGGTCAAAGCTCGCATTACATTGACGCCAATGCCCGCATCGTCAATTAACGACATAAGGTCTGTGCTACAACTTTCGCCCGCTAGTTGCTTCAGCGTATAAATAGCAGCGACACGGCCATGTGCGGCGTTGTCTTGCTTTTTAATAGCTATCAGCAAATCTGCGTAACGCTGGTCTGTTAACCCACGGCGTAAAATCTCTCGCTGTGCATGTATCTGATAGACGTGACTCGGCGCAAACAAATGCTTGACCAACTCACCATCAGTTTCATCCGTCATGAAAGGAAACGGTTTCGGCACAAACCCCGTGGGAACTACTTGCGCGACAAACCCGACATCGGGGCCCTCGTATGCAAATTTGCCGTTCTTCCAACTCGCGACATACATCCTTCCGCTACCGTCAACATCCAAATCCGTTGGTCGCGGGAGTTTCAAAAACACTTCTTGATGTGCATCATATGTAGGCCCGTTACCAGGCAAATTGTGTCTGTAGATTTCACTTCGTCCCCAGTCGCACGTATACAACGCATTGCCGTATTGCTCTGGCCACCGCAGGTCATGTAAAAACATCGATCCGCAGCCTGAACCACCGCCGTAGTCGGCCAACGGAGGCAATCCTTCCTCCGTGAAATTCAAATAGAGTGACGGGTATCCGTAATCACCCGATTGATAGATGTGGCTCAGTCGAATATCCCAACCGCCACCGTCATTGGTATTGTCGCGGGTAAATATATTCATCAGCGGGTCAATGCTGACATCCAGAATATTGCGTTGCCCCCAGTTATAGACTTCCATGTCTGTACCATCGGGTCGGACTCGCAAAATCCCCCCTCCCCGTTTCGTGAGCTTTCGGCCATCAGTGCCGGTAGCGTTCACGAACCCAAAGTCACCCACCGCAATGTACAGCCAGCCATCGATCCCCATGCGAATACCATTGGTCGTATGATCTGCGCCTCGTACATTTAATTGATTCGTAGTAATCCCCGTAATCAAGGTCTCCTGCTCATCAGCGGTACCGTCTCCATCTACGTCATGAAAAACACTTAACAGCGGGGGATGTAGCACCCACAACGATCCGTTATCAAAAAACAACCCTCGCGGATGATCCATTTTCGCAAATTCGTTTATCTGATCAGCACGCCCGTCTCCATCAACATCGATACACCGCAGCACTTTACCCTGCCCTGGTTCTTTACCCAAAGATCCTTGCGGGTCCACACCAACAAATAATTCGCCCGTTGGCGCAGCCGTGATACAAACGGGATAATTAACTTCCGGTGGATTGCCAAACATCGTAACGTCAAATCCTGCTGGAGCCGTGACGTCTCCGGTCGTCGAATTGGTCGGATTTGTTGCCGCCGAGGCCTGAGGAAGCGGCGGTAAGTCCGGACTCTCATACGCCTCAAACTCCCAGAGGCTCGCCCAATAGCTTGGCGTCGAATTAACAAAAGTGACTTTCAAGTATTTTGTGTCCGCTGCATCCACGACGTGAGGAGTGACGCGGCCCTTTTTAGTGTTCTTAGATTGGTCGACAATCACATCCCAGTTGTCGCCGTCTTTAGAAGCAGAAACTTTGTATCGATAAACCGCGTTGTCTTTTTCCCAATGTATCCTCAGCGACCGTACATGTTTGGCATTAGCCAATTCCACTTGCCACGAATCACCGTTGCCGACGTCTTGACTGCACCAGCGCGTTGATAAGTCGCCATCATTTCCGAATTTAATAAAGTTATTGTTACTTGTCTGTTCGCTATCAGCTTTCGCGGGCATCTTCAGTGCCAAGTTTCCCGGACCGCAGCAACTCACAGGCAGCCGATTTAAGCTGGTCTTGTTGGCAGCAGTCGGAGCGATTTCGATGTCAATCAATTTCTTTATATCTGCGTCCACTTCGGGATTTGTCTTGGTGAAGTGCTGCGCTGGGTCTAAATCAACGGACCACAGAATTCCACGAGTCAGCATATCGAGCCAAGCCGGTTCCGCCATGGTTTCGTTATAGTGACCGATGGTGGTTGCAAAAACGTTGCCTTTGCCGTATTTATTGGTCCAGATGCAGACCTGAGGTTCACCGTCAGGTTTGCGTTTTGCTTGGCCCAAAACCGTTGCTGTATCGAATAGCTTGATGGAATAGTACAATTCACCTTTGGGGGCTACGAAAGTCTTTCCAAAACCTTGCATAGCAGGGTGTTCCGGTTTGACGTTATCAACTTGGTAGGAGTAATGCGCTCCATGACGAGGTGACTGCATGCCGACGAACTCAAACCACTTGTCATCGCCAGTGCGGTAGGAATGCATCGCACAATGTATAAGAATTGCTGGCAGGCCTTCTCGATGCGGGCGGATTATATTTTCCACCCAGTCCTTATCCGGCACATTAGAAAAACATTCATTGTGTACTACGACGTCAAAACCATCGGACCATTTTTTGTCACGATATAGTGGGATCTTGGCATTGGTCGTCGTACCCCCTTGTTGCACGATTGTCCAAATAACATTGGCTCGCGCCGACACACCTTTGGAAATGATTTGCTTCTGTCGTGTGTAATCATGGCAACAACCGCCACAGACCAACAAAGCGCGAATTGGACGCTGAGGTGTGCCAATTTTTGCAATGGATTCAGTTGCCTCTACTAATTGCAATGACCATGACAACAAGAAAATTAACAATAAAGCCGAGACTTTACGCATGGATAGGATTCTCACCAAAAACAAATTTTACTAATATGCAAATGCTAACTTCAATCGTAACACATCTAGCAACGCTCGGGAAACGCCAAAGGCTACACGAGGACCTGCCACGCTACGTCTGTTAGAATGGACACAATGGACTAACGCAAATTTTTACGTTCTTACCTAACGAACTCCTCCATACCTTTAAATCACTATGACCAAACTGAAAGTATTCGTAACAGGCGGTTCCGGCATCGTCGGCCATTACGTTATTGATGAACTGTACAAGCAGGGACACACTGTCGTAAATGCTGACAAGGTTCCACTCACCAACGACTTAAGACACAGTGGCACCACGGGGCAATACGCCAGTGCTTCTGCAGCTGTTGGCCTGCGAATCAATTGGCCCCGCATCCCAAATTTCTTTGAGGTGGACGTCACGGATTACGGACAAGTAATCTCGGCGATGGACGGTTGCGATGCAGTTATAGCCTTAGCCTCTCGACCGAGCGCTAGTTGTTACGTTGAAGAAGACGTCGTCCGCACTAATACGATGTCTATGTGGAATATATGCCGAGCGGCGGAGCAGTTGATGATCCACCAACTCGTTCTAGGTTCATCGTATAACGCAATTGGCGCGATGGGAACCGCTCAGCGATGGGAGGCTAATCAGGTTAAGCCACCAGAGTATTTCCCATTGGACCAACACTCGACTACACGCGCCGAGGACCCTTACTCCATTTCCAAATGGCTTGGTGAAGAGATCGGCGACGCATTCGCTCGTCGCAACCCCCAGATGGCGTTAGCCAGCATGCGATTTAACGGGATGTGGGACGATCAATATTTCGAACAACTCCGCGCCAACCCCATTTCGGATGCGTGGACTCGCTGTCAGGGATTCTGGACCTACGTACATATACGCGACGCTGCCCGCGCGTGTGTCGCAGCGATCACCAATCGCAACTGGTTGGGCCACCACCGCTTTTTTATTAATGCGGAAGATACGATGCTCGCTATCCCTACGCTGGAAGCACTTGCAACCGTCTATCCTGATGTGCCGTTAAACACCACTATGCCCGAATTCACTTCCCCTATCTCAACGCAATATGTTACCGACATCATTGGCTGGAAACCTGAGTACTCGTGGCGGCAATAATCCGAGGCATAGCCTAGGGGCGCAACTTTGCTAGCTCTTCTATCTGTGTGAGCATTAGCTTGCGATGCGTCGAAATCGAAGCTTCATACTGTTTGACAATAGCATGCAAACGTTCAATTTCCCCCTGCAAGGCAACGGTTGCTTGAGGATCCTCTCCACATTCAGAGCATGACTGGGGTGTATCGGGCATAGCAGAATTCTCTTCTCAAAGTTGTTTTAGATGTTTGCGGCAAGGTGTTCCAACCCTGCCTATAGCTTTATTATAACCGAATCACTAGTACAAGGCATAGGTCCCTAAACGCAGCATCGGATCGCCAACAATTTACCGATAGTAGCTAAGCGTTTCACGTAAATACATGATCTCAAAATCACCCCCTGCTATTCAAAACGACGCAGGATTATATCCATACCATGATTCGTCGTCTAGCTATCGGCTTTGCGATAGATTTGTTAAATCTTGCCACATTTTACCTGCTGGTAATTTTTTGGAATTCGTGGTTGAATCTGCAAAACTGCCCGCCTTAGGAGCCGCTACTAAGTTAAAATATATTACGGACAAACTCCCCAAACTCCACTAGGAACTAAACACATGAATCGCATTGCCGCCACTCTTATTGCCTCCATTGGACTCTCCATGCTAACAACCATTGCCACTGCGGATGTCTATGAACTTCGCACGTATACAACCAATGTGGGTAAACTAGATAACCTTAACGCTCGATTCCGCGATCACACGGTTGCCCTGTTTGAAAAACACGGTATACAATCGATTGGATACTGGGTTCCAGTGGGGAAAGAAAACACGCTCATCTACGTCATCAAGCATAAGAGTCGGGATGCTGCCAGCGAGTCATGGAAAGCATTTATCGCGGACCCCGCTTGGAAGAAAGTCTCACGAGAATCTCAAGTCGACGGTCAAATATTGGCCAAAGCACCAGAGTCGGTCTACATGGAAACCACCGACTACTCTCCCCCAACGAAATCCGCCTCCGTCGACGATAGCGGCTTGTTTGAACTGCGGATCTACAAAGCGGCTGAAGGGAAACTAGGTAAGCTCGACGCTAGATTTCGTGACCATACCATGCGACTTTTTGAAAAACATGGAATAAGTAACGTGGCCTATTGGCACCCAACAGATGAACCTAATTCAAAAGACCATTTGATCTACATTATCAAACATGAAAGCCGCGCAGCTGCGAAAGCCTCGTGGCAAGCATTTGGCGCAGACCCAGAATGGAAAAAAGCTGCCGCTGCATCAGGTGTCGGACGCCTTGCAAAACCACCTGCATCCACTTATATGAAAGCCACTGACTACTCACCCTATGGTATCCGCTCGGCTATCAAGTAACAAAACCCACGGTCTACGACTTAGTCATAAATCACAATTTCTATTTGACTGGTTCACGCCAGATTGGACGTTTTTCGCTGATAAGTTTCTGATGGTAGTTATCCGCTTGGCGTGTCATCGACGTGACTAGTTCCGGAAATTTTTCAGTAAGGTTGTGCTCTTCGGACACATCTTTACTTAGATCGTATAGCTGCGCGGGTTTTTTAAGATGTAATTTATAGTGACCGATGCGTACTGCTTCTACTTTCGTATTTCCATAGTAATAAAAACCTTCGCTCGCATGCGGCGACTTTGCGTTAGCATTTTTAAACAAACCGGTAATCTCACGACCATCGATCGGACGATCTGAGGGAAGCTCCACCCCAACGATTTTTGCAATCGTCGGTAAAATATCAATCGTCGCAGCCACTTCGCGACAAATTTGATTTTCAACGATCCCTGCCGGCCAACGCATCACACACGGTACTCGCATCCCTCCCTCATATGTCGTCCCTTTGCCCGCACGCAATGGTAGTGCGCTACCACCGTGATGCTTTTTTGATAACCATGGTCCGTTGTCGCTGGTGTAGATCAGCAACGTATTATCCGCCACTCCTAAATCATCAAGCGTTTTCAAGATGCGACCAACAGAATGATCAATATGTTCAATCGTCAGGCGATAGGCTTCTTTGGGATCCGGGTCGTAACGGTCATCCCCCACAAACAAGGGTACGTGGGGCATGGCATGGCAGAAATGCAAGTAAAACGGTTTGTGGTGATTTGCATCAATGAATTTAACCGCCTCGTCAGTATAGCGATCCGTAAGGGTCACTTGATTAACGGGTTTTTCAATTATCTTTTTATCTCGATAAATTTCATTGTCGTAAATGTCAAACTTCTTCAGCCGCCATATTTTATCAAGGGAATCAGCATCGTTACCCCAGTCTTTTTGGCGTGCCATATCATTACTGTAAGGAAGCCCAAAATATGTATCGAATCCTTGTGCGGTTGGTAAGGTTTGCGGTTTGTCACCGACGTGCCATTTTCCAATCATGCAAGTTGCATAGTCTTTTTGTTTGAGAACATCGGCAATCGTAATTTCGTTTGGGTGGAGTCCTACTTTTGAACGGGGTCCTAACACCCCTGGCATACTAATACGTGCTTGATAGGATCCAGTGAGTAAAGAAGCACGCGACGCACTGCAGACACAATAACCCGAATAAAAATCGGTGAAACGAATCCCTTGTTTGGCTAGTCCATCAATATGGGGAGTCTTGATATTGGGCGAGCCGAAACACCCTAAATCTTGGTAACCCTGGTCATCAGCAAAAATGATAACCACGTTGGGAGTGCCAGCCTGTGCTGCAACGGCGAACACAATCCATATTGCCAAAGACAAAAAAAGCGATCTCATTATTATTCACCCTAGCCAAGCTCAACGGCGTAATGGTCGGCATCAACAACCAAATCACAACCGCCGCCTATATATTCATTTCTAAATTTCACTTAAGTCCTGTTTCGCATCACCAAAGCGGTCCAGTTTGACGCCCATCTTTGACATCATGGACATATACAACCGGCACATCTGACGATCTTCATCATCGCTGTAAGACAGATTTTGCCCTGTCTTAATCTGGCCTCCGCCGCCGCCTAACATCACAACTGGTAGTTCATTTGCATTGTGATGACCTGACAGCATACTCGAACACAGCATAATCATCGAATTATCTAACACTGTATTCTCACCCTCTTGAATCGCATCAAGTCGCCCCGCTATATAGGCAACTTGCTCTAAAAAGAATTGGTTTACCTTCAACCAATCATCGTTGTCCGTGTGCGATAACAGATGATGAATCATGTAATCCACACCCAAATGAGGAAATCGCAAGGTGCCGTGGTCGTTATTCAGCTTCAATGTACATACCCGCGTGGTATCGGTTTGAAAAGCGACGACTAATATATCACTCATCAAACGCATATGTTCAACGATGTCTTGAGGATAGCCGTCTGCTGGTCGCGGGATATTTGGAGCCTCGATCGTCGGTTTAAATCCCTGCAGCTCTCCTCGTTTGCCCGCTTGTTCAATCCTCGTCTCAATTTCACGAACGCTGTTTAAATATTCGTCAAGTTTCTGCTGATCGCGGCGACTAATGTTCCGACGAAAACTTTTCGCATCGGCCAAGATTGCATCCAACACGCTCTGTTCGCCTAACTGCGCTGAGTCCTTAAACAACTGGTCGAACGCCAAAGCCGGATAAACTTCTAGTGGCGTTGGTGTTGTCGGACTTGACCATGATATATGAGAGCTATAAAGCATCGAATAATTCTTGTGCACCGATGGATTTGCCTTTTCGCAACCCAGCACCAAACTAGGGATTTTGGTGTGGTGGCCAATCGTTTGCGCTACGACTTGATCAACACTTGTCCCAGACAGAATTCTTCCGCCGGCTGCCAACGGTGCTCCAGACAAAAGATTGCCGGTCTGTGAGCTGTGAATATTTCCCTTTAGCGCCTCGGCATTATATAGCCCCTTGATGAAATTTAATTTATTGCGGTGGGGATTCAACGGTTCGAGAACCTTACCCAGTTCCATTTCATCACCCTGCCCTTTAGCCCACCACTGCTGAGAATGGTATCCACATCCGCTGAAGAGGACTGCCATGCGAACAGGCGCATTATTTGTACCGTTTGTCACTGCCACTTCATCACCCCAAACGGACAAAGATTCCATCCAAGGCAGTGCAACGCTACACCCGACTCCTCGTAACATCGCACGACGTGATAATAGTTTTTTCCTCATTTCATGACGCCTTTTGTTTTGCCTCGATCATCTCCCACAAAATCGTATAGTCGCCGCCTATTGTACCCAAAAACAATCACTAATGCGGCACCAAGTCTCGACCTCGAATAAAACGAAACTGTTTGCTCAGCACTATATCATCAATAGCGCTACGTATTCGAAAATCATTCTTTTGTAAATTCAGAACCATCTTATCTACTAATAACTGATCCGAAAGTTGTACCTCACGACCGAGAGCATACCCGAGTAGCTTACGACAAAACTGATGCAAAAATTGATTTTGCGTTTCAGTAGTCAGATATTTCCTTAAGCCACTTAACCCTTCGATCTCTGTTTGATCCGGTAGCCTCGTCTTGGTATCGACCGCCCGCTCACGAATTCGACCTAAAACGTCATATTGCTCTAAGGCAAATCCATAGGGATCGATTAACGCATGACATTTTGCGCAGCCCACAGCACTACTATGCAGCTCAATTAATTGCCGCGCGGTCAAGTCTTCCGGCACGATTTCAGGCAGCACAGGTACGCCAACGGGTGGGTTGGGCAATTGTTTACCGAGCAGTGTTTCATAGACCCAATTACCTCGCAATATTGGACTCGTTCGACTCGCGCCCGAATTCGCCGCCAGCGTCGACGCCATAGCCAAAATGCCGCCCCTACCATACTGGTGAAGCCCAGTAACTTTTCGCCACTCGGTTCCAACTACGCCAGAAATACCATAGTGTTTAGCAAGTCGTTCGTTAAGAAACGTGTAGTCTGCCGCAATGATATCCAAAACCGACCCGTTTGTTTGGATCAGATCCTCAAAAAACAACACCGTTTCCTCATACATGTCGGATCGAAGATCAATAAATTCAGGAAACAATTTTTCATTCTTTGTATCGTTCTTATCGAAGCCCCGCACATGCAACCACTGGCACGCAAATTCAATCGCCATCCGACGAATTCGGGGATCCTCCAACAGGCGATGGGTTTGCGCCAACACGGCATCGGATTCCGTTAACACCCCCTTGCGTGCTGCCGTACGCAGGACTGCATCTGGCAACGACGACCAAAGAAAGTAACTCAACCGAACAGCAAGTTCTTGTTTTGATACCGCCGTGGCATCAACTCCAGATTGTTGATTCTCCATTTTGAACAGAAAATTCGGTGACGAAAGGATACGTGTCAACAACAACCGACAAGCAGGTTCATGGTCTGTGCCTGTCTCACGAAAAGCGACATATAATTCCCTAAGTTCATGAATTTCGGCCTCTGTTATATCTTGTCTCCAAGCTCGATCGGCAAAGTCCACGAGCGCCTGCAAATGCAGCGGTTCGGTTTCTCGCAAGCGAATCCTAAACGCTTTGGCGTAATCCACAACATGCTGCTTAAGAGGATCGAGTTGTTTAACGATATCTGGACGATCTTGTGTGGCGAACTCCGATATTTGTTCAAAGGCAACTTCATATCGCAATGGCTCCTGTGCGACAAACATAAATTCATCCCATAACTTGTCCAACTGACTTTGCTGTGCCTCGTTCAGCATTAGGCGTTGCAATCCCTCGTCTTCGCGATACCACAACACCATGGTAACCACCTCGTCAACAGGTACGATGCGAACATAGGCTAACGTTCGGGGGAACACTTTTCTGAAATCATCTAAAGCAGTGACCACCGTGCTCAGCCCTTTCTCGCTGACGACTATCGGCTCGTCGCCTGAGAACGATTGCTCATTCCGCATAGGTTGCGGCGGCTTACCTGACGACCGAATATCTACAGAAAACTGCGCCGCGGCCATCTCACCCTCAGCGGAGTCATTAGTGGCAGTGACTCGTAAAGTTCGACCTGCCCCGAGGAGTGCAGGAATTGTCACGTAAACTGCATCTTGCCTCTGAGCAACTAGATCCATCTGGGAAATTTGTGCGCCCCCGGGATGTTTACCGAAACGAGGATCTGCGTCACTCTCTTTTTGCAACGAAGCCAAATCCACGTTTGAAACAATATTTTGAAGCAGCTTGAACAATCGACCATCCGGACTCTTTGAATCCGCAGGCGGCAAACCGAGTGCGAGCTCTTGCACTGCTAGAGCGATTTTTTGCTTTGACGAAGGGTCAGGTTCATTGAGCCAGCGCCACAACAACGAATTTTCTGGTATCAACCGTTGTTTCTTGTTGACTGTCCGAAGTGTCTCCATTTTCCCTATGTAAAAATGCCACACCGCTTGATTTCCAAGTCGATCGGAGTGCGGATTTCCCGCCAAAATATCTCCTGAGCAATCTTTCGCCAGGTCCCATTCCCGTTGTTTACCGTCGACTTCCCTCACCGTAAGATCAACTCGAGTAAGATCGCAAGAATATTCTCCTGCTCTGGGACCAATAAAAACAGCAACGACATCCCCCTTCTTGACGTGAATTCGTTTAGGCGCAAATACTATTTTTCCTCCCCTATCCAGTTCGCCATGCCACAATTCATTTACCTGCTGGCCTGACAAATGTCGCAGGAAATATTCAACGCCGTTTCCACAGTTATCGTGAGCATCTGCAACCAACGATTCAACGGAAACAGCGCCTGCAATCGGCGATTGCCATGCAGTAGCCACGAACTGAGTCGGTGACGGATGCACCGTAATCCCATGTGGGTGGGCCAGACCAGGAATTCGCACCGCCGTATCCGATGAGTTTGCTGTGAGCCCTGGTGTCGCGGGCAATCCCCATCCATTAATAAACTTATAACCCGCTGCCGATTTGGTCTGTTTTAACATGTGCCCCGTTATCTTGAACGGCGTAACTATCTCAACCCCCATCAAACTCATCCAAACTCGTAATGCCACTTCATCCAGATCATGCTCACTGGAAAGTTTTTTGAGATCTGGTTCTGAGTCAAGTTGCTCCGCCGCGGCGACCACTTCTAGATATTCCGCGGCGTGCTTCAGGCTTTCTTCGCGAATGGAAACGTAGCGTTGGTAAACCGCCTCTACATTTGCCAGCATGATGGGCTCTTCGCCTTCTTTTTCTAACCGCGCCGATTCCCAAACCACATAATCGTTCACCGAGTCACCGCCGGCAACTCGAGTTTGCAACCATACAACAACATCCTCTTTTTGTTCAGTGTCAATTTCCTGCATCAAATTTACAGAACGAACGACCGGATTGACCGACTCTTGCCACGCCGCGGGTGCACCGGATCTGCCAATATGGCCAACGATGTTCAATTTCCAGAGTGATTTCTGCCAAGACTCAACATCAGCAATCACTAACCCAATCGTCTCAGGTGTGGCAGTATTGATCCGTTCAGCGAATTGTCGCAATAAGAAAGTATGCTGTTGCGGTTGCTCACACAGCGCCCACAACGTTTGTAAATATTTAGAACTAAGGTCACAACGACTAGCCACTGCCCCGATGGTCATTTCACCTTTTTGAATTAACTGCCGGTAATTCACAATCGCGTGGAGGTACGACCCCACATGCAAAAGGCTTTGCTCTTCAATCTCTGCTGACTTCGACGAGTGTGAATGTTGTTGATAAAACCCACGGATTTCATCCATCATCTCGTCCACCACGTCTCGCCGGGTCGTCTTTGTCGAGAAACGCATGCCACTTGGAGTGAACACAGCATGCTTAGCGATTTCCGATGCTGCGTCGAGATATTTACGCACGAGGTTAGCGGACATTGAAAGTGCGTCACCGGTATTGATAAACCCCTCACCGGCCGCGCCATCTACAGGGAATTCCCGCGTAGGGTCAAGCGTCTCAACCCCCGTCAAATCTCGAATTGTGTATGTATATTCCGAATTATTCAATCGTCGCAGGACAACAGATCCTGGGTCGCCAGCGCGGACTTTCGCTTCGTTCTTCAAAAATCCCGTTACCCAACCCCGAACTACTGCATGCATTTTGTCCGCAGGTTGTTCTGAATCCTTCGGGGGCATTTCACTATTTTGCAATACATTGCGAACCTTAACCCAAGTCTTGATTTCACTGCGGACATCCGTCACAGAAGTAAATTGCGTGAAATTGATATCCGCTTCCACTACGTCCCCAGAGTGGCACTCATGGCAATACGTTTTTAGAAATGGGATTACTGCTAAACGAAACTGTTGATCAAATCCGTCTTGAGAAACAGCTGCGTTCGTGTAACTAAAACAACAGAATACGACAAAACAGACTAGTTGAGTGCTTACTATCTGCGATCCCTTACCAACGACACAACCGATAGCATTTTTAAGTGTCAAAATTGTTCTCGCAAAAAAAAGTTTAATTTCATCGCCGGTTTCAATACCTAAACTCCTCATGCCAACTCAGCGCCTGGGCGGCCCTGTTGGATAACATACGAGGCTGGCGTCAGGATCGGTGAACCCGCTTTATCCACAAATGGGGTTGCGCGAAAATGGCTGGTCCACGTCTCCGCTGTCAAATCGCATGACACGTAACCACGGTTTGAATTGTACCATTTAACAAAGTCATTCTGTTCGGCAGCCCGCACGTATTCGGCTATATGGTTACCGCCATTACCCCCAGATGTCATCGCAGTGCCGACAAACTCGGTACCCACCAGTGGAGATTTGGGGTCTTGGAAATCTAACTGCAGATCATTGACCCAGTTTACGTGGATATCCCCAGTAAGCACTACGGGATTGGGTATTTTTCGCTCGTAAAAGAACCTCAACAGCCGACGGCGACTAACCTCATAGCCTGGCCATTGATCCATACTGTAACGACGGTCTTCTCCCTCACCTCGGTTCAACGGCGC
Organism: Planctomycetaceae bacterium; assembly: GCA_018660825.1. Taxonomy (GTDB): domain Bacteria; phylum Planctomycetota; class Planctomycetia; order Pirellulales; family Pirellulaceae; genus UBA721. The sequence continues at coordinate 6,615 of JABJJO010000123.1, read as the reverse complement.
CATCATAACTTGCTGCGCTAAAACATTCCAAGTTGAAGTCGACGTTAATAGATTGGACATCAGCCAATGTTCTTGGCGATCGCCGAGCATCGTCCCTTGCGGATCAAACACTTTCCCGGTCAGCGGCTTGGTGCGGTCACCATTAGGTTGATCCGTACGGTACTGCCGAGTATCAAGCACTTGAAAATTAGCAAGTTGACCATACTGGCATCCTCGATATAGCGTCATGTGCGGACCCTGCGGAAAGGAACGCCGCCGTAATGGCATGAATTCGTAATACGCTTGATAGGCGTTCATGCGGCGATTCAAAAACTCTTCGGGGGATATTCCGTCCTGTTCCGACACTAGATTGGCATAGTTATTGTCAAATTCGTGGTCATCCCACGTCACCAACCAAGGAAAGATCCGATGGGTTTCCTGTAGCGATTTATCAAGGCGATACTGAGTGTATCTCATTCGATAATCCGCCAAACTGTTTATCTCTGAACCGATATGCTTTCGCACTCGATTATCCTGTCCCCCGTATTCGTAAATATAGTCGCCCAGGTGAACGATTAAATCCAGATCCTCCTTTTGCATATGCGGGTAACCATTAAAATACCCGCTCTCAAAGTGCTGGCACGAGGTAAAGGCAAAACGAACGCGGTCTGGCATGGCGTTACGAGCGGGCGCCGTGCGAGTGCGACCGGTCGGACTCGTCTCGTTACCCACATGAAAACGATAGAAATACCAACTGTGGGGTTTGAGTTGATCAACTTCAACGTGCACCGAATGACCAAGTTGTGGCATGGCCAGTGCACTCCCACTACGTACGACACTCGTAAAACCCTCGTCGGTCGCAACTTCCCAGCGAGTCCGCACTGCCTCGTTAGGCATCCCGCCGTGCTGTAATGGGTCCGGTGCTAAACGAGTCCACAACACGACACCATCCGGTTCCGGATCGCCGGATGCAACACCCAAAGTAAATGGATTGCTGTCAAACTGCGGGTTATCGACTACGGTGCATTCCGCTGTAACTGCGGCCAACGGAATTGCCGACACCGTCGCCATGTATTGAATGAAGTCACGGCGCTGGATTCCGTAACGTTTACGGTGGGACAGAGATGACTTAGAGTCGATGGGAGAAAGCATAGCGATCACTTGGGCAGGGGTTGCGGATTGACTGCTCGAAACGAAACAACTACTAGTGTTCGCATCTACCAGCAGTTACCACTTCATTCTATTGCAACACACAACAAAACTTTGCTATAAACCGCGCCGCAGCGAAAGAAAGCTAATACTTCCTTAAGTTTTTGCGTAAGGCTTCCAACCAGCATATACCGCAATCACCCTAATTCATCAATTTTTGCAACGCCGTTAACATCGCAGCAATCGAATCCGGGTTGGCTTCCTTCCAATCGCTACTGGCAAGTTCACGGCCTAATACAGTTGAACCTAAATGAGCGAACTGAGTGCGCATTGTCGTCAAAACTTTCTGCCCACCACCGCCTGAATGAGTCGAGAGCGCAACAGGCAATCCCGTAAACATTTCGCGGAAATCCTCACACTCAGTTGACAACCATGCGATCGCGCTGCCCAGCACAGGAGGTACTCCGCCGTTATATTCCGCGGCGCAAACCCAAATACCTGTAGCGGATATCATCGCAGACTGTAGTTGCTCAAAATCTTGACCAGGTCCGGCTTCATGCTGACGGGATGAGTACACGGGGATATCTAACGAAGTCAAATCTAATACGCGATTGTCAATTCCCGTGGCAGTTGCTGCTGCGGAAACCGTTTCGGCCAGTACCAAGTTTTTCTGGTGACTAGCTGTGATAATCAATAACACAGTATTCTCCCGCTTTCAATCGTATTCGCAAACTATGGGCAATCTCAAAATTAATTGTATGCCTTCATTCCATGCTCTGACACATCGAGGCCAGCTTCTTCTTCTTCCGACGACACTCGGAGCCCCAACGTTTTCTTAAGGATCAATCCTACGATCAGCGTAAAGATTACGGTATATGCACCGATTGCAACGATGCCAGTTAATTGAGCACTAAGTGTAAATTCTGGGTTGGTACCAAATAGGGCAACGGCAATGGTACCCCAAATTCCGCACACCAAGTGCACGCTGACGGCGCCCACTGGATCGTCGATCTTTTTGTCCACGATGATCACTGAAAAATAAACTAAGATACCAGCAATCGCTCCGATAATGACAGCGCTTTGAATGGTCACCGAATCCGCACTGGCCGTCACACCAACAAGCCCAGCTAAAATACCGTTAAGTGCCATCGTTACGTCTGGTTTACCTTGGGTCCACGACACTAAGCCAGCAGCTAAACCACCAGCAGCCGCTGCCATCGAAGTTGTCACCAAAACAAGTGAAGTCAACGCCGGATCTGCACTGAGAACCGAACCACCGTTAAAACCAAACCAACCAAACCACAACAAGAACACGCCCACGGCAACCAATGGCATGTTACTTCCTGGAATTGCATTCGCAGAGCCATCGGCGTTGTATTTTTCTAAACGCGGGCCTAAGAGCCAGGCCATTACTAAGGCGGCCCAACCGCCTACCGAGTGCACCAGCGTGGAACCAGCAAAGTCGTAAAATTTTATATCGTCTAACCAACCATACCCCCATTTCCACATTCCCGTTACGGGGTAACAAAACAGCAGCAAGCAGGTAGCGAAAATCAAGAACGAACTAAGTTTCACGCGACCTGCTACCGAGCCCGATACAATCGTGGCACAAGTTGCGGCGAACATCGCTTGAAAAAAGAAATCGGTGTATTTTGTGTAACCGCCATAGGCAGCAGTCAAATCAGCGTGAGTTTTTCCCTCTGGAGCTTCCCCTACCGTAATAGAATTGGTAATCGAGTCGAGATTCAGAACCTCATAATCTGTGGCGTCCTGATCAATTCCCGGATACATGACGTTAAAACCGATCAACGCATAAGTAAGCAGCCCAATTGAAATGATCATCGTATTCTTGAACAAAATGTTGATCGTGTTTTTCTGTCGAGTCAAACCAGATTCCAAACTAGCGAACCCAAGGTGCATGATAAACACCAAGCAGCCTGCAAGCATGACCCACAGGTTATCAATTTTGAATTCGTTGAGTTCGGCTGCTGAAAATGTCGAACCCTCTTCCGCTGGGGGTGTTTCACCTGCCGCCGCCTCTGTATTACCCGCACCTACGGTTTCCTCTATCTCAGCGCCCGTCAAACTAGCCGTAACTACAAACGACATTGTCATGGCAGCCAACAAACTCAATAAGATAAATCGACTCATTACTACACCTCTTACATTGATAAAAAATTTAGTCCCAACAACACGCATTAAAATGGCAAACACAGGTTGCGGTGTTATTTTAATTCAAAGGGTGTTGGATTTTCAATCCTTTAGCCAGAAAAACGTTCATTACAGTTTATTCTTTGGTAAAATGCGGGTCCGCTAAACAGCAAGGCGTCTGATTGGCTCAGTTTGCGCCATTGCAACACAATTTACTGCGGGAGTAGTCGCAAAAGCATGGCAGCTCGTAAAGAAATATAAGGAACATGTCATGTCACCATCCCAACGATTTCAACAAGTCAATCTCCGGCGAGAATTTCTTCGTAGTGTGGGCCAGGGAATGCTAGTGGCCGGCCTCGGGTTTTCTACCGCCTTTGATCTCGGGCTCTCGCCAGCACTCGGGGATGAGGACGCGCAGCCAATCAACTTTGGGTCTAGCGAAGCACTTGTCCGGTTGATGCAGGACACAACTGCCGAGCAACTGCTACCGACGCTCAACGACAAGTTGAACGCGGGAACGAAACTACGTGAACTCGTCGCTGCAGCTGCTCTCGCAAACGCACGTACGTTCGGCGGAGAAGACTACATTGGATTTCATACCATGATGGCACTTGTCCCATCTTTTCAAATGTCGCAACGGCTCCCCTCTGCTGAACAGGCAATGCCTGTGTTCAAGGTGCTCTACCGCAACAGTACTCGGATTCAAGAACATGGGGGTCATGCATCCGAAAAAATGCACCACATTGCCGTCGCCAGCGAAAGCAACTCAAGCCCCAACGGTCAACAACTACTAGAACTTGTCCGCAGCAAAAATTTAGCAGCCGCCGAACAGCTCTTCGCGCAAATCGTTAACTCCGCCCCAACCCAACCTGACCATGCGTTCAACGAGTTGTTATTCACGGTTCAAGATCACACCGAAGTACACCGGATCGCGCTGCCCTATCGAGCATGGGACTTGATAGATATCGTCGGCGTGGAGAATGCTCACACCATGCTGCGACAATCCGTTCGTTATTGTGTAAAGGCTGAATCACCAAATTATACACAGCACTGTAAGGGCGGCCGAAACATTCTGCCGAAGTTGATTGACGACTATAAATTACTATCCCAACCACTCGGAACGAGCCCAGTTGAGGATAGTTGGATTTTGAGCATTAGTCGACAGTTGTTTAGTACGACGCCAACCGGTGCGGCGGAATTAGTCGCGGCGGCGTTAAGTGAAGGCATCGATCCCTCAGCCGTGGCCGAGGCGATCAGCCTAGCGGCTAACCAATTAGTACTGCGCGACGCCGGTCGTCCTGAAAAACAGACATCCGCCGGTAAGCCAGTGGGCAGTGTGCATGGTGATTCCATCGGCGTGCACGCCTCGGATTCGGCAAACGCCTGGCGAAATATGGCTGCTGTCAGTAATCAACGCAATACCATTGCCTGTTTAATACTAGCAGGCCATCAAGTCGCTTATGACCGCACCAGTCGGGGCGGGGATTTCTTGAATTGGGAACCCTACCCCACGCCCGCGCACCAACAGCGAATCGACACCAACGCGCCCAAAAAGCTGCTGGCAATGGCCGAGTCAGCGATCCGCAATAATGATCAAGCCGCGGCCTGCGCAGCGATTGCCAAGTACGGACAATTGGGACACGCGGAAAACGGCGTCTTTAATTTGTTGCTGCGGTTCGCAATTAGCGAAGACGGCGCTTTGCATGCAGAAAAGTATTTCCAGACGGTTGCCGATGATTTTGCCAATACCCGCAAAACGCTTCGCTGGCGGCATATACTAGGGCTCGCCCGAGTCACTGCCAGCGAATACGGTCAAAAAGCACCGGGATATCAACAAGCCAAAGAGTTGCTGGGTGTTTGACTAGGTTAGCAACGGGCAGTGGCTTACCGTTGCTGATTTCGAATACGTACTGTCTGATAACGGCCGCATAATTCGTATTCCCGCGGCAATCGATTTGACGGCGACGGAACCAAAAACCCCGACCCCAGACAAGCAAGGCGATTACCTATCCGGGGTCATAGTGGGGTATCCTTTCGGATCGAGTTCAATCCGAAAAAAGCGTTTAGCTTAGATTGTCTCCATATGCACGCATGCCATGTTCAGACAAGTCCAAGCCCTTTTCTTCATCTTCTTTCGACACTCGTAGCAGTTTAAGTGCTTTGAGTCCCATGAACAAAGCGAACATCGTACCGAAGGCCCACGCACAAATGATGGCAGTCGAATAGAGTTGAACCCATATATAGCCTGCCCGAGTTAACGTAACCAGAGATTCCACTCCATCCGAAGCAAATGTGGTTATTTCTGGCAAATTGAATCCAAAAATACCCGTGGCAATTCCACCCCAGATACCACAGAGACCGTGCACTGGCCAAGCGCCAACCGGATCATCAATCTTGAGTTTATCAAGCAGCATGATTCCGAGTACAACCAAAACACCACCGATTCCGCCGATCAACAACGCATGTGGTTGAGTCACTTGGTCACAATTTGCTGTGATCGAAACCAAACCAGCAAGCACACCGTTAAGCGCCATCGTCACATCCGGTTTTTTGAACAACGCCCAACCAAAGAACATCGCACAAACGGCACCGGCTGCTGCTGCCAGCGTGGTCGTCAAGGCAATATAAGTTGTCGCTTCGGCGTTTGCTTCGCCGGAAAATGTCAATTGGCTGCCCGGATTAAATCCATACCAGCCTATCCATAACAGGAATACACCAATGGCCGCAAAGGCGATGTTGTGACCTGGCAACGCAACGGATTTCCCTTGGACAAATCGTCCGATTCTCGGCCCGAGCACTATTGCTCCGGCTAAACCCGCAAAGCCACCAACGGCGTGTACAACGACGCTTCCGGCAAAATCTTGAAAACCCGCGTCATGAAGGAATCCCTCACCCCATTTCCAAGCACCACTAATCGGGTAAATCAAACCCGTCAAAAGAGCGCTGAAAATCAAATAGGCAACAAATTTCATGCGACCGGCTACAGCACCAGACACGATCGTGGCAGCGGTGGCCGCAAATGCAACTTGGAATAGAAAGTCAGCGGCATTACTGTAATCCCCGCTAAATAGGCCTTCGTCAGTTGACACCATGGAGCCGGCGAAACCAAAATAATTATTAAACTCGTCACCTGGATACATAATTCCGTATCCGATGAAGAAAAAGAGTATTACCCCAACGGACAGGTCCATTACGTTCTTAAACAGAATATTTATCGTGTTCTTTTGAGAATTGAGTCCCACTTCGAGCATCGCAAATCCTGGCTGCATTAAGATCACAAGAACGGCACACAACATCATAAACAATGTATTGATGACATAGTCGTTTTCAGCCATC
>JABJJO010000144.1 GCA_018660825.1 Planctomycetaceae bacterium | reverse complement strand
GGCCACTGGCTTTGTGTAAAGAATACTGCGGTACTGCTTGAGACATGCGTCAACTCCTGCAGCCTGTAAGTAGGCTGTAAGTAATGGTTGTCGCGCTTCCCAGATGAGGAAGGTACCTTAAGTCTAAGGTTCGTAAGGGTTTATATTAATGGGCGGTACTGGACTTGAACCAGCGACCTCCACGATGTCAACGTGGCGCTCTAGCCAACTGAGCTAACCGCCCTGATGCGCGTCTTCTGACTGTTTCAAAGTGTAGCACTCTTAGCTAATTTCGCCAAGTAGTGCTCGAATTTCACCTCATTCCCCAAGGAGTAATCAACGCACGTCGATTGCCGGTTCAATGGCGATGTTTACCCGAGATTTGGGCGGTACCATTGTTTGAAACATCGTATCTAACAAAGGTCGTAAAATAGCCTCGCTGCCGGCAAACGTAACGTGATTCGAATCTCGGAAATACGACACGTTTCGTTCACCAATACTTCCGATATTAGCGGTTTCCGAATCATCATAAAAATAATCAGTTGGGTCTAGTAGATGATAATTTTCAGATTCGATTGAACCCAAAATGCGGTTAACGTTCTTTTGCCGCTCTCGATGTTGACTCAACGCAACCCCACGTGGAACTTCGGTTGACCCTATTTTAATCGCCGTTACCAACGTATGAATCGGGTTGCTCGTTTGCAGTGGTACTTGCTGCAAGACCCACACTTGTACTCCCATTTGCTCAAGCTTGGTAACAGTCGTTTTCAGATTCCGCTGTAACACTTGCTGAGCCGTAGCTGGAGTCCGAGGTGCGCGAGGGTCATCGGTAATTAGAAAGCTCGTTAAGCCGCTGGTGTGCACTTCAATGTTACCAGCCCAACGACTTGCTAATAAGACAGTTTTGATCTGATGACGCTTTAAGAAGTCCAATACATCATTGTTCCACGCAATGGATTCAAAATGACGAGGACGGTGGACGCCAAGGATTGGAATGGTTCTGGCGTGAGTGGCAACATAGCCAGAGACACCGTATTTGTTGGCTAAACGATTGCAAGTCTCGGCGATTGAAGCCGCGTGACTGTCACCCCAGAGTAAAAAAGTAGCCGGCTGTGTTGTCGATGGTTTAACGCCCAGCGACGGTAGTTTGTCTTCTTTGGCCGCAGTGTAAGAACCGCTCGAGTACTGTCTTGCTACGTGATTGTCTGTTGTTTTCAGCAGTAGCTGAACGTCGTCTGGCCAGCGATTTGCTAGACCCCCGTTCTCGCTATAGATAATCGAAATGACTAATAAGAGAAACGAAACCAATGAAGTACGAATGATTAACCGTCGTCGGGTTTTTAAGATACGACCAAGGCGAAACGGAGTTTCGATCCAATGATACGACACTGCCGCTGCCAGAAAACTTGTCGCCAATGCAATTACTGTTAACCGCGTTGAAAGCTGTAGACCATTTTCATACTTCAAAAATACAATAATGGGCCAGTGCCACAAATAAAGCGAGTAGGAAATGCGACCGATGTATGTGAGTGGTTTAAGACTGAGTAGATTTCCGACGGCGGTTCTGTCAGCGACGAGTTCTCCGGTAGCCGCTGTTGCATGATTTGGTTGCCGGATATTGAAGTAAATGAGCAACGCGGTGGCAAGGCAGGGAAGCAGTGCTGTTGGACCTGGGAAGGGGGTTGATTGATCGTACCAAAAAAAAGTAATAACTAATGCAATCGCTGCCAGTGTGGAAATCAACTCGTTTCGAAATGGGTGCCGTGTCGTTTGCTGATTGCCGCTGTGCATTCCAACTGGCACGAGTACAAGCAAGGCGCCGAGTAGTAATTCCCAGGCACGAGTTGGTAAAATGAAGAATGCTGCCGTAGGATATTTGTCGAGACACCACATGCTCAAGACAAATGAGGCAATGGCTAATAGCCCAAATGTGATTGCTAATTTGCGTTTTGTGAAGCGACGACAAAACACCAGCAGGAGCGGAAACAGCAGATAGAATTGTTCTTCAACTGCTAGTGACCATGTGTGCAGCAGCGGGCGCAATTCTGCAGGTCCGGCAAAGTAATCGAAAGAACTAGCGAAGTATACGTTGGAAACAAGTAAGAGTTGAGCAATTGCTGTTTCTCCAAGTTTGTCCAAATCCGCCGGTAGTAGATAGATGAATCCGAGTAACAAAACGACAAGCAGCATCGCCGTTACAGCCGGAACGAGGCGACGAATACGACGGCACCAGAATTGTTTTAAACTAAAACGATCTTCAGACTGGGCTTTGAGAATGAGCCCTGTTATCAAATAGCCCGAAATGACAAAAAAAACATCGACTCCAACATATCCCCCTGAAAACCCGAGATCTAAATGAAAGAACAGCACGCTAAGCACGGCAACAGCGCGGAGTCCGTCAATATCGTGCCGATAAGGTCGCTTTGGTGTGACTGTAGACAAAAAACTGTTGAACCTCGGAGCGGATTACCTGCTTGATAATTTTCAGTAGGTAATTTACCAGTAATGCGGATTTTGAGGCAACGTCATATGGTCGCGAGGTTTGTGTTAGGCAGTGCGTTGTGCGACGATGCGGTTGACGGCGTCGAGGATGGCGTGAATGGTTGATTCTACCGTGTCGGTGGAAGCACCTCGTCCGCGGTAACTTTTGTCGTTGTGTTCAATTTCCACGAGCACTTCACCAATTGCATCTCGGCCTAACGTGGCACTTCGCACTCGGTAATCTTTACATGTTATCTCGAGTCCGGTAATCTTTTCAACGGCCCAAAATGCCGCATCAACGGGGCCATCGCCATCGGCAACCTCTTGTGTGAATTCCTCACCATCTTTACTTAACGTAATCTCGCAACAAGGCGTTTCACCTGACGCAGAACGGGCTTTAAACCTAACCAACTGCCAAGTGCCTTCTATTTCACCCAAGATCTCTTGTTGTATCAACGCGTGAATATCACCGTCATAGATATCTTTTTTCTTATCCGCTAGTTTTTTGAATTCAACAAACACTTCTTGCAATTGTTCGCCTGACAAATGATAGCCTAACTCCCTCGCTCGATCCCCCAATGCCGCTCGCCCAGAATGTTTTCCCAACACTAAATCTGTCTTGGCTAAGCCCACGTCCTCGGGTCGCATGATTTCATACGTCGTACGTTCTTTCAGCATTCCGTCCTGATGAATACCCGCTTCGTGTGCAAATGCATTACGTCCCACGATTGCTTTATTACGTTGGACTTGCAATCCGGTAATGGATGATAGTAATCGGCTTAAAGGTACCAAACGAGGAGTGTTTATATTTGTTTTACAGTTGTAGACATCGGCACGGGTGTTCAGTGCCATGACGACCTCTTCCAGCGAGCAATTCCCGGCACGCTCGCCGATTCCGTTGATAGTGCATTCAATCTGCCCCGCACCATTCTCGATCGCCGCTAGACTATTTGCGACAGCCAACCCTAAATCGTTATGGCAATGAACACTGATCACGGCTTGGTCTATATTCGGCACTCGATCACACAACATCTTGATCGTCGCTCCCATTTGATCTGGCGTAGCATAGCCGACAGTATCCGGAATATTCACCGTTGTCGCTCCGGCTTCAATCGCTGCTTCGACAACCTCACACAAAAAGTCGTGTTCTGTACGAGCAGCATCTTCGGGTGAGAATTCAACATCATCACAATACTTAACAGCCCGGCGCACGCCTTCGACAGCGCGGCGGATGATCTCTTCTCGAGTCATTTTTAACTTAAACTCACGGTGAATTGCACTAGTCGCTAAGAAGACATGAATCCGACTCTGTTCCGCATGTTTCAAGGCCTCCCACGCTCGATCAATGTCCTTGTCGCTACATCTAGCAAGTCCACAGATAGTCGCTCCATGCATCGTGCGGGCGATTTCACTAACGGCTTCAAAGTCACCTGGCGAGGCGATTGGAAATCCAGCTTCGATAATGTCGACGCCCATATCTACAAGGGCTTGTGCTAATTCAAGCTTTTCGCTGAGGTTCATACTACAGCCTGGTGACTGTTCCCCGTCGCGTAACGTAGTATCAAAGATTGTGATTTGTCGTGTACTAGTCATGGTTGAATGTCGCTGTGAAATGAAAAGTGTGTTTTGTTAAGGCAAAAAAATAACCCGAGGTGTTTGGCCTCGAGTGAATCGTTGTAACGCAAATTGTCGTTGGTCCATTCACCCTCGGGGCCGTGCAAGGAGCAGGCTAAGTAGATTCAGGGGTAAAAGAAGTGCGTGTGACATATTTGCAATCTAATGTAGGGCATTGATAAGGTCAACAGCTAATATATGTAACCGTCGTCATCGCAGGCTTTGCCCGCACTATTTTGACTCGATGCAATATAAGCTTTTGTAAGTGCGGATTAGGATCCGGCCGTTGGCGAATGCGAGTGAACCCCGAGTGAGTTCTGCCAGCTTGTTTTCGTGGATGATATTGCATTGTTTAGGATTAGGATCGATGACAAATGTCGTTCCTTTGTCATTCACAACAAAAATCTTTCCTTCGACCAAGCAGAGCGAGCTCCAGCACTTTGAATCTCCCAACCTTTGTTGCCACAATCGTCCGCCGGTTTTTAGATCCATACACCACGCGATTCCCGGTTCGTTCACGATGTAGATGTAATCACCGATGATTAACCCAGATCCAATTCGTTGCGGGTTTTCAGCGCGTTCTGTTTTGTGCCATAAGCGGTGTGATTCAGTAACGTCACCTCGCCCACCTCGTTTGACAGCAAGCGAGGGACCGCCATAGCCGCTCATCGTCACTGCCACATCACGATTGACAAGAGGGGAAGTATAAGCAAGTTTGCCAGGTCCGTCACAGTTCCAGAGGATATCACCAGTACGAGGCTTTAAGGCGTAGAACTTCAAAGGCATGCTGATGAACATTATCGCATCAGCGCCGTTACCATGAACAACAGGCGTGCTCCATGATCCACGAAACTCTTCCGGTTTCGTCGACACAAAGTTCTGCGATTCAGTTTTCCAAACTTCCTCACCTGTTTCAATATCCAACGCGATCCAAAAAGCGCGGACTCCCGGACCGCAATTAACAATTACGATATTTTCAAAGATCACCGGGCTAGCAGAAGTACCCCAGATATGTTCCAACCGTCCCATGTCCACCTGCCACTTTAAGTTTCCTTTCATGTCGACACAGTGGATACCTGCTGAGCCAAAGGAAACGACGATATGCTTCCCGTCAGTGACCGGTGATCCAGCCGCATGTGGATTGGTATTATGTGTCTTCTCCACTTGCTCAATCGTCGCAGTGTATTGCCACCGCTGTTTACCAGAATTGAGATCGTAGCAGGTTAAATGGCGTTTAGTGCCTTCAGCAGTCGCTTGAGTTAGCAGGACGTTGTCTTGCCAAGTAACGGGCGTTGAGTTTCCGGGAGCGGGTAAGTCGATCCGCCAGGCGACGTTTTCAGTAGTGGACCAAGTCGATGGAAATCCTTTTTCCGAGGTAACCCCGTTGCCATTGGGACCCCGCCAAGATGACCAGTTTTCTGCTTGGAGGGCAGGATCGGAGCTTGTGATAATAATAAAGGCGACGATGAATTTATGCAGGGACATAGGGATAACTTTTCAAAAGACAAATATTTCTAGAATTCATGATACCAGAATAGAAAACGCCTAGATGGCCTCTTCACCGCGTTATTGAAGCGGGTATTAACGATTGAAGTTGTCACCGCGAAAGCGAGGAGATGCGATTTGTGTTTGGTATCGCGGCATGTTGCCAGGCGCAGGTTGTACTTGTTCGAGAGGATAATAGTAACTGGTCTGCGGTGCTGGCATCGTGGACAAGTCAATTTGTTCATAGCCATCATACTTGGGCATAGTCCATAACTGAGAGGCACTGCCCATGTTCGAATTAATTTGATAACGCGGCACATCGATTTGAAATGCTATTTGATTTTGTTGACCGGGAAACAGTTGGATTTTAATGCGGTGCGGCAACGAAACTCCGTACCGTGGATAGAAACTGTGTTTGCTGGCTTTGACGGATGCTAGGGACTTACCATTGTCTAGCGTCAGATGTTGTTCGAGTACCCAACCAAAGCGGTCGTCAATGATTAAACGCCGATTCAGGTCACCCATTGGTGAATGGAGACGGCTGCGAATTTCATATTTACCTTGGCCCAAGTCAAAAGGACCTTCGTGGTGTTCGGCTGGGTCGATATATACCAGACCCATAGCTTCTGTAATCCAATTGAGATCAATTGGCATGTAGTACTTTGCTGCCGTTGATGCCAGTTGATCATGCCGGACAAAATAAACGGCTGGATCTGGTTGTTCGCGGATCCATAACCAAGCCAATTTCTGATTACTGCCAAAATCGACTTCCGTACGAGTGAAATCAAACAAACTAGCGGTCAAACGAAAATTCCGTGGGCGGTCGATTACGACGTTTGCTTTGAGTGAAGGAGCGCCGGGAATGGAAACTTTGGCATTTTGTGTTTGCAATTGTTGAATCGACTGACTGGTGTTTACCGCCGCCATGATTGTTTCAAGTGTCGGGCGTCCTTCGAAGGCAACCGGTGGCAATCCGGCATGGTGCTGGACGTAGTTATTCCAAGTCGAACAACCGGTGAGCACAACGACACTTGTCAGTAAGGCGGTGGCAAAAATTCGCGCGTTCGTAATGTAGGGCGAGTATTTCACAGGGTTCAAGCCGCATCCTTATAGAGCATCGCAGTTAGTTGTTGCTGTAACGATTCGACTTGCTCAACGGTCGGTTGGGTTACTGGTACTTTGTATTCTTTTTCACTTTTAGGCTCGGACAAGACCAACAATTCGTTGCCTTGTTCGTCTTCTTCTGAACCATTGAGTCGCATGATACGTTTGCGTACCATCAGTAGTGACAGTACATAAGCCATATTTTGTGATCCAGGACTAGTGTGCAATTGTTCGAAGTATTGCAGCATGACTTCGTTAGGTGCCAAGTTTAGTTTGTTTTGTTCGGCGTCGGGCATGGTAGATTTCCACCATCCGATTGTGCCCTCTGGCGGGCCTTCCCAAGCGTCTTGGCAAAAGTCGTGCCGAATGACGTCGATGCCCACATTGAGTAATACCGAATAGAATACTTCACCCGGCGCAAATTTATGCTGAGACGAATAACATTCGGGTGATGAGTTTTGGATTTGAAAATCGAACATAAAACGACTTTACCGTTGTCGCAAGCGAGCGCGAGCACGACTTAGTGTCGGACCGATACTGTTTTCGGGTAACCCCGTAATGCGACTGATTTCATAATACGTGCGGCCTTCGAGGTGATACATTTCAACGACTTCGCGTTCTTTTCCAACAAGCTGATTTAAGATGTTAGCGACGACTTCGCGATCTGCCGCTTGATCTTCTGGCAGCGGTTGTTGGTCTTGTAGGGGGGCGGTTTGATCGAGTGGGATTTTGAAGGCATAAACTTTACTCTGCTCTCCCTCTCCGTTTTCTGTTTCCCCAGTGGCATTGGGAGAATTGGAATCTGCAATTCGAGGATGTCTGTTGTTGACAAATTCACGGACGACGATGCGGCGGATGATGATCGACAGATAGGTGGCGAGGGAACTATTACCACGGAACCGTCGTAGCACGGCAAAGTCGTTTTTGATAATTTGTAGGAAGACTTCCGCCGCGTAGTCTTCTTCGTCGTGGCTGGATATTTGCGAGGATCTTGATTTAGCGGTTTGGCGAATTGTGTGGTATGTCAGACCGATATAACGATCGACGAACTCTTCCCAGGCGCCAGCGGACGGGGCTAGGCAGCGCGTGAGCAGGTCGCGATCAAATTCGGAAAGAGCCACGGAAATAGACCTCGAAGTAAATGATTTGGTTTACACTGACAGGTTGATGCGTTTGTCATTGCTATTTAACTCTGAAATTCTAGAAATCAATGCGAAATGAGGCAATATTAATCACGTCTTCTGACTTGCTTTAGTTAGTATTTCAGCGCTTTATATTGAGTAAGCGAACTGATGACAATGGGAAGGACACCTGAAAAAACACCGTTTTTCGGCAAAAAATGGTGTCTTCGTGCTAGTGCAACGATATGTTTTTGGATTAAACTGCCCCTCAGAAAGTTATTTCTTAAAATTCTCGACATTATTGGTCGATTAATTTGCTAACCGTATATTTTTTTTCGCCGTATATCGCCCGTTAGGGCACCTGTTAGGAGGACTACCCTCATGACGCATGTCGTCTGCTCACCCTGTTTTGGTTGTAAGTACACAGATTGTGTTGTCGTTTGCCCCGTAGAATGTTTTTACGAAGGCGAGCAAATGCTTTATATTCACCCAGAAGAATGCATCGACTGCGAAGCGTGTGTTCCGGAATGCCCAGTGGAAGCTATTTTCCTTGAAGAAAATGTTCCAGAAGGAGACGAGCAAGGCTTCATTGCACTCAATGCGGAAAAATCGCTGACGACAGAAGTTATCACCGAGCAAAAAGAGCCATTGGTTTAGCATTCGCAGCTAAAATCACGATCGAGCCTAGAGCTCTTAGCATTCTTTAGCGGGAAATGCTAAGAGCTTTTTTTATTGAGGGGCCTGACGATTCGTCGGGTGAATTTCTTAACCCAAAATTAATCAAAAAACGGTGAGAGTCTCAGTTTCAGTTTTGGCTGAATCCGACGCGGTTGGAACGGTCACCGCTGATTGGATTCTTGATGAATTCTTCGTGGCATTTTGAGCAGAGGTCATAGCGAAGTTTTTTATAATCATCGCTACAGTTGTTGGCTTCGATCTCGCCTAGTTCATCAAGCAACTCTTCGATCTCCAACAGGTGATCTCGTTCATCTTCAGAATCTTGAAAATCAGGCAAGTCCATCATGGCCTGTGTTTCTAATCGCACCACATACCGCAGGTCGGTTTTAGGGTTGATTGGTCGTTTGCAGCGATCACACGAGTAATGAATCATCCGTTTGTTGTCCTCGAAAGAGAATCTATGAAGAAACAGATATTTGATAAGGAGTGGTAGCGAGCATCCGTGTCGCCTCTGTTTCTCATTACTCTTCTATCGTAATGCGTTGGCCCTATAAATTGCAACAACATTGGGTATAGTTTTTTGCGATGGTTGCGAGCGTGGTTGTGAATTGTGCCAGGATTTGTTTGCCTCGGCTATAACGAGTCGGTAGAATGAACTACTTACTTGCGAAAGATTAGTATTCCGACCACCTCGGTTTTGATCACAGCGGAAAGGAAGATGACGCATGATTGCGTCTGACAGGCAAGGTCTCAACGCACAGGTTCTCTTATTGAATCGTTTTTATATGGCGATGCAAGTGATCACTGCTCGCCAGTCATTTATTCTGCTTTATCGTGATGTGGCAGAAGTGATTGATACCGAAGATGGGTCATTCTACAACTATAGCTTTTCTAATTGGCAAGAACTCAGCCTTTTACGACATGAGGACGAGCAAGAACACGGGCTCGCAGATGCTTCTCGTACGGATTGGATTCGCGCGCCGCGGCAGTTAATCGAAGTGCCTCATATTGTGCGACTAACGGAGTTTAATCAAGTGCCAAAGTCGACGATACGTTTTAATCGCAGTAATTTGTACGCTCGTGACAACCAGCAGTGCCAATACTGCGGCAAGCATATTCCGTTGAGTAAAATGAGCCTCGATCACGTGATTCCACGCAGTCAAGGTGGGGGGACGAGTTGGGAGAATATTGTCTGCAGTTGCGTTCGCTGTAACACGAGTAAAGGTGGACGTACACCTAAGCAAGCCCATATGAAACTTCTCAGTAAGCCTTACAAACCTGCAGGATTTGCCGCTTTGCCGATTAACCAAGCGAGCGACAAGTCCGAGGCGTGGGCGCCGTTTCTGAACAGGTGATGATTGCACACAGCTTAGAGGTTTTGACAGACCAGATCGCCAACTTCGCTTGTCGAATAGCCCATGCGTCCGGCGGCTTGTGATTCCATTTTGGTGCCGGTGACGGTTTTAATAGCCTCGGTAATACGCGTGGCAGATTCAGTATGTCCGCTTTCCTCGAGCAGCATGGCCATCGCAGCTATTGCGGCAATCGGGTTGATAACGTTTTGCCCTGTGTATTTTGGAGCGCTGCCACCCATACATTCGAACATGCTCGTCCCGCCTGGATCTGGGTTGATGTTACCCCCAGCGGCGACGCCCATGCCGCCTTGGATCATTGCACCCAAGTCGGTGATAATATCGCCGAACATATTGGTGGTCACGATGACATCATAGAATTCTGGATTCTTGACCATCCACATACAGCAAGCGTCGACATGGTTATAGTCTTGTTCGACATCAGGATAGTCTTTGGCAACGTCTTGGAATGTGCGCCAGATTAGGTCATGTCCGTAGGTTAGGACATTGGTTTTTGCGACAAGCGTTAGTCGTTTGCCTTTTGGGTTGTTTCGTTTTTGGGTGTATTCAAACGCATAGCGAATGATTCGTTCACAACCTTTGCGAGTATAGATGGCAGTTTGAGTGGCAACTTCATCTGCTGTGCCCTTCTTAAGAAACCCACCTACACCACAATACATGTCCTCGGTATTTTCCCGAACGACCACAAAATCGATATCCTCAGGGCCTTTGCCGGCTAATGGAGTTTCGACTCCGGGATAAAGCGTAATGGGTCGCAGGTTAACGTATTGGTCGAGTTGAAATCGGAGGTTTAGCAAGAGGCCTTTTTCGAGAATTCCAGGTTGAACGTCCGGATGACCGATTGCTCCGAGATAGATTGAATCGAATTGTTGCAATTCTTCGATGGCGCCCTCAGGCAACGTTTCACCTGTTTTAAGGTAACGTTCCCCGCCAAAATCAAAAGGGGTGAGCTCATAATCGAACGAATCTTTTTCGGCAACTGCTGCGAGTACTTTAATTGCTTCGTTGGTTACTTCAGGGCCAGTGCCGTCACCAGGGATAACTGCGATCTTCATAGGGCTAATGCTTTTCTCGATGAGGCTTAATTATATTTCGATGGTAAGTATTTGATTTTAGCATTGAACCGGTTTTTCGCCAATTGCCCTTTTGAAGCTGTTATTACTCGGTAATTAGAGCAATCCAATGTCGATTGGCAATGATTGCCACGGTGGTGGCTAGCCACAGACAATGCTCGGGTGTCAGACGCTGCTTGAGTAGGCGAATGTTCAGGTGGCACAAACTACAGAGCAAGGCAACGAGGAGAATGCTTTGCCAGCCGAGGACGAAGCCGATCAGGATGAAAGCGTAGCTATGTGACCAGGGGGCGGTGGATTTGTGCGTTATCATGGTCGGCACGAACAAGCATGCCGCAATTAGTCCGACCAAGGCTCCGACCACCGCGGAGGACAGATTGTTGAGGATTGTGGGATGGAGTGCACTGGCGTTTCCATGGATGTCAAAGGCAATGGAAATTGGCCAGAGAATGGTAAGCACAGTCGCAGCAACAATTCCGAAGAGGTATAGTCCCCGTGGAATAGTATCTTTTTGAAATCGTATTAAGGCAGCGGTCATGAGAATGGTGAGCAAGCATGTGTGGACGAGAAAGTAGCCGATCAGCACCCAGGGTGGATTGATCAGCATATCTTCAAAGACAAATAGATGGAGCCGTGGTTTTTCGATGAGGTTGATGCCATCGCAGAATAATTCTACGAATGCGATCGAGCCAATGGCAGTTGCGGCGAGGCACTCGATAATGAGATAGCGAATAGAGATCTTCATTTTGCAGTTGTGACAACGCCCACCAAGCCATATCCAGCCGAAGATGGGTTGATTGTGATACATCTTGATTCGTGTGTCGCAACCTGGGCAGGAGGATGATCCTAGGAGGGTTTGTTGGCGGGGCAAACGGTAAGCGACGACGTTGAGGAAGCTGCCGAGCGTTGCTCCGACGTAAAAGAAATAGGCAACCGCACAGACGACAAAGAAGTGCATGATGAACAGGTCAAAGAAAAAGCTGGCTGTGGCCTGTAGCTTTCCGGCATAACGAAATTCATTGAGTGCCGCAGCAGTTGGCACTACTACAAACAGTAACAATAGCACGGCGCAGACGCACCAAGGGCCGCGGTTTTTGGATGAATACATGATGGGTAATATTATAATACTTGCAGCATTGCGTTGCGATATGCATTGGGAATTCCGGTACGTCTGTGGCTTTCGGCTGTGGCTGGCGGATTACTACAGCGCAGCAAAAAAGCCGTTTATGTTTTAACGCATAAACGGCTTCAGCGACCCCGACGGG
>JABJJO010000091.1 GCA_018660825.1 Planctomycetaceae bacterium | reverse complement strand
GACGATTTACATGTGGCGACGCGGCGCTGGATGATGACTGAAGGGGTTGCCCCTACTAATCGATTTGGTGGTACGCGTAACGATCGAGCGCAAATGCACCCTGGCTATAAAAACGCTAAAGCCATACGTGAGACCGGTTTAGAGGATCCTGAAATCCCCGTTGTTTCTTTGCAAGCAATTGACGGTCGACAAATTGCCGTAATGTGCGCCTACTCATTACATTACGTTGGCGCTCCCAATATTTCAGCGGATTACTTTGGAATATTTGAAGCTATTCTTGAAGCGAAACTTACTTCCGGCGACGAATCGAAGCCAGCGATTGCAATGCTGGCAAACGGTACTAGTGGCGACACGTATTTACGAGATTACAAGCGTGATTCTGCTCGAAAAACAGACCGCCAATCGGTTGCCGAAGCTGTTTCATCGGCGGCTTTGAAAGCGTTTGAAACAATCGAGTATCAGGATTGGGTGCCACTGGCGATGGAAGAAAAAGAATTAGAAATCGCCGTTCGTTTTCCGACTGATGAAGAAGTTGCGGAGGCGACAGACTATGTCAAACCTTGGGCCGATCGCAAACCTAAAACGAGTGAAGAAGTCTATGCGTTAGAGACAATTGTTCTAAGTAAAATGTCGAAAACGCGAAACATTCAATTGCAAGCCATCGCTATCGGAACACTAGGGATTGTTGGCATCCCTAACGAAGTATTTGCGGAAACAGGTTTGAATATAAAGAAGTATAGTCCGTTTAAAACGACCTACTCGATTTCATTGGCCAACGGTGCCTTTGGATATATTCCCCCACCAGAGCAACATGTATTAGGAGGCTATACAACCTGGCGGGCACGCTCAAGTTGCCTGGAAGTCTATGCCGAACCCAAAATTAAATTTGAAGTGTTAAAGATGCTTGAACGAGTAAAGTTACAGCGTCCAGCTATTACCCAATAAAGGAAACCAATTATGATTCGTAAACTTATTCTTCCAGCACTGTTGTTTGCATTTGTATTGTCTTCATGTGCGCCGCTGCTACACGCCAAACAAAAGTTCAAGGCGTTAATTATTGATGGTCAAAATAACCATGGGGTTTGGCCACAGACCACGCAAATGATGAGGAAATATTTGGAAGAGACCGAGTTGTTTAGCGTGGCCATTGCAACGACGGCTAAAACGGGAACAGACGATTCATTTCACCCCGAGTTTAAGAACTTTGATGTAGTGATTTCAAACTACAACGGTGCCGCTTGGCCAGAGGCTACTCAACAGTCGTTCATTGAATATTTAAAAACAGGAGGTGGGTTTGTTGTCGTTCATGCTGCAAACAATTCGTTTGGTACTTGGAAGGAATATAACGTGGCAATTGGTCTCGGTGGTTGGGGCGGCCGCAATGAAAAATCTGGACCCTACGTCTATTTTGATGATCAAGGGAAAATCGTGCGAGATAAGTCCGCGGGCAATGGAGGTCATCATGGCGCACAACATCCATTTTTAGTGACGACTCGTAACTCCAAGCATCCGATTACCAAAGGTATGCCAGGGCAATGGTTGCATGAAAAGGATGAATTGTACGACATGCTGCGAGGACCTGCTGAAAACATGACGGTGTTAGCGACTGCGTTTGCTAGCAAAGAACGGGGTGGTACTGGGCGCCATGAGCCAATGATCTTTACGATCGAATATGGGCAAGGACGAGTGTTTCATACACCGATGGGCCATGGAATTAACTCTCAGCAATGTGTCGGGTTTATTACCACATTACAACGCGGTGCCGAGTGGGCTGCCAATGGCAAAGTGACTCAAGAAATACCGAGCGACTTCCCTAATGCTGATGAAGTATCTAAACGGATAGGGAATTGATAGATTGCTTGGGCGATGGCTTGAATTGTAGTCCTAAACGGACAGGCCTCCGCATGCACGCGACCTACCCCTACCGAGACATTTTCAGGTAAAATAAAGGTGTTAATTTTCCCACCGATATAAGAATTTCTGTTATGCGCCCTTGGTTCCTTTTCATCGCTTGGATGGTCTATTTGTCATGTGGTGCAAATGGGTATAGCCAGGAGAAACCCAAATTTGAGGCAGCGGGTTTGAAGTTCTTCGAATCTAAGATTCGTCCGGTTTTTATTCAGCATTGTTACGAGTGCCATTCGAGTAAAGGTGGTGAACTCAAGGGTGGGTTGTCCGTTGAATCCCGCGCAGCTCTGCTCAAAGGTGGTGACTCTGGTGCTGCGATTGTGCCCTTCAAACCGGCTGAGAGTTGGCTGATGGCGGCCATCGAGTATTCTGACGATTTTTACCAGATGCCACCTAAATCTAAATTACCCAAGGAGGTTGTTGCGGTTTTCAAAAAGTGGATTGAAATGGGAGCTCCAGATCCGCGTCAAGTGGCGGAGAGTAGCGATACGTCGCCTCGAGTTATTGATTTTGAACAATCGCGAAAATTTTGGGCATTTAGAACTCCGCAACGTCCAGCCTTGCCTCCCGTGAAAAATCAAACGTGGGTTAGCAATGCGATCGATACTTTTATTCTCAGCGAATTGGAGAGGTCGGAGTTAATACCAGCAATTGCTGCAGATCGGCGGACGTTGCTTCGTCGTGTTACGTTTGATTTAACGGGTCTGCCTCCCACCGTAGCGGAAATTAATGCGTTTCTAGCGGACACGTCGCCATTGGCCTATGAAAATTTGGTGGAACGATTACTGGCTTCGCCTCGTTACGGCGAACGCTGGGGTCGCAAGTGGCTCGATGTCGCTCGCTATGCCGATTCAAATGGGTTAGACGAGAATCTGGCGTATGTAAATGCCTTTCGATATCGTGATTATGTGGTACGAGCATGGAATCAGGATTTGTCTTTCGCTAATTTTCTTCAACAGCAACTTGCTGGCGACTTGCTTGACCCTCAACAGGATGCTTCAGCCCAAGAACGGATCGATCGTTTGACGGCCACTGGATTTCTGTCGATTGGTCCCAAAATGCTGGCCTGCGATGACGGTCAAAAAATGGAAATGGACATTATTGATGAGCAGCTTGACACGATGAGCCGCGCATTCATGGGGTTAACGATGGGTTGCGCCCGCTGCCATGATCATAAATTTGATCCGATCCCGAGCAAAGATTATTATGCCTTAGCAAGTATCTTTAAATCCACGAAGACTATGGAGAACTTCAAGGTTGTTGCCAAGTGGCACGAATATCCACTTGAGACTCCAGAAACGAAAGCTGCTCTCGCAAAACACAAATCTGAGGTTAAGCAGTTAGATGACGAATTAGCTGCGATTCAAAAAGAGGCGCGGCAAACGCTACGGGAATCCCAGCAACGTCTGTTGTCCAAGTATTTAATCGCTGCGTCCAAATTTGTTAGTGTCAATAGCAAGCCGATTGCAGATGGACACAATGTGATTGGGAACTTTATTCGAGACGGGATTGCCGTAGAAAACAGCATTGTGTGGGAGGCGGAGAAGTTTCAGCGCGGCACACTGGAAGCGGAAACAACAAACTATGGAAAAGATATTGGGGTTTTGCTGCATCAAGGATATGCAGAATACGACATTGATATCGAGGTAGCCGGAGATTATCAATTGGAACTGCGTTATGCCGCGGTTGATTCGCGGCCAATGGTATTATCGATCAATGGAACGGTTGTTGATTCAGATGTCGCTGCACACATAACCGGTACATGGTTCGCGGATTCTCAAACCTGGTTTGTAGAGGGAATTTTTGAACTACAGGCGGGTAAAAATGTCATCAGGTTAGCACGGGAAGATGGGCCGGTACCACATGTGGATAAAATATTGCTTGTTAAAGCGGCTCCGACATCCAGCCTAGAAGACTTATCGGCAGTTTTAGCGGATACGCCCGTAGCCGAGGTGGATGGTTTACTGCTGCAAGAAGCCGAAGAATATGCTCGAGGTAGCATAGGCAAGATTCCACCGATTGTCCAAAACACGTCCGGTACAACGACTTTTTTAAATTATGCAGAGTACGATTTTGAGATAACTGTTGCTGGAAATTACCGCTTGGAGTGGCTATATACGCAAGCGGAATCAAGAGGAGGCAAGTTGTTTGTCGACGGGCACTTGGTCGATGTAGACGCGGCAAATGCGATAACGGGGAGTTTTCAGTCGTCGGAAGTGAAATGGTTCGTCGGTGGTGTGTTTCAATTCGCTGTGGGGAAACATACGCTCCGCTGGCAACGCCTAGGAACGACACCTCATTTCGACAAAATTGCGCTTATTCCCACACCAGACAATGTTACGTATCACAGCGGTGGCGATCAAAAAAGTTTGGCCGAAATCGAAGATGTAGCGGTGGCGCAAGGTCTGCAAGCGAAGTACTTGAGACAGTGGGTTGATTTTTTACTAATGGCCGTTTCACAGCGTGATGAGCATCTAGCAGGTTTGTTATTGCGAGATCGCGGCGACCAGCAAGCGGCATTTGCGCAGTTAGGAAAGGCTGCTGAACAACAGTTGGTTAATATATTATCCGCAGGGTCTTCCACTGCTACTGGCGACACAACAAGTAAGTTAGAGGATAAAGGTGTCGTGCAATGGGTGGTGAGCAAAGCGCTCGCCGCCGATGGACCGTTTCGCGGTCCCCAAGAACTCGATAAGTGGATTCCTGAAAAATCGCAGCAAGCGATTGCAGCCATTGTTAAGTCTCAAGCCAAGTTGGCTAAAACACAGCCGGTGGTGGGCAAGGCGATGGGAGTCACTGAAGGTAAAGTTGAGGATTTGGCGATTCATGTTCGCGGGAACTACTTAACCCTTGGCGAGGCAACGCAGCGTGGATTTCTTGAGGTCGTAGATCAGGTATCTGATGTGTCGATTCCAGCGGAGACGAGCGGTCGTTTGCAATTGGCGCAGTGGTTAATTGATGCCAAACATCCGTTGACTTCGCGCGTTTTCGTTAACCGATTGTGGTTGTGGCATTTTGGCAAGGGACTGCAACGCTCACCCGATAACTTTGGTTTACTTGGCCAACGTCCGACCAACCAGCCATTGCTGGACTGGTTAGCCGTTGAATTTATTGAACAAGGCTGGTCGATCAAACAGATGCATCGTTTGATGTTACTGTCGAGCACGTATCAAATGAGCAGTACATTCGACGCTCGAGCCAACACTAAGGATCCTGAAAATCGCTTGTGGTGGAGGTACAATCGTCGTCGGCTTGACGCGGAGGAAGTGCGGGATGCTTTATTGGCCGTTGGCAACAATATTGATTTACAAATGTATGGTCAGTTGTTGCCCAGTGCGGATCGAGCTTATGTCACTGGCACGGGATCAAAACGGAGTACCTATGATTACAATCGGCGTAGTGTTTATTTACCGATTTTGCGCAGTGCTTTGTACAATGTATTTATAGCTTTCGATTTTGCGGACCCTAGTGTTATTCAAGGCCAGCGGCAGAATACGGTCGTGACACCGCAAGCATTATTTATGATGAATAGTAAATTAGTCCAAGATGAAGCGCGTCGGCTAGCGCAACGCGTGTTACAGGACGATAGTGAAACTAATGCAGACCGGATTAACACTTTACATGAGATCTTATATGGCCGAGTAGCTACGTTGGAGGATGTTGATAAGTGCAATCAATTTCTACAGCGGTATCGGAAATTGTCAGCGAAAGAGAAGGACGATGATGTACGGGCAGCAGATCTGGTTGTTTGGCAAGGTTTGTGTCGAGTGTTGTTGGCAGCGAACGAGTTTGCTTATTTAGATTGAGTTAAGGAACGATCAGGAAATAAAATCATGGCAAACAATTCACAATGTCATAACTTTTTAACTCAACCATTGTCGCGACGTGCGATGTTGCAGCAATCGAGCGTTGGTTTTGGGAGTTTGGCATTAGCAGGATTGCTCCAAGAACAAATAAAGAATGGGGTATTGGCTGCTGATGCAGGTCAAGCGGCAGCGGCACCGAAGTCAGCTCGTTTTCCAGCGCGGGCCAAACGAATCATCTTCATGTTTATGCACGGCGGTCCCTCACAGGTGGATACGTTTGATTACAAGCCGTTGTTGCAGAAGCACGATGGCAAACCGTATCCGGGCAAAAAACCACGCATCGTTTCCGGTGCTACAGGAAACCTACTTGGATCGCCTTGGAAGTTTCGCCAGTATGGTGAAAGCGGTTTACATGTGTCAGATCTGTTTCCTCATGTCGGACAAATGGCAGATGATCTCTGTATTATTAATTCGATTCATGGCAGCAATTCTCGACACGGAGCGGCGCTGCTGGAATTGCACACTGGCTCCGATACGTTCGTGCGGCCTTCCATGGGTTCCTGGTTGATGTATGGGCTTGGTAGTGAAAACCAAAACCTGCCCGGATTTCTAACGATTTGCCCGACCCTTGGCCACGGTGGCGTGAATGCTTGGTCGAGCGCATTTTTACCGGCACATTATCAAGGCACGCCGATTGGTGCGGCAAGCATTAAAGCGGAAGAAGCGCGCATTCATTTTATTGAAAACAAATGGGTTAGCTCTAAAATGCAACGAGCGGAACTCGACTTTTTGGGACAGGTGAATCGTAAGCACTTAGAAAAACGAGAGACCGACGACGCGTTGGAGTCACGGATTGCATCATTCGAACTTGCATATCGCATGCAAAATCAAATGCCGGGGTTACAAGATATCTCGCAGGAGACAGAAGATACATATAAAATGTATGGGATTGATGAGGAGCCAACGAAGAACTTTGGAATTCAATGTTTGTTGGCACGTCGCTTTGCCGAGCAAGGTGTGCGGTTTATTCAGGTGACGCATAGCTATAAGTGGGATCAACATGGAAACCTCCGTGATGCGCATACTAAGAACGCCAAAGAAGTGGACAAACCAATCGCCGGTTTATTGCGTGACCTTAAACAACGCGGTTTGCTAGAAGATACATTGGTTTGGTGGGGAGGCGAGTTTGGGCGTACTCCGGTTGAGCAAGGTAACAAGAATGGACGAGATCATAATCCACACGCCTGCTCCATGTTTCTAGCTGGCGGTGGTGTCCAAGGTGGATTGAGATATGGTAGTACGGATGATTACGGGTATTATGCCGTTGAAAATAAAGTACATTTTCACGATTTACATGCGACCATGCTGCATTTGATGGGTTTAGATCACGAAAAATTGACATATCAATATGCGGGCAGGGATTTTAGGCTGACGGACGTTCACGGTCGAGTTGTTACAGACATATTTGTATAGTGGTTGATCCAATTCCGTGTCACGCGTTTGAACGCTGGCCAATTTAAAGATGACATTTAGATTGCAAAGTGGTAACCAAAGGGAGTTTGCATGAAATATACGAGCACACTATTCATTGTGGTTTGCCTGATGCTTGTCGGGTCGGTATGCGCTGCACCACTGAAAGACGACGCTGTACACAGACGTCCCGTGGCACTTGAGTATTCGGCTGCAACCAGCCAATTGCTAATTCTCAATCAACGTTCGGCCTCCATGTCAATTTTTGACACGCAGCGTCAGATGATACTTCGTGAAGACCAACTTGGTGGTCGTCCGACAGACATGGAGTGGATCGACGGAACAGCATTAGTTGCAGTGTCCAATGACGAAACACATGTTGTCAGTCTGTATCGCGTAAGTACTCAGCAGTTGTTGCATGTCCATGATATTCCGAGTTGCCGATATCCGATTCAACTTAAATATGATGCACGGACTTCGTTATTATACGTCGCTGGTTTATGGTCTCGTCAGTTGGCAGTGTTACGGATTAACAAAACTGAGCCGCAACAATCCAAATTGATACAGCTAGTTGATTTATCATTCGCGCCGCGGAAAATGGTTGTCGACCGCGCAGGCGATAGGATGATTATTGGCGATGCCTATGGTGGAACGTTGGGGATTGCGGATATCTCCAATGCGGCACATGGGCGGTTAACGATGCTTGGGCAACGCACATTTCCTGGTCATAACGTGCGCGGACTCGAATTAAGCGCCTCAGGTGAAATGTTATTAATCGCCCACCAGATGCTCAATGAACTGGCTCATACGGTACGCAACGATGTGCATTGGGGACTGTTAATGTCCAATGACTTGCGTTGGTTGCGACTCGAAAATGTGATCAAGGGTGGTGAGGAGATGTACACGGGTGCACACATGCATCCGTTAGGCGAAGCGGGTAGTGCAACGGGTGACCCGACAGGGATGGTGATGACAAAGGATGGTACGGTCGTCGTAATTTTAGGTGGTGTAGGCGAAATTGCGTATGGTCAAGAAGACGACTTTAGTTTGCAGCGGATTAAAGTCGGTTTGCGACCGATGGATATTGTTGTTGCATCTGCAGAGGATAAAATTTATGTGGCAAACATGCTCAGCGACTCGATATCGGTGGTCAGTTTACAAGACCAACAGAGTACGCAAATCCCGTTAGGCCCACAGGGCACGTGGACTGAGGTTGACCGTGGAGAACGGTTGTTTTTTAATGCGAAGTTATCTCATGATGGCTGGATGAGTTGTCATAGTTGCCATACCGATGGACACACCAATGGATTATTAAATGACAATTTTAGTGACAAGTCGTTTGGAGCTCCCAAGCGAGTTTTGACGTTACTGGGCAAAGCCAACACGGCTCCGTTTGCTTGGAACGGAAAAGCTGCGGATTTACAGACTCAGATTAAGAACTCGCTAACACTAACGATGCAGATGGATGACCCACCGTCGGATGAACAACTGCAGGAATTAGCCGCTTTCGTGAAGACATTACCAACGCCTCCAAGTATTGATGAAGCGCGTAATCGTGTAGACAAGGCAGCGATCGCTCGGGGCCAAAAAGTATTTCAGCAAGCGGATTGTCGACAATGCCATGCGCCACCAGCATTCACGGTTACGGGTTTGTTTGATGTTGGATTGTCGGACTCCGAAGGTAATCTGGAATTCAATCCGCCGTCATTGTTGGGCGTGGGACAGCGTGTGCATTTCTTTCATAACAATACCGCTAAAACGTTGTCGGATGTTTTCTTAAAGCACAAGCATCCGTTGGGGCCTGGGGCAATGGATGCCGAATTATTGACACCACAGCAAGTCGCAGATTTGGTGAACTTTCTACGTAGTTTATAAGCGTTACCATGAATTATCACAAATTGATGCCTGTGATGGAACGTGGGAATGATATTGTGGCAGTGCAATAAAAATCGGTATTCTTTGCACAGCTTAAATATCCTAACTATAAAACTTCGTTATTGATTGGTTGCTCTAAACGTGATTCGCCATAGGTTTTGTACACTATTATGCTTGGCCATCCCAGCTTTTTCAGGGTGCGGGAATAATCTGCGCACTCAGCGGCAGGTAGATCAGTTTGGTGTACAACGTCGCGTCTTAGAGGATCAGATTTACGACCTTCAGTACGAATACAACATCTTAGCGGATAAGGTTGAGGAACTGGAAACGGAAAACACGGACCTGCGGACCAAAGTGAATTCGACAGATGCAAGTGGTGGTGGGCCTCCATTAATCGATCTACACCCAGCGGATAACTCGTCTGCTCAGATCCAACCCACGTTGCGTCCAAAATTACAACCAATTGTGCGGTCCGCTAGTCACCGAGTAGAGTCAGTTGACAATGTCGAGGCAATTTCGCTTGAGATTAATCGACTGCGGACGGTAGGACGCAATTTAGATGGTATCCGTGGTGATGATACCTTGTTAGTGCATTTACAATTGCGTTCGCGAGAAGATGAGTTGGTTACACCGCGGGGAAGTGTTGTGGTAGCAGCATATGAGACACCCAGTGCAGGCTCGCAATTATTGGGGCGCTGGGACATTGACGCTGAACAACTGGCAGAGATTATTCGTTTACGGCCGAGTTCACGTACGATTCCATTGAAATTGGATTTCCCCGCCGGCAGCCCAGCGATGGAGTTTATTGAAATCAAGGTACAGTTTAAACCAGCTAATCCGGCAACAAGTAACGATCTCTTCGCTGTCTATACTCTCAAGATAATACCGCGATTGAGCTCCGCACCGGCTTGGTCACCTAACCGTTAAAGTGCCGCTAGGCTAGAATTATTTGCCCGTGGCGTCCATGTGCTCAACGACTGTATCGATCAGCCCATATTTTTTCGCTTCAGTTGACGACATAAAGTTATCACGGTCAGTGTCTTTTTCGATTGTTGCCAGAGTCTTACCGGTGTGCTTGATCAGAATCTGGTTCAACTTCTCTTTCGTCTTCTGAAATTCTTTCGCATGGATCAAAATTTCTTCAGCCGTACCTTCCATTCCCGCGAGCGGTTGGTGGATCATAATCCGTGCATTTGGCAGTGCACAGCGTTTGCCTTTCGCACCCGCTGTTAAGAGTAGCGCGCCCATCGAAGCAGCTTGTCCGATGCAATACGTTGCCACATCACAAGTCACAAATTGCATAGTGTCATAAATAGCCATTCCCGCGGTGACGCTGCCGCCGGGTGAGTTAATGTAGAAATGGATATCCGCTTTGGGATTATCTGATTGCAAGAACAGCATTTGAGCAACGATTGCATTGGCGACTTCGTCATTCACTCCAGACCCCAAAAATACAATGCGGTCTTTCAATAGGCGGCTGTAAATATCATAGACTCGTTCGTCTCGGCCTGATGTTTCAACGACATACGGAATGGGAGGCATAATTATTGCTTTCTACTATTTGCTAATGGCGACAGGGATGTTCGACAAAATGTTTGGTGTATTAATTATCAACAACGGCTAACCGTTATTTGTCAGTTGACTCGTCGGCGTCTTCGGGTTTGGTAAGGATGCTATCGACGAGACCGTAATCGACAGCTTCTTGGGCAGTCAAGAAAAAATCACGATCAGTGTCCGCAGCGATGTCTTTAGCGTTTTTGTCACAATGGTTTGCGAGGATCTCATTCAGGACTTCACGGTTGCGCATGATCTCATTCGCTTGGATTTCGATGTCACTGATTTGCCCGCCAACACCACCATAGGGTTGATGTAGCATAACTCGCGAGTGTGGTAAAGCGAATCGTTTTCCAGTGCTGCCACCGGCTAAAAGGACTGCACCGCCACTGGCCGCTTGGCCGACGCAATATGTGGAAACTGGACAGCTGAGAATTTGCATCGTGTCATAAATAGCTAGTGTTGCCACGACGCTTCCACCGGGTGAATTAATGTAGAAATGAATGTCTTTGCGGCGGTTTTCACTTTGTAGGTAAAGCAACTTCATAACAACTTCGTTGGCGTTGCCGGTATGAATCTCACCTTGTAAGAAGACGATTCTGTTTTCAAGGAGTAGGTCGCCTAGCGTCAGTTGACGTTGTCGCTGCACTGATTGGTAAGCTTGGGCGTTCGATTCATCGTACTGATGTGGCCCGAGTGTAGCGGGATTTTGTCCGGCGGTTTTGGGTGTTTGGTTGAAGTCGGCAGTAAGGTGGCTCATCGGATCAAGATTCATAAATGGATACCAGTTTTTCGGCTGTGGGGGTCTAATGATAATTCCGTGAAATCAACATCGGCAATTCGTTTTTGCTGAAATAGCGTACAGAAATTGTTCTGGGCAAGAGTCCAACAAACAAGGAATCATGTTGGCGTCAATTATGCCACAGATTGAAGAATTTGTGGATAGGGCTTAAGCGTACTTCACTGCGATTAAACTCCACCTGGGTGTGGAATTGTTTTCAATGCGCAAGCTGCCGGTGGCACGGAGCAAGTTTGTTGCTGTAGAATTACCTTAAACCAAAAACGCCGAGTTTTTGTACTACTCGTCAGCATCAT
Organism: Planctomycetaceae bacterium; assembly: GCA_018660825.1. Taxonomy (GTDB): domain Bacteria; phylum Planctomycetota; class Planctomycetia; order Pirellulales; family Pirellulaceae; genus UBA721. The sequence goes on along the minus strand of JABJJO010000091.1, from coordinate 13,599 downwards.
CGCTTGTGGCGTCAGCATCATCCGAATCTGTTTCGGCACTTGCTTCCTCGACGATGGTTTGTGTTTCGTCGGTTGGCGCGACTGCTTCTTCAGTTTCGTTGGCTGTATCGTCATCTTTCGTTTCCGTTGCTGCCGCCGAACTAGGTTTAATGCCACTGATAGCATGTGAAACGGGTGACGTATTGGTAGCGGGATCTTCTGGAAGCTCAGTTTCTTGCATATCGGCTTCTGATGTGATCAGATCGATCGCTTTACGTTCGACGATCTGATTTCTCAAAGCGTCCATATCACCTCGTTTTTCAAGTTGTGCTCGCACTCGCCGTGGCGATGTTTCTTGCTGTAGCGAGATTATGAGAATTTCTTTTTCGATATCTTCTGGAGATGCATCGAGGTCATGATCTTCGGCAATACGTTCTAGAATAAAGTGTTCTTTGAGGGATCGTTCGGTTGTACCGAGCATATTCTGCTGCAACTGATTAATTTGTCGTCGAATTTCTTCATCGGGAAACCCAGCAGCTTGCAGTTCGAGAATCGAGCGTTGTAATTCTCGCTGTGCTTGTCGTCGCAACAATTGTGGTGGCAGTTCCCAAGCCGCTTCAGCGGTTAGTTGCTCGGTAATCTGTCGACGTACTCGTTGTTGTTGGTGATAGTTCAACTGACGTTCAAGTTCATCACGTACTGCATCATGTAGTTCAGTTTCGCTGCTAAAGCCCCCGATTTCTTCAAGGAATTCAGGGGTGAGTTCTGGAACAGTGACGCGTTTGGCTTCGTTGATTTTGATGTTTGCAGTGTATTCTTTGCCCGCCAGTTCGTCGTTGTCGAGATCGGCACTCAGGCTAGCAGTGGTTTCTTTATTATCACCAACATGAGCTCCGACAACGAGTTTATCAAAGTCGTTAAGATCTCCGTCGGAGAAGGTGATTTTACTACGGACAGGCACTCTCGTATCTTCGAGTGTGGTAACAATTTCATTACCGTCTTTGAATTCGATGGTCACATTGACAATGTCGCCGGTTGCAATTTCGCCATCAATGTCTTCTTCGTTACCGTAGCGTTGCAACAATTCTTGAGCTCGCGTACTGACTTCATCTTCAGTGTAATCGTGCACAACGGTTTCTAGCTTCAGTCCTTTCCATTGTGGCATATCGAATTCAGGTCGTACTTCTACGGTGAATTCGAAGGTCAATTCGCTATCATCAGGCATTTGGACTGCGTCGAAGTTGAAGTCGGGTTCGCTGATTGCTGAGAAATCTTGTTCATCGGTAACTTGACTCATAGCATCCATGATTAATGAGCCTTTGATTTGGTCGGCCACATCACTTTTGAAACGAGTTTCCACTAGTTTACGTGGTGCCCGCCCGATTCGGAAACCCGGAATTTGTGCTTTGGGCATCAAGTCGTTGTAGGCGTCATCTTTATAGCGGGCGATATCTTCTTTTGATACCGTGACAACAATGTGACGTTCGCAAGCGCCAGTTGTATTAACTTGGACGTCAACGTTAAGACGTTCGTCGACGTCGCTATCATTATCGGTATCGGTATCAATGTTATTTGCCGCTTCATCAGCATCATTTTCGACAGTATCAGTCTCTGTGTCTAAAACTTCTTCGTTGATGTCGTTTGTTTCGTTGGTGTCTTGTTCAGACATAATGCATCCCTGATCCAAATGGTCCGATTGATCCAATGTTTAAAGCGTAGTGCTTGTAGAGAAAAATCAGCGTAAACCAATCGTTGTACGCATAGAATCGTAGCTTGATTAAGTTCTCGAAAGGTTTGAATCTATAAAAAGGTGGTTTAATTAAAGGTCTAGCGAACTGTTTACAAATAGTTCACGCGTACAACGGTGTACACAATAAAGAGCGGGTGAAGGGATTCGAACCCTCGACAACAACGTTGGCAACGTTGTGCTCTGCCAACTGAGCTACACCCGCCAATTTAGCACAATCTTACTGGAATACACCACACAAGACCGAGCTTTTTATTATTTGGTATTTCAGTGTAACCCAGTAAGGCAACGCGCTAAAGGGGGCATTTGTAGTGGAAAGTATTTTTTTATTGGCGGCATTGGCAGTTGTTAACTGCATTGATGTTGAGTGCCCTTTCGTGCTCATCGCAACCCATCATCGTTTGATAAACCAGTGTTGTGATCTGCAGTCACAGCTTCCCAAAACGTCGCTTGTACGGTTCGGATCTATATGTTTTCGGCAGGTTCGGGCATATTGGGGCGAAGGTACCCCCCATTTATACTTGTCGGGTTACAACATTTGGGATAACTACGGAATGATGACAACGAGAAAAGAGCAGTTTTTACCGATTGTCGATTGTTTTTTTGCGGTATAGACTGAGTTTATGCAACTATTTAAATAAGTTGATTTTGAGTAGTTGAATAAACCGTTGTTGATATGCTACGCTTCGGTTCTTATTCCATGGCGTTGTAAATTAACAATTTACACGAACTAACAATTAAAAAATCTATTCTTCTCTGTTGGTATTATCTTTCTAAAGTATTAATTTATGAACATTGACTTATTAGTTTACAAAGACGGCGAGCCGCTTAAAACTGTAAGCGTTACATTGCCTGTGATTATTGGTCGTGGCAAAGATGCAACATTTACAATTAAACACCCTTTGCTAAGCCGTGAGCATTGTGAAGTCTTTGAGGAAAATGGGGCCGTTCAGGTCCGTGACCTTGATTCGCTCAATGGTACTTTTGTGGATGATTCGCGAGTGGATAGCATTAAAGCAGACGATGCTAAGCCATCTCATGTTGGAAAAGGGAGTCAATTGAAGCTTGGTGCAGTTGTCATGAAAGTTCAATACAATGGTGCATCGTCTGAGGATACGATCGCTGCGGATCAAGCGACCGCCGGCGCGGCCTTTGATTTAAACGCTGTCGATCCCGCGGATACCGAAGTCATGGCAGTAGCATCTGAATCAACGGAGCCAGCACCTGATGCTGCAGAATCAACTAATGAGACAGTAGTTCCGAGTGAGAATGCTGGCGCTATGGTGGATTTAGGTGATTTCGAAGTGTCAGCTGACGCTGCCGAGGCGACCGTTTCGTCAGAGCCAGTCGAGACTCTCGATTTACCAGATTTTGAAATGAGCAGCCCTGCCACACCTCCATCGGACTCAATGTTAGATTTAGCTGACTTTGAAATTTCTGTTCCTACTGGCGAAGAAGGACCAGCTGCTCAAGATTTGCCATCATTGACTGATTTGGCGGGAGCGGTTGATGAAGAACCCGCAGATATTGTTGCTGAAATACCAATCGAAACTGCCGTCGATACTCCGGTTTCGATCCCTGAACCAGTTGCTGATGATCCTTGGGCAGCGCCTAGTGAACCCCGCCAAGTACCAGCTGATGATGACGATGACTTAGATGCATTCTTAAAAGGCCTTTAGTTAATCGCGCCGAATAGAATCGATCTTCCGGCTCTTAAATAGCGAGGCATTCTCGGCTAGAATAAGATATCAAACAAGAGGATTCTGTTTAGTCTATTTCTGCATCCGATATTAGCTTATACACCCGGCACATCTTGAGCTTGCTGTACATTCTATTCACGGTATAGAGGGAAAGCATTTAAGTAGGTAATGCGATGAAAAACAACTATTTGTTATTGATGACAATTTCCATGGCGGTATTTTTGGGAGCTTCTGTTGCATGCTCCGGTTTTTTGTTCGGTGCTGAACCAGAAAAAGAAGGTCATGTGAATCACCTTGTTAATGAAACCAGTCCCTACTTACTTAGCCACGCGCACAACCCAGTCGATTGGTATCCGTGGGGTGATGCAGCATTCGCCAAGGCCAAGAAAGAGAATAAGCTCATATTTTTGTCCATCGGCTATTCCAGTTGTCATTGGTGTCATGTCATGGAACGGGAATCGTTTGAAGACAAGGAAATCGCGGATTTTCTTAACAAGCATTACGTTTGTATAAAGGTAGACCGTGAAGAGCGTCCCGACGTTGACCAGGTGTACATGGCAGCAGTGCAGGTTTTAACACAACGTGGTGGCTGGCCCATGAGCGTCTTTTTGACACCGGACTCGAAACCATTCACAGGTGGTTCGTACTTCCCAGCTCGCGATGGAGACCGTCCCGGTATTCCTGGGTTCTTGACGATTATCCAAAAGCTGTCCCAAGTGTGGATCGACGACCCAGCATTGGTCAGTAAACAGGCGGTCGCCGTTACAGATGCGGTGAAGTCAGAATTGGAAGCACGTATCCCACGCACCCTCGAGATTCTTGATGAAAAAGTATTCACAGCGACCGTTGATGCATTGCAGGAACGATTTGATTCTCAGTGGGGTGGTTTTGGGTACAGCATCGCCAATCCGAATGTCCCCAAATTTCCGACTCCCGGTAATCTCGAATTTCTATTGTTCGAAGTAGAACGACTCAATCGCGCCGGCAAAGATAGCGATCATGCGCTGCAGATGTTAGTTGGGCAATTGGACCATATGGCGATGGGAGGAATACGAGATCATTTAGGTGGTGGTTTCCATCGCTATAGCGTAGATCGATATTGGCACATTCCCCATTTTGAAAAGATGTTGTACGACAATGGTCAATTAGCGAGTGTCTATGCAGCAGCTTACAAATTGACCGGCAATCTTGAATATCGTCAGATAACCGAAGAGCTATTGGGGTTTGTGCTGCGAGAGATGACGGACGAAAACGGTGGATTTTATTCAGCGCTTGATGCTGATAGTGAAGGCAGCGAAGGCAAGTACTATCGGTGGTCGCGAGAGGAAGTTAAATCGCTGTTGCCCAACGAACAATATGCGTTGTTCGCCGATATTTATGCGCTTAGTGGTGCTCCTAATTTTGAGGAAGATTACTATGCACTTTTGATGAGTAAAACCAGATCGGAAGAAGCAGTCGCTCGAAAAACCGATCTTGCAGATTTAGAAAAGCAACTATTGCCGATGCGACAGTTATTGATGCAACATCGCAATAAGCGAATACGACCGTTACTTGACACCAAAATCATGACGAGTTGGAACGGCTTGATGATTCGCGGTTTTGCAGATGCTGGGCGATTGCTGGAGAAGCCTGAGTATATTGCCACAGCCTCGAAAGCCGCTAAATTCATCCTTGAAAACATGCGTAACGATCAGGGGCAACTATTGCACAGTTACAATCGAGGTGAGGCTCGTTTTAATGCATACGTAGTCGACTACGCATTTTTTATTGAAGGTTTGCTCGCATTGCATCGAGCAACCGGCAAGGAGGAATGGCTTTCGTATGCAGATACACTGACTCAAGCCCAAATGAAAAGATTTTGGGACGAGAAAAACGGTGGCTTTTTCTTTACGTCGAGTGACCACGAAATCTTGATTGCTCGAGCCAAGAATCCAATTGACAGTGTCCGCCCTTCCGGCAACAGTGTGACAGCAGCCAATTTGCTGTATCTCTATAAACAGTTGGATAAACCAGAGTATCTTAAAACTGCTCAGCGGGCTATTGATAGTGTTTCAGGTATATTGGATTCGTCACCAACAGCGGCTCCACGGATTGTCATCGTGCTTGGTGGAATTTTAGAACTGAATAGCAATCGTTAAGAGCGAATGGCTCGCACATTTACACTTGGGAGTGCGTTGCCGGGGGTTAATACTGTGGTGCATCGCTAGCGGGTTTGCGATTAGCTGCGGCAAACAAAAAATATAGCGGCAAGCTACAAAGCAAGAAGCCACCACTGAACAACACGACAGTAACGTCATCGCTGCCGACGAGGAATAAGAAGATGGCATTGGCGATCAGTGAAATCAAAGGGATAATCGGGTAGCCGGGGACTTTGTAAGGTCGTTCCATATCAGGATGTTTGCGGCGTAAGATGAAAATTGCACCGATTGTTAACACGATGAAGATGGTCGCGCTAAACACGGCAATGTTGGTCAGATAATCAAAAATCCCTTTGGCCTCTGAGCCAGCTGGTAAGCCGACCGTTACCGTGACACTACCGCGGTCCGTTTGGTCGGCAGCGTCGGTGACGATGTACTCAAACGTATCAACACCGTGGTAGTCGGTGTTTGGGGTATAAGTGATCGAGTCGATCTTGCCATCTTGGTTGCTATCGATAAGTTCGATCGTGCCGTGAGCAGTATCGCTCGCAGATTCAATCTCAACCGCAGTACCTTGTGTTTCGTGTGTGTCATTGGGCAGCACGGCGATCGTGACTGCTGTATTCACAAGTGTTGCCGCCGTATCATCCGTTGCTTGATTTGTGCGATAGACGACATAGCCAGACACAATTAGCAAGAGAATAACGGTAACTAACCCTTGCCCCATGACGGCGATGTGCGGTGTTTTGAAGCGGGGATGGATCTTGGCGAAGGCCGGAATAAACATTTCATCGCGGGCCATCGCAAATAACACACGTGGCGGAGTTAGCAGGCCAGTGTTCAAGGCACTAAAGACGCTTACTAAGATGACACTACTGAGTACGGCTTTGGCAAGTTGTCCTAAACTAGCGTTAACGGGTGTCAGGTAAATACTGATTGCTTCTTGTGGCACTAACCTTACAGGATCGTTCTCAATCTCGACCATTTGCTCAAGTGACAATGCGCCATGAAATGCGATATTGACGGCAATATATATAACAAACAAAACGATGGCTCCACCGATCAATGCTAACGACAGGTTTTTCTGCGGTTCTTTGATTTCTTCTGCAATTCCGGTCACCATCCAACCACCGGAATAGGCCCACATTACATTTAACATGACGAGTGTGAATATCATGACTAGTGAATCGGGAGTTTTGTCCGTGGAAAAATTTGCGGTGTAATTGGTTGCTTGCACTTCTGGAATTTCCACGAACAGTAATAATATTGGTAAGAGTGCGATCAGCGCCAGAAAGCCAACCTTGATAACCGTCGTAATGTTTTGCACTAATCCACCCCAGAACACACCGAGGCAATTCACAACGGTGAGTATGGCAATTAGCGAAATCGCGGTTCCCACAGTTTGGACATTGGAGAATTCAACTCCTAGTAACGAGCTGAGGTTAATGACAAAGAAGATGGCGAGTGCCGAATTACCACAAGATTGAAAGAATACGGATTCGTTCCATCCGGCTAGAAATGCTGGGATCCGCCCATACGCTTGGCGAATGTAAACGTATGTACCACCAGCTTTGGGCATCATTAAGGCGAGTTCCGCAAGGCAGACTCCACCGATGACCGTAATGATGCCACCCACAGTCCAGGCGACCATGATCAAGCCTACGGAGTTACCGACCATGGCGTTCGCGCCAGGTTTTGCAAAAATCCCTGACCCAATGACTGCTCCGACTACCAACGCCATGGCAGACCATTTCCCTAATGCTTTGACTAACGAGGGGCGATTGGATTCGTCGCTGGTTGTGGCACTATCAGCGTGCGGTTCATGTGTAGAGGGCAGTTCAGTATTCACGTGGTTATTCCAATTTGGCAGCGTAGTAAATCTATGCTGTCATTACAGCAGGTCGCGAATTTCATCGGGAAAGTCGTGCTTCTCCGAGTCGATTTTTCGTTCGAGATGATCAACGCGGTCAGAAAGATCCTCTATCTTTTTCTGGCCATCAATGACGACATCATCTAGATCAACCACTGTTTTTTCGAGATGGGTAAACAGCGACTCAAGATTGGAGACTCGTTTTTCGAGTTGTTTTCGTTTTGGGGGGGTATCAGACATAGCATCAAGTCAATTATTGAAGCGGATCAGATTTGTTCTTTGGGGGGAATAACCAATGCAGACTTTACAAAAAACGTCTTGTTTTAACAAGACGTTTTTTGTGGAGGGCTTCTACAGTAAATTGCGTAATTGGTTGTACACTAACGAATGGTTTTCGATGATTTGTTGAGCGATTAGGGTTCCGAGGACCAGAGCTACGGCGATCATTGAAATAGCATATGGGTTTGTGGTGACTTTGACATTGGCTATCTCGGTGGCTAATTCGCATTTTAGTTTTGACCAATTCGCTTGATTTTGTTTAATACCAACGGCGATAATCTGACAACTGCGCATGGCATTGCGTTTATCAATACTCAGTTGCATGCCAAGATTGGGTAATTCGACGCTATCGCCAGCCCAGCGCGCATCGGGATCAAGTTGGGCGACAAGGCGTCCTAGGACACTTTTGAGTTGCTCACTCGATAAATTGTAGATAACTAATCGTGGGCGACAGGAAATACCGATGAGCAGTGAAACTAGCATATAGAGTGCAATGAGTAGCACCCAAGCCCAAGGTCCAAACACCGATAAGGCGCTATCTGGGACAAATAGATTAACGGGGCCAACCATCACCAGACCAGAAAGAGCGATTGAGAGTGAAAACAAATCGCGGGCACCAGTGGTGATAAACGGTCGGCGCAGAGCATTGATGAGTCCCATCAATAATAGATAGACTGCTAGCGGGCCAAATGCGAGGCAAATATGAGCGGATGCCATAAGTTTGATGGTTTCGTAATAGATGAGTGTTGTCGCCTTAATTCTAGTGAATAAAGCCGATTAAACCAATTATAGTATGGTTGAAAACGTCGATTTTTTGCTGCAAGTGGCCCCAACCTACACTTTTCCCAATTTCAGTGGTAGACTTTAAATTTCACCGCATTCACGCGATAAAAAATAAAAGCAGACGAAGAGTGCCCTACGTTAGATGTAATTAAAGTGGGCAAACGGCAGTAATTTATTTAGAGTGAGGGTACAGAACGTTGGATTCATCAAGCATTGAACAACTATCGATTAATACAATTCGCACACTTTCCATGGATGGTGTGCAAGCGGCCAATAGCGGTCACCCAGGGACTCCGATGGCGCTTGCGCCAGTGACATATGTGCTCTGGAACGAGTTTCTGCGATTTGATCCAGCCCACCCCGAACTACCAAATCGAGATCGCTTTGTGTTGTCATGTGGTCACGCGTCGATGTTGTTGTATTCGACATTACATTTAGCCGGAGTTGCGCAATCATCGTCAGACGATGGTACCGCAACTCGACCAGCGATTTCACTGGAAGACATTCGTAATTTTCGTCAACTTGATAGTCCCTGTGCTGGTCACCCCGAGCATGGTGAAGTGTCGGGAATTGAAATGACAACCGGCCCTCTAGGTCAAGGAGTTGCAACGAGTGTTGGTATGGCGATTGCTGGAAACTGGTTCGCCGCTCGTTATGACCGTGCCGACAAAACCCTGTTCGGTTTTGATACCTATGTGATTTGTAGTGACGGTGACCTCATGGAAGGGATTGGCTGTGAAGCTGCTTCGCTGGCCGGTCATTTGCAATTGTCCAATCTGTGTTGGATCTATGACGACAATAACATCACCATTGAAGGTGAATGTGACTTGGCGTACAGCGAAGACGTTGCGACCAAATATCAGAGCTTAGGCTGGTCGACTGTAACCGTCGCAGATGCTAATGACCTAGCGGCAATTCGTGCTGCGTTTGAACAGTTTAAATCGACTAATGACAAGCCAACGTTGATTATTCTGAAAAGCATAATTGGTTTTGGTTCTCCTAACAAAGCAAATTCCCACGCCGCCCATGGCGCACCATTAGGCGAAGACGAAGTTGCTTTGACCAAACAGGCCTATGATTGGCCAACTGAGCCGAAATTTTTTATTCCAGATGGCGTGATCGAACATTTTCAAAGTGGCGTCGGAGCACGTGGACAGGCCTTGGCGGAACAGTGGCATAAGGATCTGGCGGCTTATACCGCTGCTAATCCGACAGCAGCAGCTGAGTTGGAGGCGATTTGGCAGGGAACGTTACCTGTGAATTGGGAAGATGGCATCCCTTGTTTCCCAGAAGATACCAAGGGATTGGCGACTCGAGTTTCATCGGGACAAGTACTCAATAGCTTGGCAGAACAATACCCGTGGATGTTAGGTGGTTCCGCTGACTTAGCTCCCTCGAACATGACGATGTTGAATTTTGATGATGCAGGTGAATTCAGTATGGAAAATCGTGGAGGCCGCAATTTTCATTTTGGAATTCGCGAACATTCGATGGCTGCGATATGTAACGGCATGTCGTTATCTGGGTTGCGATCCTATTGTGCGACATTCTTTATTTTCACGGATTACCTGCGGCCAGCATTACGTCTGAGCAGTATCATGCGGCAGGGCGTGCTCTACATCATGACTCATGATTCGATTGGTCTTGGTGAAGATGGTCCTACGCATCAACCCGTGTCGCAACTGGCTGCCTGCCGGGCATTGCCGGAGTTATTGGTATTTCGACCAGCAGATGCCAATGAAGTTGCCCAGTCATATCACGCTTTGGTACAACGCCAACATCAACCGGCAATGTTGGTTTTAACACGTCAGGCGTTACCGACCTTGTGTCGTGAAAAGCATGCGTCCGCCAAGGGCGTTCAGCAAGGAGCATATACATTGAAGGATTGTGATGGCGCGCCGCAAGTATTGCTGCTAGGAACTGGCAGTGAAGTCGGTTTATGTCTAGCTGCTCAAGAAACATTAGCAGCAGAAGGAATTGCGGCTCGAGTCGTCAGTATGCCTTGCTGGAAACTCTTTGACGAACAGGACATGGCCTACCGAAATGATGTTCTGCCGCCACAGGTGACAGCACGTGTGGGTGTTGAAGCGGGCCTGCGAATGGGCTGGGATCGTTATATTGGTGCCGATGGTAGATTTGTGGGCATGGAAGGCTTTGGTGCTTCGGCCCCCGCAGACGAGCTATTTGAGCACTTTGGAATCACGGTAGCGCACGTTGTAATGGCGGCGAAAGAAGCGATTGAAAATTCCCAGCCGCAGTAAATTACCGGTTGACCGCTAGTGGTGGTCGGCTAGATTGAAAACTTAATAAAACATTTATGTGATCAATATAAAACACATTCTATTTAAAGGCAGAATTCTATGAACGTCGTGCCCCTTGGCGACAAAGTTGTTGTTAAACGAGTTGAAGCAGAAGCAGTTACAGCTGGAGGTATTGTCTTGCCTGATGCGGCTCAAGAAAAACCACAGCAAGGTCGTGTACTTTCGATCGGCGATGGCATTTTGCTTGCTGATGGCACACGCCAACCGCCTGAAGTATCGGAAGGTGATCGAATTTTGTTCGAATCTTATGGCGGAACAGAGATTCAAGTAGCCGATGAAGATTTGCTTATTATGTCGGTAAATAGCATTATCGCAGTTTTAGACTGAGCACGTATAGCTGCTAAGTGACCGTGGCTTATTAACGAATGGGTACTTTTGCCACAGGGCATTGATACCCCTTGGTAGCTGCTCGTATATAATGAATCAACAGCAATTACCGGTTTACTGCGTTGTTTTAGATTGTTATCAGAAGGATATTGATTAATGCGACAGAATACTTTTTCAGATTTTAAAATATTTGTACTAGGTACGCTTATCATTTCATTATGTGGTGCAGCAGTCCTGCCTGCCCAAACTGTCCAGCTTAGCGACAAACAAAACAATCAACTTGATGCATTGAAGAGTAAGGCGGTCGCGTATTTGCAGGACATTGGCCAAGCCGAAGACGGTTCGTTCTCAGGAGAAGCTGGACCAGGCATAACATCGATTGTGACCGTAGCTTTATTACGCAACGGCGTCACCGTAGAAGACCCAGCGGTGGCTAAAGCACTTAATTATTTATCAGGATTTCGGCGACCCGATGGCGGTATTTACCAAGAGGGTTCCTTATACCGAAACTATGAAACTTGTTTAGCAATCCTTTGTTTTGTCGAAGCAAATAGCACCGGCAAGTATGACGAGGTCATTGATCGAGCCAACGCTTTTGTGCGGAAAATCCAAGTTGGCAGCGACGGTTCGGTTGCCCGCAATCAAGACGAATTCGGTGGTTCGGGTTACGGTAAGCATAAACGGCCAGACCTAAGTAACACGACCTTTTTAATTGAGGCCTTACGAGCGGCTGGCGCGAGTGCTGATGATGCGGCGATTCAACGAGCGTTGGTGTTTGTTTCACGGTCTCAAAATTTGGAATCTGAACACAATAGCACTAAATTTGCACCCAAGATTAATGATGGTGGATTTTATTACACGCCAGCTGCGGGGGGTACGAGTCAAGCCGGGGAAACAGCTAACGGCGGGTTGCGCAGTTATGCGTCGATGACGTACGCTGGTTTAAAGAGCATGATATATGCCGGCGTAGATCGAGACGATCAGCGGGTTAAGGCTGCATTATCTTGGATTCGCAAAAACTACGATGTATCGCAAAATCCTGGAATGGGCGCGTCGGGACATTATTACTATTTGCATACGTTTGCCAAGACGTTACGAGCGTTGGAAATTAATGAGGTGCAGAGTGCTGACGGTCAGCGACACAATTGGCGTGGCGACTTGATTTCAGAACTGTCACGGCGACAAAAACGTAATGGCTCGTGGTTTAATACTCGAAATACTCGCTGGCTCGAAGGCGATGAAAATCTTGTGACTGGCTACGCATTACTCGCGTTGTCCTATTGCCGCGACTAGGTCTGACTAAGACGAAGTGTCACTCACCATAAATTATCGCTTGGTTACGGAACGGGTATAGCAAAAAACGAATTGAGTTGCACGTTAAGATGAATGAAATATCAAATCCATTATTTGACCTGATGCAGCAGGATGATCGGTATCAACCGGAGGCGTATGAATTTATTCGTATGGCGTTGGCATTTGCTCATGACGTGATGGAATGCGGAGCGATGTCGAAAGAAGATTTGGCAGCCCTCACGAGAGATGCGACGTCGGATGATGCTATTCCCGTAGAAGCCCATTTGACGGGGCAAGAGCTTTGTGAGGCGATTCGTAGGCTAGCATTGCTGCAGTTTGGTTTCATGACAAAAACGGTGCTTAACAGTTGGGGGATTCATGAAACGCTTGATTTTGGGGAACTCGTTTACAATATGATCGAAGCCGGATTGATGAAAAAATCAAAAACGGATTCCAAGGCAGACTTTGCAGACGTATATGATTTTAAAACAGCGTTTGTCGAGGGCTTTGAAATCGTAGATGTTGGCGACATTGATATATAATCAAGCAGAAAGGGCTCGAGAACGGCTTGTTGCTCGAGCCCTTGTTGATTTGTTTACACTTTAATCGTGTCGATAACCTCAGTGGCTACTGGTTCGAAAGCGATTCTTCCTTGCCTTGAGCTTCACTTCGGAGTTTAGCTCGTTGTTGAGCAATTTGAACGTATCGCATACCCATCGCAACCTGATTGGGGTGGAAATATCGTTCACTGGAACCATTAAGATGAGTCGCGCCGATTTTTTGCACGAGTTGTTGCCAGCTGAGTTTGTCTGTTAGGTGCCAAGCGGCTGCTTGAGCTGACATTTGATCGAGTTTACCGCTTCCGAGCATCCGGCAAAGTTCGATGACTTGCGCGTTGCGAGTAAAGTTTTCAATTGGCACGATGTCGTATTTGATACGTGGGTTAGGATCTTTTTTACCATGTTCAAGGCAAACCCGATTGTCAGAACTGTGACCACAAATAGAACGCTCAGACTAAGACGACCGAATGATCTGATGCTTGCAAATTTCAACCACGCGCTCATTTTTTCCCACTTTCCCTCAATGGGGCAGCGGCATCCGGATGCCGATAGCTGGCATGACCCAAAACAAACCCAAGGCGCATGATCGCCAGACTGACAAG
>JABJJO010000073.1 GCA_018660825.1 Planctomycetaceae bacterium | reverse complement strand
TTGTCTTCCTGAAAAAAGAATTCGCCGTTTACTAAGATTACAAATTTACCTTCAACAACCCCCTCAAACGATGTGAGCCACAGATTTTGATGCAACAACTCACAATAACTACTAATGATGTTAGGAAAAATCCGTACAAAGCGAAACGATGTTAAGTACAATAAAATAATGCCGCAATATTCATGTAAAACCCTTGCCGGCGGACCTCCTAATGCGGTCTACGGTGTCGATATTTCACCGGATGGGGCTCTGATCGCAGCCGGCAGCCTCAACCGTGCGGTCTATGTGTGGAATACGGACACTTGGGCTGTGAAGGTATTTCGAGCGGTCCATGCGGATGGCATCTCCTGTGTAAAATTCTCTCGCGACGGTAACAACATACTAACGACGAGCTTGGATAAGACCGTTAAAATTTTAAGCTCCAGCAGCGGCTCCGTGGAATCAACGTTGTCCGGACATAGCTTAGCCGTATTATGTGGCGTCTATGCGGGCCCCGAGGGTGAACGTATTGTCACAGCGGGTTTTGACAATACCGTCCGCATTTGGACGGCATCCGGTCAAGTCCGACAAATGAGTGGCCTCACCCCTTACACCTACGGCGTGGATGTTAGCTCCGATGGAAACTGGATTACTGCTGGCAGCTTATCAAGCCAAGTCATCACTTGGAATCAAGATGGTACGCAAAGCCATGCGGTAACGGAGCATGAAGAAGGAGTTTACAGCGTGGCCTACTCAAAATCCGATAATAATCAATTTGCTACGGGTGGCGGCCAAGGTATGATTGCCGTTTGGGATCGTGAACAGGGAAAAGTAACTGGTCGCTTGCGCGGACATAAAGGCAATATTCGGAGTTTAGCATATTCACATGACGGGAAACGGCTTGCCAGTGGCGGTACCGACGGAGTCATCAATCTGTGGGACCTCGAAACATATCGCAAAATTACATCACTCAACGGTCATCGCAATACCGTCTATTCACTCGCATTTTCTCATAACGGTAATCTGCTAGTGTCTGGTTCATTTGACCGCCGCGTAAATATCTGGACACTAAAGTAACCTAGCAACAACCACCGATAAACCAGTAATCTCTTCTAGTATTCTTACACCCTTCAATTAATAGCCCGTAAAATAAAATTACAGAAATGTCCCACTCAATACCACAACACGCGATCGTTAATCGCCGGCATGCCCTGCAGGCCGGAGCCGTCGGATTACTAGGATTGGGCATGAACCATGTGTCCGCTTTACAGGCAGCACCCATTCAAAGTCTATCGGGCGTAACGGGAAACCGGGCCAAAAAGATCATCTATATATTTCTCTCCGGTGGTCTGGCTCAACAAGACAGCTTCGATTTAAAACCTGACGCCCCAGACGATATTCGCGGTGACTTCAAGCCAATTTCAACCGCAACTCCTGGTTTGCAAATTTGTGAACACCTGCCATTGTTGGCTCAGCGCAGTGAAAAATGGGCTGTTCTTCGGTCCTTAACTCATACCTCCAACGAACATTCCGCCGGTCACCACATTATGCTAACGGGGCACAGCAAATTACCTGTCGGCTTCAATGCATCCGCACCGCGGCCAACCGATAATCCAGCAATTGCTGCCATTGCCAACGCGTTAACAACAGGCCGCAACAACTTACCGCCTGTCGCCGTATTGCCTGAGCGACTCATACATAACTCTGGACGAGTCATTCCTGGACAGTTTGCCGGCATGATGGGTGAAGACGCTAACCCTTGGTTCGTCGAAGGAGCATCATTCCACAAAACGTCATATGGTGCATTTCCTAAATATGCATTCGACCATCAGGATCGTGGCACTGATCTAGCGCGAACTTTTCAGGCTCCTAACCTCGAGTTACCACATGGACTCTCTGAAAATCGATTTGTTGATCGTCTCAAGCTTGTCCAGTCTGTCACCGACCAAAAACGCCGACTCGACAAATCTTCTCAAACGGAACTCTTCGATCAACACCGCCAACAAGCGATTTCCCTGCTGACAGACAAGACCGTCCAACATGCACTGGACGTCACCAATGCGGACGAAAAGATTCAGGAGAGCTATGGAAAGAATTGTTTTGGCTGGTCGCTACTGATGGCACGACGACTAGTTGCTGCGGGCGTCAACATGGTTCAAGTCAACTTAGGCAATGACGAAGCATGGGACACTCACGGAAATGCGTTTCCTCACCTAAAAGACAAATTGTTCCCGCCTACTGACCAAGCAGTTAGTGCTCTGTTGGACGACCTTGATGCTGCTGGGGAACTGGACGAAACACTGATCGTCATGGCTGGTGAGTTTGGTCGTACTCCAAAAATTACATTACTGCCAAGTCATTATAAGCTGCCAGGGC
>JABJJO010000129.1 GCA_018660825.1 Planctomycetaceae bacterium | reverse complement strand
ATCGGTAAGCCACCCAAGGAGGGCAAAAATTAATAGCGACAGGCAGAGTGTTTTAGCGAGTACCTTTAAGCGTGTTGGTTGATGACCACCAAGTCCAGTCCACGTAAGCTGGGATTTTTCGGGATCACTGGGTGTCATTAAGCTAATGACGACAAATACGATTGCGGAAAGACCTAGTACAAAAACGACTCGGTGGAAGAAGTTAAGCGTTGGTCCAAACATTTTTTGTAGGGCAGAAATATTGGGACGGATGTCATTCGCAATAAATGCATCGAACTGATCTTGGTTCATTTCATGTAGGTTTTGGCTCAAATACCCTTTAGGGAAATTACCGGCATGAAAATCAGACACACTTGCTCGATCTAAGGCGATGTCATAAAGCGGTCGAGGCATGTTACTGTCGTAAACTTGGACGACGACCCACGAGAGCACAATCCCCGCGAGGATTGTATAAAATGCCGCTGGGGCAGTACCTCGTTTCCAAAATATACCTAACACAAAAGCGACGAGGAGTCCCGGTGTGAGATAGTTTTGATAGTTGGCGATCTGCAAGAAGAAGTTCTCGTTGGAATTAGGATCCATGACAAATAACGCCATCAGAATCGCCGTGATCATTAAAATGACGATGGTGACGCGGCCCGTGATGATAAGTTCGCGATCGGACGCATCTTCGCGAAAATATCGTTTATAGATGTCGACGGAAATGATCGTTGCCGCTGAATTCATCATTGAATCGATTGAGGAGAGGATTGCTCCGATTACGCCGGCGGCAATTAAACCAACTAATCCAAAGCCGATTGGCGAAATAAATCGTGTGACTAATTTTGGGAAAACGGTGTCAGGGGCAATGTCATTTACCATCGCTCGTGCTGCTTCTTCCGTTGCTTCATTCATCAGCAGATAATAGGCACAGACACCCGTTGCAATCGAGAAGAAGGGGATGGTTAGCTTTAGAAAACCCGCTGAAATGATTCCGGCTCGAGCTTCTTTATCACTAACGGCGCCTAACGCTCGCTGCACAATAAATTGATTAGTACCCCAATAGAAACAGTGCATGCACATCAGGCCCGTCAATACGCCCGTCCACGGTAGGTCTTTGTGGTAGGTCGGTAAGTAGATATTCATTTTAGAAGCGTCACCTGCGGCGGCATCGAGTTCAAGCATTTGATTCCAACCGAGTTGAGAAAAAACCAACACGGCAAGTCCAATACCGGCAATTAGCATGAGGACCGATTGAATAATGTCCGTATAAACGACTGCCTTGAGACCGCCGACAATTGTGTAACTACCAGCAATGACGCCCAAGGCAATTACAAACCATGTATAGTGTGGCATGGATACTTTGGATTTCGGCGCTTGGACTTGAAATTGACTCGAGATCGCACTGTCTGGTGAATTAGAGATATTATTTGTAACGACTGTCGGTTCTGTGGCAGCGGACGAGTCTTCCTGGATGATGGCATTTCCGCCAAGTAGTTCACAAATGGTTCGCGAACCGATATAGAGTGCTGGTACCATTTGCACAAAGGCCATGATGATGATCATGATGATGGCATAAGAAACGCGACTGCGATCGTCATAGCGTTTTCCTAGGTATTCAGACAATGTGTATAGATTCAATTTCCGATAGACCGGCAGGAAGCCATAGCACAAAAAAAGTAAGCCGGCGATAGCGCCTATTTCAAAGTGACTTTGGGCAAATCCGATACTAAAGCCAACGCCCATCATGCCGACCATATGATTTGCACTGACGTTACTACCGAAGATCGAACCAGCCACGGCGAACCAGCGCAATTTTTTACCGGCTAAGAAATAATCTTCGGACGTTTCTTCCTTGCGACCAGCGATCAATCCGACAATCATTGCTCCAATGATCGCGGCGAAAAAGATGATGTAATCGCTAACTGTGAGTTGCAGTGCTGAAATCATAGTTGTCTTGGAATAGGTAAGGTTAAGTTGCTAAGTTACGTAGAGATTGATAGCCTTGTTGTGCCACGGCGAGTGGGTTTTGTTGCCACAGATCAACATTAAAGAGTTCAAGGCTAACACTTCCTTTATAACCGATTTTGTGTAGCATCTCGAATTCTAATGCCAAATCTATCGGGCCTGCACCAAGCATCATACGATCAGGGTCGGTTTGTTCACAGCATTTAATCGTCGGGTGTGCGTCATTAATGTGAAAATGACTGAGGTGCTCGGCAGGAATGCGTCCCAACAGAGTGCGATCGGAATGGCTGTTCCAAGTGTGGAAAGAGTCAGCGATTAGCGTGGCGGTGCCGCCGATGGTTTGTATGATCTGCCACGCTTCATCGAGGGTTGATAGCCCTTTAAAAAAACTGATGTACTCCAGCGTCGGTCGGGTGCCAATTTCGTCCCCAATTTCTAAGAGGTCGCCAAATCGATCGGTTAATTGATTTTGTTCACATGGTTCGCGAGGAGGCGTAGCTACGACAAACGGTGACCCGAGGCGGGCAGCAAGTTCCATGCGTCGACGGGCTTCATCGAGTAGCAGTTGATATTCTTTGCCAAGCGCCTCACCCCATCCTCGGATGGCAATCATGCAGGGAAGTTCGAGTCCGTTGTCTGCTAAAGCGTTTTCTACATCTCGGACTTCTCCCCCCTGACCGATGTATTGGTAAATATCATTGATCCATAATTCGATGCCGGCAAAACCGGCCTCCGCAGTGATTTGGATTTTCTCGAGCAGCGGTTGGGGCTGAATTGTCGAAGTGTTTAGACAGAGTTTCATTTGTTGCGAGCACGAATGGAAAGAAGTGATCTAATGGGAATCTCTAGGTGCTTTGTACCCGCCCGTCGGCACAAATGCGGTTTGCGCCTCACCAGCGGTTTGTGTTCGTTGAGTTTTATTGTCGACTGGTTTCCCAATCCCAGTTAGCGGCCAGTTCTTGATTGATTACCGAACCGCTGGGCCATTCATTGCGAGATAATGCGACGATGTAGGTTGCCGCTTCGCAGGCCATGTCCGAGAGACTCTTTTGGTCAGTACCGGCGACATGAGGTGAGAAGACCGCGTTGTCGAGTGTGAATAATGGGTTGTCCGCTTGGGGAGGTTCCTGTTGGAACACATCGAGGCCGGCGGAATGTAGTTTGCCATTGCGCAGTGCGTCATATAAATCCTCTTCGACAACTAACCCCCCTCGAGCCGTGTTGATAAAGATGGCATCGTTTTTCATCTGCCCAAATAAATCAGCATTGAACATGTTGCGAGTTTCATCATTTAATGGGCAATGCACACTGACCACATCCGCTTGTGCTAAGAGTTGATCAAGTTTGACGAGTTCAACACCGTGCTCTTCAATGAATTCCATGTGGGGGTATTGGTCGTAGGCCATTAGCTTCATCCCCATTGCCTTGTAACGCAAAGCAGTGCTACGACCAATTCGACCAAGGCCGACGATTCCGGCGGTTAATCCTCGGATAGGACGAGGTAGCACGCGGTCCCAGCGACCCGCGCGACAAATGTTGTCCATTTCGCGAAGGTTCTTGGCGGCGGCCAGCAATAACATAAGTGACAGCTCAGCGACAGCTTCGTGATTCGAGTTGGGGGTAATGGTTAATGGAACGTTGAGACTAGTCGCTTCAGCAACATTGACCTTATCAAATCCTACACCGCAACGAGCGATCACTTTGTATTCAGGCAAGCGGCTCAGGATGTTGTGGTTGTAGGTTTCACCACTGGCGATCGCTGCAGACACTCCGGCAAGTTGTTTTACGACTTCATCGTCATTGTGATGGCCTCGTGCAAGTGTGGTATCTGCGGGAAAGCTGATGTCAAACCCGCCTTCTTTTAAAATGTCGATATGAGGACCGTCTTGGTCACGCAGGGCTTCTGGTGTAATTAGTACTGTAGGCATGTTACTGCAGAGTTCTTTCTGAATAGAAATTTAGGTTTCCGAATCGGATTGAGAAAGGATGTTGTTTTATTTGGTGTTGGAAACACCAGATATAAGGTTGCCGGTCATTTCGACGTCTGCGCATTTTCCCGACAGTGAAACGGCTTGTTGCATCAGTGGTGTTGGTCGAGTGTCACTGATCGTATTTCCGTTGATATTCAACTGTGATGAATCGGAAATCAGGATGCCAGCTTTTACACTGTTAATGATCTGATTACCACTGATGGTGACGAACTGTGATTGTTGGATTTCGAGCAACGGGAACCCGGATTGTTGTCCACCTTCGGCTTCATCTTCAAACGTACACCCGCTGAAGAGTATGTTTTTGCATTGGCTGACTATCACACCGCAGCCATAGCTCGGTGTGTGTCGGCGAAAGACGTTTGAGCCAATGGTGAATTGGGCACATTGTTCGAGGCGTAAATTACGCTCGGTTGCGGAGTAGATGGTATTCCCCGAGATGACCATGCCGTAGCAGCCAGTGAGGTGAACATTGTTTTCTTGGCTACCAATAACATTGCCAGTAATGGCAAACAAGCCGGGACGGCGGCTCTCATTTGGATTTTCAATGATGCGAATATTTGCGCCGCCTTTGCTGTTGGTTGCCTGGATCGTATTCGACGCGATGGTGACTTCATTGACACTTGCTTTTTCAGCCGTCGTATCTATATAGATTTCTGCAGTTGGTTCTTCGGCAGCATTATGGGCGCGGAAATTGTTGTATTCAATATCGTTACCCGTGATTTGCAGGTTTCGTATTTCACTCTGTTCGATGCGTATACCACTCTGTCGGTTGTAACTAATGTGATTGTCGCTGATGTTGATCTGATGGAGGTTAAGTGAATTCAGATAAACACCGACTCCGGTATTAAAGTAGATATGACAATGCGTAATGATGACGTTACGGTTTCGTTTAGTGAGGTGTATTGCGTGACGTACTTGGGTAATCAAAAGACTTCGCAAAATAACTTGCATCGTTTCTAGACATTCGATTCCATCTGCTTCATTATGGGTGCCCGTTATTTTTAAGTCGGCAATGATTGGCATCCGCTCGGAATCGATGACCGACGGGTTTCGCGAACCGGGGTCACCGGTGCCGGAATGTGACCCGCTGAGTCGTATTGCAGGTCCGGGTCCATCCATGACAATTGTGGTTGCGCCAGCCGCCCCGGTAATTCCGAGTGGGCCATTGTCACCGAGATTGATTTCTAGAGGACGTGTGATGCGATATGTACCGGCGGGAAGTTTCAAATGCCCGTCACCGTTTTCGATGGCATGGATAATGGCGTCGGTGTCATCCGTAACGCCATCACCAACGGCCCCAAAATATTGAATGTTGCTCATTATATTAAAACTAAAATGGTTGTTGTTCTAGTGTAATCTCGCTGGCACGATGTGCACGCTGCCTGTTAAAAAAGCCCGCAAATCATTTATTGCCTAAACCATTGTCCCAGCGACGAGTTGAGATTTCAACTAGGGGGCGCGTGTGGGTCGGGGACGACTATGAGCGAAGATGAATGGAGCGAAATATCGCTCAATCGATTTCGTCGAGGCTATCGATGAGTGAATCTAGCGGATCATGGGCTTGTACAGGTATTGCTGTTTGTCGCCGTTGCATGCTGATTTCGACAAATTCCAAATCGTCGGCAGTGGATTCGTTGGTAACTTCAACGGGGGCGCGGCCGGCCAGCATCAATTGTTCGTCGCGTTCGCGGGCTGCTGTATCTTGCGCATCTGGTGCTCCAAAGAGTAATGATAGATCAATTTTTAGACCCCCCGCGTCTACGGCGCCGCCGGCGATTGCCGGTGATTTGTGTTGTGGAAAAACGATAGCGTTTTCAGGGCAAACTCGACTACACGCTGGGCAACCTTTGCGACAATTGTCAGCCGCTTCTACTAATATCGTGTCGAGACGATCAACGCCATAAACTCCGAATAAACAGAAATCAATACACTCCATGCAATTGGTGCAGCGGCTAAAGTCAATCACTGGATACCACCGACGCGAACTAGAATCTTCGATTTCCGTTACGCCAGTTTGACCCAGAATGGGCAGAGTCCCATCGCCTTGTAGTGCCGTGTCATTAGTTGGTTCGAGAAATCGTTGTAAGCTGGCTGTGTCGGGTTTTCCTTGGATCCATTGTGTTAGTGAGTTGTCGCGAGGTAGTTCGGCAATGCGTAATACTTCATTTATGAAATCTGCAGGCGTGTCGCTTGCAGGAAATGAAAGGCTGAAAATTTGACGGTTGGGGATGTCGCGAGTTGTAGCCACACGCTCTTTTTCTTCTTCATCTTCCAACTCCATTTCCGCGTCTTCGTCGTCGGTTTCGATGGTGAGTTCGATTTCACCAACCTGCCCAGAAATTCCATTGCGGTCCAATATCCAGTGGGTACTGCGGTCATAAAGCCAAGTGATAATTACGAAATCACCGGTTATGTCTTGTAACGTCGTTAACGATTGGGTTTGCGGCGTCAAGTCATATAGGTTGGGGATGCGAATGACATCGAGTTGTTGATGCTGTGCCAGTTGTTCACCGACAAGTGTCTCCAGTTCCCTTTTGATCGGGTTACGACTTTGGCCTTGAGATATAAAAACTGGCAGACGTTGCATTTTACGGTTACGGATAAAGAATTAAAAAGACGGCGATTTAGTACTGTGTAGTTTAACCTAGAAGATGCGGCTACGGTGAGTTTTCTGGACGTTCAATGGAGTCCAAGTGAAAAGTCAAACAATGCCCAAGACTTAGTTGAGTTGTCCTTTGATGGTTTGCTGGGTTATTTTCCAGACTTGTTCTAAGTGTTCGAGATATTGCTCTACAGACATCAGAGTTTCGCACTCAAGGGGATCGCATCGGATATCAAAGAGCCAGCCATCACCATATTTATCGACATTGATGCCTGATGGATCGGCGAGCAATTGAGGATTGAATTGAGTTAATTCACCGCCTAACGGTACGTATAACGAACTCTCAGCTTTTTTACTTTCTACGGTTCCCATTTCTTGGCGAGCGGTGACTTGTGCCGGCCCATCAAAATACCAATCGAGAAAATATACATCTTGCAACAACCTGACAGCGTAGGCGGTAAAACCAAACCGAGTTACGACTGGCTGGCTGGATTCTACTGGCAGTGCCCACATATGGTTTTTGGCATAGAGGCGGTCGGCGGGGAATTCAGCGGCAAATTCCCCCATCATAAAAGTCAAGGATTCCATTAGGTGTAACGGACTCCCTGATGCTCTTCTTCGAAAAAGATGGGTAGCAGTGCATCGGCGTGCAGGAAGCCTTTGCGAGTCAATTCAATGCGGTCGCCCTGAATGGTCAGCATTTGATCATCAAGGTGTTGTTGCCACTGTTGCTGCCAGTTTTCCACAATATGAACACCGTATTTTGTTTCAAAGTAACTGATGTCCAAGTAACCACGTTTTAGCTGTAGAATCATTTCACGAATGAGGTTTTGATTGTTTGTCGGTCGCATTGCGCGTCCCAGTGGTAGCTCTTTTCTTTCGAGCAAAGCGGAAATGTAATCATCCCATTCTGGGAGGTTCTGGTAGTGGACGCCGGCGGCATGCCCAAAACTGGCGATGCCGGTAGCTAGTAAATCAGATCCAGACCACAGATTGTCGCGATAACTAAAACTGACTTTTTCCGGATCTTTGATGAGTGTATAGGCACTGGAGATGTGATAACCGGCTGCGAGTAATTCATCAAATGCATAATCAAGCCATGCTCGTTTGGTTTCCCAGTTCGCAACGGGTGTTTCAATTTTTTCCCCTAAAATATCACTGGAATAAACTGTATTAAAGGGCAATTCCATTTGGTAGATGGTGACACTTTCAGGGTCGAGTTCGATCGTCTTACGAATATTATCTTTCCAGTTGTCCCATGTCTCTCCGACCATTCCGGAAATTAGGTCGATGTTGACGTTATAGAAATCGGCCGCGGTAATCCATTCCCACGATTTATAGACCTCGCCGGATAGATGCGCCCGCCCGTTTTCGCTTAAGATATCATCGCTAAAATTTTCAATACCTAAACTGAGTCGCGAGATGCCGAGTTCTTTCAGCGTTTTGATTTTGGTTTCGGACAAAGTGCCAGGTTCACATTCAAATGTAACTTCTTCGGCAGCAGACCAATCAATGTTCTCACGTAAGCGATCGACCAAACGGGTGAGTTGTTTCGGACTTAAGTAGGACGGAGTGCCGCCCCCGAAATAAACAAAACGAAAAGGACGGTCACCCATGATGGGTTGTTGAGACACCAATTCGATTTCTTGTGACAAGGCGGAAACGTACGTTTCGATATCACTAGCTTTATTATCGGTAAACACTTTGAAGTAACAAAACTTACAGCGTTTTCTGCAAAATGGTATGTGCAGGTAGAGTCCTAACGGAGAATCGTTGGGAGCGGATCCCAACGCAGTCTTAATTTCATCTAGTTCATCACTTGACCATTGGGAAAAGGGAGGATAGTTGGAGATGAAATAACTGCCAACGGATGTTTCGGTGGATTCGGTCATAGTTTTGTTAATACCTATTGGATGCTAGGTATTGTTAGTGTGGAGTGTAGTCGGAACGAAAGGGCAGGAAAACTTTGGAGGGAAATTATTTTTCCCCAAAACAGTATACCTTACCATCTCCGCTAGCGATAACGAGGGATTGTTCTGCGATCGCAGGAGCCGCCGCGAAATCACCGCCGGCTTCGTATTGCCAGACTTGCTTGCCCGTTTTTAGGTTAAACGCATGGATACGCCCGTCGGAACTTCCCGTAAACACGCGGTTTCCGACAATTACAGGTGATGCATCGACACGGCCATTCGCTTTGAATTGCCATAGTTCCTTGCCCGTTTTGGTGTTAAAAGCTTGTACTAATCGATTGCGACCGCCGATGATCAAAATGTCATCTTTGAGGGCGACACTGCTGCGGTAAGGCAACGCAGATTCTTCACTTGTGTAGTGCCAATTGATTTCAGATTTTCGCCAGTTGATGGAGTAGATTGAGGCCCCTTCGGTTCCAAAGAAGACATGATCGCCGACGACTGCTGGGGTCGAACCAGTGGGCCCATCGAGGTCGACGGCAGAAATCTTTTCGCCTTTTTCCAAATCGATGATGTGTAGTTTAGCATCACAACCAGCAACAAATGTGCGGTCGCCAACGACCGTCGGGGAGCAACGAATTTGATCAGCGAGTTCATGCTTCCAAGTGAGTTTTCCAGACGTGGCATTGATGCAGTACAGCGTGGCATCTTGGGAACCTACAAGCACGTTATCTTTATAGAAATTTGCGGATGAGCTGACTTCGGCACCGGTTTCATATTTCCACACAAGGGAGCCGTCTTTGGTGTTGAAACAGTAGAAGACACCATCGTAGTCACCGAGGTAAATGTTGCCATTTAAGTAGGCGGGAGATGAGACAAATCCACTTTCAATAGTAGTTTTCCACAAAACTTGACCCGTTGCTAGGTTCAATGCTACCAAAGTACCATCGAGGTCACCGATATATACAATGCCATTGACGATTGCCGCAGTCACTTCAAACGCACCTTCAGAAACCTCGTACTTCCATAACAACACAGGCTTTTTGGGGAGCGTGGTATTAGCCACACCCTGCGAGAGTGCGTTGCCACGAAAATACGTCCAGCGATCCATTGCGTCGGATGGCTTCGCTGTTTTTGGATTCGCTTGTTGGCTAGGGGCAGCGGTTGGAACACGCACTTGGGGCGGCCGTTGTTTTATTTGTTCCGGTTGAGTTTGTGTCACTGAGGTTGAGGTTGGCTGAGGTGATTCTGCACGAGACAAAAACAACGGCGAACCGAGCAGCAGGGCTACCACACAAATTCCGGTAATCGCAATTATCTTTTTGATTGTCATTTCGCTATTTCCGTCCTTTAACGCAAATCAGGATGTAGGAATTCCGGACACTATAGGCTGTTATCTAGCCTTATTGCTACGGCTAGCGTTACACAGTTAGGTCACCGCTCAAAAGGCTTGTTGGTATAGAGCAAGTAAGTCTTCTACTTCTACTGTACGGGGGTTAAACCGTGCTGTCCACTGTTTTGCTGCATCCGCAGCGAGCATTGGCAGTTGGTCAGCGTTTACTCCTTGGGGTTCTAGGCGAGTCGCGAGTCCGGAGTGTTGCGTGATTTCTGTAATAAATGTGGCGAGGGCCTCGGAATCGTCTCCGGACACCGCATTTGTGGCCACAGCTAGTTCGCAATATTGAGATTCCATCGATTGCGCGTTAAATCGGATGACATGGGGCAACATGCTTGCGACTGCTTGCCCATGGACAATATTAAAATGGGAAGTCAGTGGGTTTGCTAGTGCATGAGCGGCTCCGAGCATCGAGTTTTCGATAGCAAGTCCTGCGAGACAAGCCCCTAGTTGCATTGCCGAGCGAGCTTCTAAGTTGTTCGCCGTATCGATGACGTTGATGAAGTTTACTGATAATAGTTCCCAGGCGCGGCGACTATAATCCATCGACAAGTCAGTGCGTGTCGTTGTGACATAAGTTTCTAGTGCGTGTGCGAGAGCATCAATGCCGGTAAGTGCTGTGACATGGGCTGGTTGTGTGAGTGTAAGTTCTGGATCGAGGATGGCAAGTTTGCAAGTTGCTTTTTTGTCGCCACAGGCCATTTTGGCGTGAGTTTTAGCATCGGAGATTAGTGCAAATGACTGAGTTTCGCTACCAGTTCCAGCGGTTGTGGGAATAGCAATCATTGGTAACATCGGCTCCGTTGCTTTTCCAATCCCCCAGTAGTCTTGCATTTGACCACCACCGCAATAGAGGAAGTTGATTCCCTTGGCACAATCCATCGAACTGCCACCACCAAGACCGATAAGTAAATCGGGCTGGAATTCGTTGGCAATCTCGACGCCTCGCTGAACATCATCCGTCGAAGGATTCTCATGCACATCGGTAAATAGCTGAGTTTGAATTCCCGCTTGTTGTAGATATTGGATGGCGCGTTGCGGGTGCCCAGTGGCGACAATTCCAGGATCACTGACAATCAACGCTCGGCAACAACTCCACGAACTCGCATAGGCACCGATCTGATCGAGTATGCCAGGTTCATGCAAGATGAGGGTTGAGCAATTCAGATCGAGCAATGTCATAATATTGAGGACTTTCGAGACGACTT
>JABJJO010000021.1 GCA_018660825.1 Planctomycetaceae bacterium | reverse complement strand
TGGTGTTATTAACTAATATTATCAGCAAAAGACCAATCCTAGAAGTGCCCTTAAGCTCTGTCAACAGGCTAATTGTTAGAAATGCGATCGCCACTGCGGGATGAATGACTTGGAAGGCTGGTGGAATTGGATTGAGTCGCGTTAAGTTGTAGATTATTCCGTAAACAAGGTATCTTGGTCATCCCTTGCTGATTCGACGTCAATATCGACAGGTTCGCCTGCCATTCCCATGTGATCGAATGCTCTTTGAGTCGCAATTCGTCCTCGAGGAGTACGAACTACCATTGCTGTCCTCAATAAAAAGGGCTCAACTTCATCAACGAGGGTATCACTCGCCGTATTAATAGTATGTGCAATTGCTTCAACCCCAGCTGGGCCACCGCCAAAGACATCAATGAGAGTTTCAAGGTACTTGCGGTCCATTTTATCGAGTCCGAGAGTATCGATTTCCCATTTTAAGAGTGCTGCGCGGGTTATATCGGGGTCGATATTTCCATCGGCCCTAGCAGTTACATAATCTCTCACACACCGCAAGCGGTTGTTTGCAATGCGGGGCGTGCTACGGCTACGAATTGCAATTATATTGGCTGACTCATCATCAATTTCCAGCTGTAGTTTTTTTGCATTCCCCTTGATAATTTGCGTTAATTCTTCGTCCGAGTAAAAATCAAGGTGCTCGCGCATTTGGAAGCGATCTCGCAGCGGTCCCGTCAGCATACCTGCTCGGGTTGTTGCACCGATGAGTGTAAAAGGTCTAATTGTCATATTGATGGTTCGCGCGTTAAGGCCATCGCCGAGGACCAGATCAATGCGAAAATCTTCCATCGCGGTATAAAGGTATTCTTCGACATTTGCGGGAATGCGATGAATTTCATCAATAAACAGGATCGCTCGATCTTGGATATTGGTCAGGTAGGGGATTAGATCTTTTGGTGCGCGCAGCGCCGCTCCCGATGTCATCTCAATCGGGACTCCTAACTCGTGCGGGATACAAGTGGCAAAGGTAGTTTTTCCTAATCCGGGCGGACCGTCAAATAGGATATGTCCTAACGGTTCTTCGCGTTGTCGAGCGGCTTGAACTGCGATTTCGAGTCGCTCAAATACTTCCCGCTGACCCACCATCTCGGACATCCGTTGTGGCCGCAATGAACGGTCATCATTTTCCGCAGAACCGACGGGTCCTAGGATTTTTTCCCGATTCATAGTTAACTCTCGAAAGTTTGGCGGATAGCGGATAGATAGTCTACGTGAGCAAAAGTATATCAAAACCGGACATGCTAATCTATGCTGAGTGAATGTCGGCTTTCGACTTGGGCTGCTGAACAGGCAAACGCGAGCCGTGGGAATTTCAAAATATGATTTAGCTCTGTATTCAGATGACGGTAATCAGTATGCTTTCCAAAACGATTAAGGAAGTAAAAGTCATTAAAACTGTTA
Organism: Planctomycetaceae bacterium; assembly: GCA_018660825.1. GTDB lineage: Bacteria > Planctomycetota > Planctomycetia > Pirellulales > Pirellulaceae > UBA721. Next base: position 55,540 of record JABJJO010000021.1, on the reverse strand, counting down.
CTGCGAACAGCAACACAAGCGATACGTGAATCAGCTACAAACCACGAATGAGAAACGTCGTATTCTGGGAATTGACCCTGGTGTCAATATTACCGGCTATGGCGTCATCGATCAGACGGGTCAGCAGTTTGAGTTAGTTGAGGCGGGGGTATTTCGAGGTGGCAAGGGCGACTTACCCGCACGATGTCTGAGGTTGTATCAAGGATTGGTTGAGGTTCTCGAATCGATGAAACCAGATGAAATGGCCATTGAGCAACTATATTCACATTATCAACGACCACGGACAGCGATTATTATGGCGCATGCTCGAGGGGTTTTGTGTTTGGCGGCCCAACAGCGAGAAATTCCAATTAAGGATTATGCAGCGACTCAAATTAAAAAAGTACTCACCGGAAATGGCCGAGCGTCCAAGGGTCAAATGCAATTGGCGGTTTGCCGTGAATTTCAGTTGACGGAAGCCCCCGAACCTCCGGATGTAGCCGACGCGTTAGCAACAGCATTGTGTCACGCGTTTATTGGTCGGTCGTAATACAATGGTGGTGGAGAACATTCATAAAACAATGACCAATAAATCGAAAGTGCATAGAAGGGTGGATTGTCGTGATTAAATACGTAACGGGTCGTTTGGTCGAAGTGTTTGATAGTTCGATCATTATGGAAAATGGGCCCTTTCATTTTGAGGTACTCGTACCTGACTTTGTTCGTCACAACGTACAGTCACTGGTTGGCGGAGATCTCAGCTTACATACCATTTTGTATTTCGAAGGAAACCCGCAAGGTCGCATGAACCCCCGCATGGTCGGATTTTTAAGCAAGGTCGAGTTGGAGTTCTTTGAATTGTTCTGTAGCGTGGATGGTGTCGGCGTCAAGAAAGCATTGCGTAGTATGGTGCGACCTGTGCGTGAAGTGGCACTGATGATCGAGAACCAAGATGTGAAAGGTTTGTCGACGTTGCCGGGAGTCGGGCCCGCTACCGCCGAGAGGATCATTGCCAAGTTACGTCGAAAGATGGCAAAATTTGCATTGCTTGTTGGTCGAGATCAGGCAGCGGTAATGGATGTGGAGCCGGATTTAGTAGATCAAACGTGTGAAGTTCTGCGTAGCCTTGGCCATAGTGATGCCGATGCGAGACGCTTGATTGATGCTGCCGTTGAATCCGGTGAAAAATTCAAAGATGTCGAGACTTTGTTAAATGCGGTCTATCAACAGACTCGCTAATCGCTGATTGACGCATGGCTATTGCCAGACTATTAATCCATGGACCGCAGAGCTATTTATGCCATTGTGCGCCGTCGGCACGGTCTTCGATGGTAATACCCACTTCAAGAAGTCCGTCACGGATACGGTCAGCGGTTGCAAAATCTTTATTGGCTCTAGCTTCTTCACGTAAAGCTAACATCAATTGCATTAGTTGCTCGGTCAGTCCTTGATCTTCACCCATCGTATCATCCTCCGTCTGTTCGCTCATGAAAATACCTAACAGTGCCGTGAGTTCCCGCATCGTTAGCAGCGCTTGTTTCAAGCTAGCATTATTTGTAGTATCAGCATTATCCGCCGATTCGAGTGATGTTTGATCGATAAATCGATTGATGCTACGGACGAGGTCAAACAGATCGCTAATGGCGCCACCGGTATTAAAGTCATCATCCATCTTGGCTAGATACTGAGCCCGATGTGCTTGTACTTGCAACAAAAAGTCACATTCACCAGCATCAAAATCACCAGTGGATTTATTGTCTGCAATTGGCAATTCGAAAAATGAATTACCACTAATCCTTTGAAACCGCTCGAATAATCGTTCGAACGCAGTCAGTGCTTTCCCCGTTTCTTCAATCCCTGTTTCACTAAAAACAATGGTGCTACGGTAATGAGATTTCAACAGAAAGAAACGAATGCGTTGTCCACCTTGGCGGCCGATTAAATCCGCCAAGCCTCCGGCACCTCGTGAACGACTGATTTTTGTCTCGACAGTTGCTTGTTCGTCGTCATCCCCATCCTGTTCCGCGCGACCGCCAACTTTTCCATCATTGCCACCGGCTCGCATCAACCCATTGTGCATCCAATACTTAACCATAGGTTTTCCATGGCAGCAGGCGCTTTGAGCCAGTTCATTCTCGTGATGGGGGAAAACGAGATCTAACCCACCGCCATGGATGTCAAATTCTTCGCCAAGTATTTCTCGGCTCATAGCAGAACACTCAATGTGCCAACCTGGTCTACCAGCTCCCCAGGGACTGTCCCAACTTGGTTCTGTGGGCTTGGCGGATTTCCACAAAGCAAAGTCGTTGGCTGATCGTTTGCGTGCTGCCGCCTCGCCGCCTGCTCCCTGCGTGCTATCGAGTGAGCGGTTGCTTAGATGCCCATAGTTTGCATCTTTTTCTACTTCAAAGAAAACGTCGCCATCCACGTCGTAGGCAAATCCTTGGTCCACTAAGGATTCAATGAAAGCAATGATGTGTTTCATGTGTTCAGTTGCTCGAGGCATCACATCGATTTGGTCGACCCCCAACGATTTCAAGTTTGTTAAATAGTCAGCCGTCATTTCTGTCGCGAGCTGCTCCATGGAAATGCCCTGTTCGCGACTCTTCACAATTAGCTTGTCGTCTACGTCTGTAATATTCACGACCCAGGTGACGTCATAGCCTGAATATTGTAGATAGCGTTTGATAGAATCGAAGATGACTGGTCCGACCATATGTCCGATATGGCTTTGTGCATAAACTGTTGGGCCACAGAGGTAGATTCCCACTTTCCCCGCTTGTAGTGGTTCAAAATCTTCTTTGGTTTTTGTAAGAGTGTTGTAAACGCGTATCATTCTCCAAGCCCAGTCGGTTTAGTGGTCATTGTTATAGTTGTTTTGTTATTACTGTTGTTGCAGCAGAACAACGCAATGGGCAACGACTGCTTCGCCGCGACCCACGGGACCAACTTGTTCGCCAGTTTTTCCTTTGACAAACACTTGTGTAGAGTTGATTTCCAATAATTGCGCTATATTGTTGATTATCGCCTCACGGTGCGGGCTGATTTTAGGAATTGTGGCAAGAATAACACAGTCTAGATTGTTGATTTTCCAACCCGCTGCCTGTATTTGTTCATAAGCAGTCCGTAACATCTCTTGGGAGCATCGATTTTTGTTTTCGGCGGCCGTATCGGGAAATAACTGACCTATGTCGCCGAGTGCACTGGCTCCTAAAATAGCATCGGTAATTGCGTGCAATAGTACATCGGCATCGCTATGACCAATCAAGTGATGGTCACATTCAATTTTAACTCCTCCTAGCAGCATATTGCCACCCGAGCCAACTCGATGCGTATCGTGCCCTAGTCCGATTCTTACTGCCGTTGTCAAAATATAGTCCCCATGTTTGTGATCGTTGTTGATCGAGTCTGCATTTTACGCAGTGGGTTGAATTGATGAAAGATGCCAAAAGTTTGTTGAGCAAACTTAGCATGAACTTCCTGTAAATAAGGATAACACAATGCTGTTGTAGTACTGTCTTGTCTTTGCAGCGGCATCTATAATTTCAACATGGCGATTATCGAAATCAAAGGTCTGGAAAAGACCTATCAGGTATATCAGAAGAAAGAGGGCCTCAGGTCGTCTCTACGTGGGTTGTTTAGTCGCGAATACAAGCAAGTCAAAGCCGTTCAGGGCATTGATCTGCAAATCGAGCAAGGCGAGTTTGTTGCGTTTCTAGGGCCCAATGGAGCTGGTAAAACGACGACCCTGAAATTATTGTCCGGCGTGATCCACCCCACGTCAGGAACAGCCACGGTCCTAGGGTATACCCCCTGGCAGCGTGATAACGAATATCGACGTCGATTTGCCTTGGTGATGGGAAATAAGAATCAGTTGTGGTGGGATTTGCCAGCACAAGAATCGTTTCGGCTGCATCAACAGATCTATCGTATTGAAGCGGATGTCTTTCAGAACACGCTGGATGAATTGACGGACTTGCTAGATCTGCAAGATTTGTTACAGCAACCAGTTCGCGAACTATCACTTGGGGAGCGAATGAAAATGGAATTGACGGCAGCTCTGCTACACAGTCCAGAGGTGTTATTCCTAGATGAACCGACGATTGGTTTGGACGTCGTTGCCCAACATAATATTCAACAGTTCCTCAAATACTATCAACAGAAACGCAAGATTACGATTTTGTTAACTAGTCACTATATGAAAGATGTTGCCGCCTTATGTAAGCGAGTGGTAATCATCGCGGACGGATTGATAAAGTACGATGGTTCGCTAGAAGGAATCATTAAAAGTACCGATCAACGCAAATTGATAACATTGCAATTTCGTGATGCCATTGATGATTCGTTGCTGGCTGCTTTGAAAAAATTCGGCAATGTGACCGATGTTGAAACACCTCGCATCAAGTTAACGGTTACTCGAGATGTTGTGCCCCGCATGTTGTCCACGATCTTGGACGGCTATCAAGTTGACGATGTTGTTGTAGAGGATCCACCGCTAGAGGACGTTATTGCAACTGTGTTCTCGGAAGTAACAGCGGGTCGAGTGCAGCAAATCGACGATGATGAATTTGAATCTATCGGCGACGGGCAGGGACTATGACTATTACCACCGTCGAGGATAATAGAATACCGCTGCGAGCACGATTCACGACATGGTGGGTTATTTTTCGAATCGCCATGGAAGAACGGTTCGTTTATCGCGGGGATTTTGCGCTCGGGACGCTGATGCGTTTTTTGCCGATCATAACACAGATATTTCTCTGGACAGCGATTTTTCAAGCTTCCCCGGAATCAAAGATCGCTGGCTACACACGTAATACGGTTATTGCTTATTACATGTTAACGATGATAAGTAGGGCTTTTTCGAGCATGCCGGGATTGTGTGGCGGCATCGCGTTGCAAGTCCGCAATGGTGAAATCAAAAAGTTCTTGATTCAACCAGTCGACATGCTGGGGTTTATGTTGCTTGGTCGCGTCGCCCATAAGGCCGCCTATTATACGATTGCCGTTGTCCCCTTTGCATTTGTTTTTTTTCTGTGCCGAGATTTTTTTGATGGTTGGCCCGATGTGGAAGTGCTCATCGCATTTTGTTTGTCACTGTTTATGGGGTTTTTGCTCGGGTTCTTTATCGAGGCGAGTTTAGGTTTGGTTGCTTTTTGGTTTCTCGAAGTGAGTTCGTTGGTCTTTATATATAATTTGCTCAGCTTCTTTTTATCTGGGCACATGTTCCCCTTGAATCTGTTACCCGGTTGGGCATACGAAATCGTGAAAGTGCTCCCCTTTCAATATTTGGCTTATATGCCGGCGGCTATTTTCCTAGATAAAATCCCGCGTTCAGAATTATGGACAAGTTTAGCAAATGAAGCGTGCTGGCTCCTCGTGTTTGTTGTCTTAGCACGCATCATGTTCCAGCGTGGTATTCAGCGTTACAGCGGATTCGGGGGGTAGCGTCGTGCGGCAACAACAATCAGCTTTTCGCCCTCGGTATGGCAAGGTGTTTCTGACATTTGCGCGTAACAGTTTAATTCGCGACATGTCTTTTCGCACAAATTTCATCTTGCAGAGCATCTCCACAATGTCGTGGGCGATTATGAATGTTGGGTTTTATATAATTATTTTTCAGTTTACCAACGAGATTGGTGCACAAACCGGTTGGGGAAAATATGAGTTCTTTGTGTTTTTGGCAACAACTTGGATTATTAACAGTATTATCCAAACGTTCTTCATGCCCAATGCGCAAGAGTTCAGTGAACTCATACGCACCGGTAATTTTGACTTCGCACTGCTCAAACCAATTGACACTCAGTTTATTATTTCATTTCCTAGAATCGACTGGTCGAGTCTCTCAACGTGCATGATGGGTATTGGTTTGTTGAGTTATAGTCTGTATCAATTGATGGTCGTGGCAGATGTTCCGCTGGTATTGGCATGGCCGGTGTTGTTTCTGTATCCACTTTATTTGGTTTGCGGTGTGGCGATTATGTATAGCGTGATGATCAGTTTGGCTGCCACCAGTGTTTGGTTCGGACGAAATCAGACGCTCTACAATTTTTGGTTCTACCTAACCAATTTTTCACGCTACCCGATGGAAATTTATAAAACGGGGTGGGGCATGGGCTTATGGATTGCCTTTACGTTTTTTATTCCGGTCTTATTAGTCGTAAATATTCCGGCTAGATTCCTAGCGAGACCTTTAGACGGTATGACCTCTGCGGATTGGCAACTTGCTGCGTTTGCACTATGTGCCAGCATCGGCAGCCTATTTGTTAGTCGCCGCATATTTAAGCGCGCGCTGCGGAGTTATCGGAGTGCTAGTTCATGAACAGTAATGACCGGTCTGAAAAAACATCTGAATCTCTCGCACCACCGACCCCAAACGGTACTCAGACGAGTAGCGGTTTCAAGTTGCACCCTTGGATGCAACTGCTGCGAATCGGTAACGTGTTCACGGCGTTTGCCAATATATTGATGGGGTATCTCGTTGTATTGAGCGATGCAGGTATATTAACATTGCGTATCCGCGATGCGTGGCCATTGGCAGGGTTGCTCGCAGCAACGTTTTGTTTATATAGCTCGGGCATGGTGCTCAATGATGTATTTGACATTGAACAAGATAAAAAGCAGCGGTCCAATCGGCCGTTGGCTGCGGGAGTAATCCCATTAAGAGTGGCCGTTTGGTTTGGAATGGGCCTGATGCTTGCTGGAATTCTGTTTGCTAGTACGGCAGGCATGCGTGGTTGCTTGCTTGGAAGTGCCATTGCAGTTTCGGTTTTGTTATACAACCGAGTGTTAAAAAAAACACCGCTCGCTCCACTGATGATGGGGATGTGCCGCACGTTAAATGTGTTGTTAGGGATGAGTTATGTCGTTAGCGATAAGGCAATCTTTTGTGGGTTCGAAAAGCACCATTTATTCATTGCTGGTGGGATCGGAGTTTTCGTCACAGGTTTAACGTGGTTTGCACGAACAGAGGCGCGCACGAGTAACCGCTGGCTCTTGAGTTTCGGTGTTGCCATCATGGCTTTAGGGTTTGTGTGCCTGTCTAGTTTTCCAACGGAGCTAGCCCCAAGTGGTCGTTTGCAATTGAAACCCGATAGTACTGGATTACTGTTTGGTGTTCTGGCAATATTAATTCTCTACCGTGCGGTAGCCGCGATTTTCGATCCACGACCAGAACGAGTACAAGTTGGAGTTGTACATTGTTTGCGTTCATTGATTTTTTTGGATGCGTGTGTGGTGGCTATTGTAAGTGACTCTAGCATGGCGGTATTGACGATTGCTTTATTGTTACCGATGTTGACTATATCAAAATGGATTCGGGCCACTTGATGTGCTCGGGCTGAGGTTAGCGGATAGGAGTTTTATCGATGCGACACGTGGTGTATTGCAGTATTCCAGGATTGAGACAGGTCGATTTATCACAAATGCCAGCGTTGTCGGCCTTAACCGCTGCGGGTGATCAGCAACCTTTAAAGTCGACGTTTCCAGCCGTAACCTGGCCCGCGCAAGCAACGATGTTAACGGGGAAACCTCCGGCGGAGCATGGCGTGATTGCCAATGGATTTTATTGGCGGGAAGAGCAAAAAGTTGAAATGTGGACGGCCTGGAACGATAAGATCCAGGCACCTCAGATTTGGGATCGGTTGCACGCGATATCTCCAGATTTAACTTCGGCCGTTTGGTTTCCCATGCTGAGTAAAGGCTGTGGAGCGGATTGGATTTGTATGCCAGCGCCGGTGCACAATCCCGATGGATCCGAATCTCTATGGTGCTACACCAAACCAACGCAGCTCTATGGCGAATTGCTTGAAAGCCTTGGCCATTTTCCACTGAAGCACTTCTGGGGCCCACTGTCAAACATTCAGTCGACGGAGTGGATTATTCGTAGTGCGGTGCAAGCGATAAGTAAGAACCACCCCCGTTTTTCATTTCTGTATTTACCGCATCTCGATTACGCTGCTCAAAAACAAGGACCCAATAGTCCGGAGGCCTTGGCGGCGGTCAAGGAACTGGACGGAGTGATTCAAGTTTTAGCTGATGGCGTGCACGCGGTACTGGATCCAGCGGATGTTACCTGGGTTTTTGCTAGTGAGTATGTGATTGGCGAAGTTGACCATGTAACGTATCCAAATCGAGTGCTACGTGACGCGGGGTTGCTGCAAGTTCGAGTTGAAGGTGATGGTGAACATCTGGATTTGAATAGTTCAGCGTGGGCGCTGGTCGATCACCAGTTCTCGCATGTCTTTATTAAGGATGCGGATCCTGTGGTGATTCAACGTGTTAAGCAGTTGTTTGAGTCGGTGGTTGGGATTGCTGAAGTATTGACGGTCGCGGAGCAAGCAGAGCGTGGATTAGCGCATCAACGCAGTGGCGAATTGATGTTGATTTCAACTGAAAATAGTTGGCAAGCTTATTATTGGTGGTTGCAAGATGATGCTTGTCCCGCATTCGCACGGACGGTAGATATCCATCGCAAACCGGGTTATGACCCTGTTGAGTTGTATTTTGATATGGCAACTCGTAGCACACCACTCGATGCGACTTTGATTTGCGGCTCGCATGGAGTTCCCTCAGCGGACCAAGATCAACAGAGCGTGATTATTTCTAATCAGCCGGATCTTTTGCAGGGTCAAAGTTGGTGTGATCTGGATCTCGCTGAAATGTTGATCGCAGAAGTTTGCCGAGAAGATTAACGCTAATCTCGCGGTTGGAAATTAAAATTTTCACTTTGACTGAAAAATTCAATTGGGTTGTCATAGACAACTTTACGAATCAAATCTTCGGAATGTCCTCGGCGCCGCATTTCTAAGATGAGATCGGGAACCGCGGTCGGTTTCGAAGGTCCCCAGTCGCCAGCCGAATTGACCAATAGTCGCTCACCACCACACATTTCAATGATATCGACTGCACGTTGTGGAGTACATTTTGTGATGGGATAGAGCGTCATGCCTGCCCAAAATCCACGATTGAGTACTTCAGTAGCAGTATGTTCCTCTACATGGTCGACCAAAACTCGCGTCGGGTCGATGCGTGAATCGGAAGTGAGCATGTCGAGAATCATCCGCGTGCCTTGGTACTTATCTTCAAGGTGGGGCGTATGAATGAGTATTTGTTGGTTGTATTGAATCGCCAATTCCATGTGCTCAAGGAAAATAGTGGATTCATTCTTGGTATTTTTGTTTAAGCCAATTTCGCCGATGCCCAAAACATTGGGGCGGTCGAGAAACTCTGGAATCATCGCGATCACTTCACGAGAGAGTTCAACATTTTCGGCTTCTTTAGCATTGATGCACAGCCAAGTAAAATGTTGGATTCCGTATTGAGCCGCTCGTTGCGGTTCAAAATCTGTTAGTTGATGAAAATAATCACGAAAGCTATCCACGCTTCCACGGTCAAAGCCCGCCCAGAAAGCCGGCTCACTCATGCCAACACATCCCATTTTTGCGAGTGTTTCGTAATCGTCGGTGGTCCGTGAAACCATATGTATGTGAGGATCGAAGTAGTCCATAACGATGTCTTTTCTATTTTGTGATTAACGGAGAATTGATTCAAATAGACGAATGCATAATTCTTAGCTTATAAATCAAAGTCCTGTCGCCAAGAATCAGCATACTCTCGCGAAAAGAGCAGTTGAATTTGTTTAGCCCGTGAATCACCATGAGCGTCATTGGATTGAAGGGCAATCTGTAACCCTTGGTGCATCAGTGCCATCCGCGGGTCTTGGGCTACATCGCCAGTGGCGCGCTCTAGGCGGTCAAGCGACGCCGCGACTTCGAGAATCTTCCCCCGGATTTCCAAGTACTCGCGATCAAGAACTTGTTGTGAATTCATAGGTATCGACATTAAATAACTCTCCGAAATTGGCTGTAGCAATCGCTTCCCATTGTAGTGCAATGGGAAGCGAATAGTTAATCGAGATTATAACGGTACGCCGTTGAAAATGCAGCAGTTCACGCAAGATTAATGCACCGCTGTTTACAACCAGTGATTCCCGCTATGTGTGCTCTAGAATGCACCATCGGTGCCACGTGTTGGTGGCTTGCGCAGCTGATTTATTTTACTGGGCTCTTTTAAAACCGGTTTAACAAGCGATTTAGGGTCGTCGTTACTAAATCCTCGGCTCAGGCCCACGGCATCGCGAGTGTTTTTGTAGCCAGCATAATTCAATAGTGAATTAATGGTGATGGATTCAACATTGTAATCCTTTGCTTTTTCCTCAAAGCGGTTATAGGTTGTGCGGTCGATGTTGATGATTGCATCTACTGAACCCCGAACCAGATATTGAGTATCGACGGTAACGTTACCTGTGCGAATCAGATTTGCTTTTTCTGGATCGGCGGTGTCTTCGATAGACAATTCAGCATCAATAATACCACCGGCGGAACGAATTATGTTTTTGACTTTATCACGATCACTTTTGCCGTCACCATCGATATCAAAGAAACCGACAAGAGCAAAGTGAACTTGAATCCCTCGTTGCCACAGAGGTGAGTAGATCTGGTCGCCAATCAAAATGGGATCATTAATGCTGTCTTCGATGATGCGACATTGGGCGAATTGTCCGTCGAGAATTTTAATGACTTCAATTTTGGCTTTGATATCTCCAGGCCCTCGCATCACTCCAAGTTGTGTGGCAGGGTAGACGCTGAAGTTAGTTAGAGGTTTGAGTTGATCTCGGCTGCCGATATTAATCCAAACGATTCCGGAGGCTTCGTTAACAGATGTAATCTTTCCGTCAGGGATTTCAAAACGTTCGCTTTTGGGGCGTGCTTTGAGCTGGGCGACAAGGTTCTTTTCTTCTTGGTCACTCAGTCGCTGAGTGGCGTTCTGGATTGCGGTGTCCTTGCCAGCAATTTGTTGATCCTTGGCAGCTAATTCATCACTATGTTTCTTGATGGCAGTATCGTAATCGGCAGCCGTTTTTTGACGGTCGGTTCGAAAGTCAGCTAGATCCTTTTGGGCGGATGCGACGGCTGTACTCGACTTGGTCAGCTGCTGGGTTGTGTTAGTGTGTTGAGTCGTCGTGACGACCTTGAGTTGACTTGTCAGGGAAGCAACTTGGTTTTCAAGTTGTTTCTTTTCACCCAGCAATGTTTTATTTCGAGCCGTTAACAGCTCAGGGACTTTTTCATAATTCAACGATGCTGCGTCGGCAGCGAGACCAGGATAGGATTGTTGAAAGGCAGCGTACTTCTGTAAAATCGCCTCACCTATTTGTTTTTGATTTGCCTGAATGTTTGGGCCGTTTGTTTCGTCATAAGTTTCGATGGCAGCTCTAGAAACGGAGGAATCGATTACGTGACGGGCGATTAGATTAACGTATTCGGCGCTTACCGTAATTTTCTCAGCGTCTTGCTTGGCATTAACAGCGACAATCTTGGCTTGTTCCTTGGTTTCGAGACTCTGGAACATCAACCCAACCGTAACCATTAACCCGAGGGAGGTTAAGACGGAGAGGATAAATGCAATGGTGAGTTTTTGATTTTCGCCGTTGTTTTGTCTTTTTCGCTGGGCCATCGTGAACCTATTCTGTGTCCTCTAAAGGGAGAACCACTAAGATTTAAAGGTGAAAAAAAGGAGCGTGCACTGTCTGGTGTTTATTAAAACGCCTGTTCCGTTTCCGGTGTATTATTAATATTTATTATATAAGAAAGCGATTTCGATTACCTATGAAATCAGTTAAATTCAAGCAAGGTTTGTCGACACGAGTATCGAAACAATTATTATGCTTCTTTTGTATCGACTTTATAACAGTATTGGTATGCATTTCTCGAGATTAGTCCCTATCTTTTACCTAATCGTTACGATAGTTACCTTCTTTGGCGATCAGGTTTTGGTATTTTATGGTAGTGGAAATAAGCTAAACAGTGCTATATGAGCAGTTTTTGTCGCAGCGAAGACAAAATGCGTTTACAAGCACGTGTAAAAAGAGATCGACGAAGTGTTGGGTGTCGGCGGAGTTTGTCCCCAGCAAGCATTTAAAAGCAAAGTGGAAAAAGTCATGGATGGGGTCGAAAAACAACAACAATTATTTTCCGATTTTGATGACACTTGTGCGGCGTCAGGGTCTGATGATGGGGAGAGTACTGCAGTTACCAAAGTCACCGATCCGGCTAATGTCATTGAAGTTGGGGAAGTACAAAAAGTCGAATCCGTGGGGCCATCGGCGTGTGACAGCGTACAAGATGAAGTCGTATATATCATTGATTCGTTTTCTTTGATATACCAAGTGTTTTTTGCTATGCCGCCGATGACAGGTCCGGTTGGACAACCGGTGAATGCCATTTTTGGATTTGTGCGTGACATTGCTGATTTGTTAAAACGAAAAACGCCAACGCACATCATTGCGGTATTCGATGCTCCAGGAGATGTTTTTCGACATGAGTTGTACCCAGCGTACAAAGAGAACCGTGATCCGATGCCGGACGATTTACGGGCGCAGATACCACCGATCAAACGCATGCTCGAAGCCATGGGGATTCGGTGTCTAGAACGAGTCGGTTTTGAAGCGGACGACATCATGGCAACGTTGGCTGAACAATCGGATGTGCGTGGCAACAAATGTTTTCTAGTAACAAGCGACAAGGATTGTCGGCAGTTGTTGAGCGACAATGTGCAGATGTATAACATTCGCAAAGACAGTTATTTTGCTGCGGATGATTTGCATGAAGTGTGGGGAGTTCGACCTGATCAAGTGGTTGATTTCCAGTCACTGGTTGGTGATAGTGTTGATAATGTCCCAGGCGTCAATCAAATTGGACCTAAAACGGCCACTGCTTTGTTGCAACAATTTGACACGTTAGAAGGCGTTTTGGACAATGCGGAAACGGTCAAGGCGAAGAATCGGCGTGAGAACTTAATGAATGGTCGAGAGGATGCGATGTTGAGTCGCAAGCTAGTGCGTTTAGACCGCCACGTTCCCATCGAATTCGAATGGCCCTCGGCAATCGTCAGCGATGTTGATGCAGAGCAAGTCGAATTATTGTGTGATGAATTTGGATTCCGCACTTTACGAGAACGCTTGTTGTCCGCTCAAACGAAACCAACTGCTGCGGTTTGGGAAGTTGAATACGTGACCATCACGTCCTTGGGACAATTGGAAAATATATTGGGGAAGATTACCAGCGAGCACGTTCTGAGTATAGACACGGAAACGACAGGTTTAGATTCTCGCAGTGCGGATTTAGTCGGCTACTCGTTCGCTTGGGAAGTTGGCAAAGCGTATTATGTTCCTGTCCGCAGTATGGATGGAGACGTGCAGTTGGATGGCGAGGAGGTACGTGAATTGATGCGGGGTGTCTTGGAAGACCCTGCGATTCGCAAGGTTGGTCAAAATTTGAAATATGACATGGTCGTATTGCGGAATCACGGTATCCAACTGGCCGGATTATTTGTCGATACGATGGTTGCGCATTATTTGGTAGAGCCAGACCAGCGTAATCACAGCCTAGATTTTTTATCAGAGTATTATCTGCAACATAAGCCAGTCAGTTACGAGACGTTAGCTGGCAAAGGGAAGAAACAGGTCACACTGGATCAAGTTCCGTTAGAAAAAGTGGCCTATTATGCCGCGGAAGATGCAGATATTCCATTGCGACTATATGAGACGTTAGTGCAACAGTTGGAGGAAAAAAAATTATTAACGCTGTTTCAAGAAGTTGAAATGCCGTTGATCGATGTGTTGGCAGAATTGGAATACAACGGCATTTGTGTCAACGTCGAGTTGTTGAAAACGATGAGTGTGCGATTTGCCGCGCGAATTGTAAAGCTCACAGGTGAAATTTTCGCAGTGGCTGAGCAAGAATTTAATATTGATTCGCCTAAACAGTTGAGCAAGGTGTTGTTTGAGGACATGGGGTTGCCGGTTATCAAGAAGACGAAAACAGGGATGAGTACCGACGCTGGTGTTTTGAATGAACTGACTCGGATGGGAGTCAGCGATTTACCGCCATTGATCTTAGAATACCGACAAGTTACCAAATTGAAGCGAACTTATGTTGATGCTTTGCCCGAGTTGTTAAATACAATCACAGGAAAAGTGCATTCGGCGTTTAAACAAGATGTTGCGGCGACAGGGAGGTTGAGTTCGACGGATCCCAACTTGCAAAATATTCCGATTCGGACCGTAGAAGGACGTGAAATTCGCTCGGCATTTATTCCGAGTGAAGAGGGATGGAAGTTGTTGGCGGCAGACTATTCGCAAGTTGAATTGCGAGTGTTAGCGCATTTTTCCCAAGACGAAACATTGCAGCAAGCATTTATTGATGATGAAGATATACACTCAAATGTGGCTGCCGAAGTTTATGATGTGCCAGTAGATGAAGTTACAGTGGAGATGCGGAGGGGAGCAAAGGCGGTAAACTTTGGGGTGATTTATGGGCAATCTGCTTTTGGGTTGGCAAAAGCATTGGGGATTGAAAATGGCGAAGCGGCTGAGTTTATTGATTCTTATTTTAGGCAGTACCCTGGAGTCGAAGCGTTTATGTTGGATACTCTGCGGACAGTTCACCGTGATCGTCGAGTGAGTACGATTTTGGGAAGACATCGCAACGTGGCTGATGTGCGAGACCCAGAGTCGTTGAAAGATAAGCGTCAGCGGAATCTAGCGGAACGGATAGCGATTAACACGGTGATTCAAGGATCGGCGGCAGATATTATCAAAGTGGCCATGATATCTGTGCTCGAGCGTCTTAAAACGGACGATTTTCAAGCGCGACTGTTGCTGCAGATTCATGATGAGTTAGTGTTTGAAGTAGCGGCAGAGGAGGTCGAACGTCTGACGGTTATGGTACGCGAGGAGATGATGTCTGCGGTGGAATTATCTGTGCCGCTGAAGGTGGATATTTGTGTTGGTGATAATTGGGCTCAATGTAAATAAAGACCACGAACGATCACAAATCGACCAAGAGGATAGTAAATATTCGTATCAAATAGCGTCTGGTTTATTGTCACTGGTGAGTCTATAATAACGACCGTAGTATTCAAATTGGTTATTGTTTCTGTTATTTCGATTACTACCCCCCCCTCAGTATTCCTTTTCTCTCAATGGTCGCAGCACACATTCCGTTGTGATTGCGTTTCCGGCGAGTATTTCCCTCCATAAGTAAATTTCGATTTCCCTTTTCAATGTAGTTTTTTAGCAGCGATGTTGCTATGCGCTGACATTGATGTCACTCGGATACGTGTCCAAATAAAAATTGGCACTAGATAGTCCTATGGTCTCACAAAAACCAACCATTGTTGTAGGTCTCAGTGGCGGTATTGGATCTGGCAAGAGTTTTGTTGCTGGTTTGTTGAAAGACTGGGGTGCACAAGTGTTCGATGCAGATCGAGCGGGGCATGACGTATTGTGCGAAGGCAAGATCAAGGAATTGTTGCGTCAACGCTGGGGAAATAAAATTTTTGGCTCCCACGGTGAGGTGAATCGCCAGGCAGTTGCTGGCATTGTTTTTGGGCGTGATGATAATGCTGTGACGGAACTTCGGTTCTTGCAATCGATTTCGCATCCAAGAATTCAACATGCATTAGAGAAGTTTATCAAGACGTTTAAAATCGCTGGGAATTCGGCTTCGATTGTTGTCGATGCAGCGTTGTTGTTTGAAGCCAAGTGGGATCAGTGTTGTGACAAGGTAATTTTTGTGGATTGCAGTGAGTCTGTTCGTTGGCAGCGTTGTCGTGAACGTGGTTGGTCTGATGAAGAAATAATTCAACGTCAAGCATCTCAGCTCAAGTTGCAAGAAAAACGAAGTCGATCTGATCTAATCCTTGACAATGCTGGAACAAGAGAAGACACACAAAAACAATTACAGACAATGTGGGCAGTCCTAATCGCATCAGTGAATTAATAAGATGTCAGAAAAACAAAATCCTAATATTGATGATTCTCCCGTGGATGAGCAGGACGTAAGTGCTGCGAATGCTGCAGCGCGTAGTTCGCCGCAGTTCCAAGACACGGATGGCGAATTTATTAACAATCGGCCCGGGCCGGATACATTGTCGCTCGCTGAACAAATCAGTCGCGAATTAGACAAAGGCGAAAAAGTTGGCGATCAATTGGTCACCGACCCGAGTGAACAGACGCGACTGATTGAATTGCAGAAAATGAGTATGCCTGAGTTATTAATGGCAGCAGAAGTGGCTGAACTAGGTGATGTTGCTGGCGTTAAACGACAAGAACTAATCTTTCGTATTTTAAAGAACTTGGTCAAAACCAGCGGGCTTATGTATGGCGAAGGGACTCTTGAGATTCTTCCCGATGGTTTTGGATTTTTGCGTAGCCCAGATTATCACTATTTGTCTTGTCCGGACGATATTTACGTCTCACCCAGCCAAATCCGCCGTTTCAATTTGCGAACGGGTGTTACGGTAGCGGGGCAAATTCGTCCACCGAAAGAAAATGAACGGTATTTTGCATTGCTGCGAGTCGAAACGGTTAATCGAGTTGACCCAAATGAGAATATTAGCCGGGTCCATTTTGATGATTTAACACCATTACATCCGTATCAACGAATTGTACTGGAGCACGATTCTACCGAAGTTTGTACTCGAATCGTCGACATGATTACGCCAATTGGTTTTGGGCAACGCGGATTGATCGTCAGTCCCCCACGGGCAGGTAAGACGATTCTGTTGCAACAGATGGCGCGAGCCGTACTGAAGAACTACCCCGAAACGTATGTGATCATGTTGTTGATCGACGAGCGTCCTGAAGAAGTAACCGATATGGAGCGCGAAGTTCGTGGTCCGAATTGCGAAGTGATAAGTTCGACTTTTGACGAATCACCTGCCCGACATGTGCATGTCTCTGAAATGGTGATTGAAAAAGCGAAACGGATGGTTGAATGTGGTATGGACGTCATGATTTTCATGGACTCGATTACACGCTTGGCTCGAGTATGGAATACCGAGTGTGAACCAAGTGGTAAAATATTGTCTGGCGGGCTCGATGCCAACGCATTACAGAAACCAAAGAAGTTTTTTGGTTCAGCTCGTAAAGTTGAAGAAGGCGGTTCATTAACGATTCTGGCAACTGCGTTGATTGATACCGGTAGTAAAATGGATGAAGTCATCTATGAGGAATTCAAGGGTACGGGTAATTTAGAGATCATATTGGATCGTCGTATTGTGGAACGGCGGATTTTCCCAGCGATTGATATTAATGCCAGTGGGACTCGCCGTGAAGAAAATCTATTGGACCCTGAGGAATATAGACGCATCGCAATGACTCGCCGTGTTTTAGCGGATCAGAATGAAGTTGATGCCATTGAAATGCTCGTTAAAAAGGTAAGCGAAACAAAGTCCAATGCTGAATTTTTAATGAGTGTTAATCCAGAGGCTTAGTGCATTTTATTGCGAACCACACGAATCATCGAAATCAGATTAAAGAGAAATAACTATGCCGACAACATTTGATGGAAAACTGGGAAGTGCAGATGGCCGATATGCTATTGTTGTTTCTCGCTATAACGATTCCATTACACAACGATTGCTCGCTGGTGCGTTAGATTCATTGCAAGCTTCCGGAGTTGCTGATGATGACATCCAAGTTGCCTGGGTGCCGGGAGCGTGGGAATTGCCCGTTGTTGCAGCTAGATTTGCTTGCTGTGAGAAAGTCGACGCGGTGATTTGCTTAGGAGCGGTCATCCGCGGTGAAACAACCCACGACCAATATATAAACAGCCAAGTTGCCAGAAGCCTCGGAAAGTTATCCTTGCAGTACGATTTGCCAGTATTGTTTGGGTTATTAACATGTGAAACGATGGAGCAGGCGATTCACCGAGCAGGCGGTAACGTAGGTAACAAAGGCGTGGAAACAGCAGAAGCTGCTGTTGAAATGGTGAATGTAATGCAAATGATTTCCGCAGCACTGTCTGAGTGAATTTCCCCCTCTCCCAAAGACTAGTTTTTAGAACGTGATAGATGACCATCTAATTAAAAGGTATAAATGTGAGCGACGAAGCGATCGAAGATGATAATACTCAACCCTGGAGCGGACGGCGTTTAGCGCGAGAAATTGCAATACAGTTGTTGTACGAATGTGACTTGAATCCAGCACGGATGGCAAAAAATCCTACGGAGTATATTCAAAGGCATTTGACTGCCGAGCCTGCTGGTTTGTCAGAATTTGCGTTAGAATTGGTGCTTGGCGTTAGGAGTCACCGCGACGAGTTAGATGAGGTAATCTTGGGCTGTGCAGAAAACTGGACAATTACTCGCATGGCACCGACGGACCGAAATATTATTCGTTTGGCAACATTCGAACTGACGCAAACCTCAACGCCTGGCCAAGTTGTGATTGACGAAGCGGTAGAGTTGGCCAAACGATTTGGTACAAACGATTCGCCGTCATTTGTTAATGGGGTGCTTGATAAGGTATTGCAAGGACGATCCTAAGTGTTCTGTGGATCAGTTGACACTCCAATCTTTATCAAACTTCGTCAAACAGGCCCGCTACAAATTCGTCGACTTTGAAGACGGCCAGATCTTCCGGTTGTTCACCTTGACCAACGAACAGCACGGGAATGGAAAATTCTTGGCGGATGGGAATGATGACGCCCCCTTTGGCAGTGCCGTCAAGTTTGGACAGGATGATGCCTGTGCAGTTAGCAGCTTCAGAGAATCCGCGAGCTTGGCTTATGCCATTTTGCCCCGCCGTGGCGTCGAGGACTAGAAACACTTCGTGAGGTGCTGCCGGGATTTGATTCTGTATAACACGAAATATTTTTTCTAATTGTTTCATTAAGTTTGTTTGAGTTTGTAAGCGACCAGCTGTGTCGATAATGCAAACATCAACATCTTGCTCGATTGCTTGTGCAACCGATCGATGGGCTACTGCGGCAGGATCGCCACCTTGGTCGCCTTTGACGATGTCGACACCGAGTCGTTCAGCCCAGATCGTTAGCTGTTGTACAGCTGCTGCCCGAAATGTATCAGCCGCTCCGAGTAAAACGCTTTTACCTTCCGCCTGAAAGTGGTGAGCTAATTTTGCGATGGATGTTGTTTTACCTGATCCATTGACGCCCACGACTAAGATTATGGAGGGGCCTGATTGAGCAAACCGGACAGGTTGAGTGGGCTGAATCAATAGTTCGGTTAATTCGCCACGGATGATTTTCAGGACATCTTCAAATTTGATGACACGTCCGTGGAATTGTGATTCAATGTGAGATTTTATTTTTTCCGCGGGTCCACCCCCCATGTCGGTTTTGACAAGGATGGCGAAGAGCCGTTTCAGGAATTCATCGTCGACAAGTTGGCCTTCGGTTTTGAATAGGTCACGGATGTCTGTTTTGAGTACATCACGAGTCTTTTTTAAGCCACTTTGTAAGCGTTGCCATAGGTTGCCTCGATCGTAATCTTGTTGCTCAGTGGTTCCGCCAGAGGCGGATTTACTTTGCTCAGCGGAAGTAGATTCGTCACCTCTATTTTTAATATTATCTGCAGGTGTATTGTTCGAATGCGCTGCCTGTTCCGCATGGTCCCTGTTTTCACTCGGTGAGGTCGTCGTATCGGATTTTTTGAATCGTTTAAAGATTCCCATTGGATTGTCTGTCCTCGGTTCAGGAGCTAGGAGGTGGTGTGATAGATGAAGTTGTAGGCTACATTTGTTGATTGTTCAACATAACACGCGCTGCCGTATTGCCCGTGCATATGCCCTGATAAACGGGGAGGCCGCGGGGGCTGATTATCAATTTATCGGTTATTTAGTGGTTGGAAAAGGGAAGTAACTCACATGAATTTAAAAAGTTATAAATCAATCTAATACCGACAGATTCAGTGAAAATCGCAAACGGCATAATAGGTATATTTGTTAGAGTTTAAGGCGCGAAATCGGTCCGATTGCTGCAATCCGGATAGATTAACGAAAACGCCAGTTTCTTCTGTAAATTTGGTTCGAACTTCTGTTTTTACGATGAATAAACGTAGTGACTCGTTCCGAATTGGACTCTGTGACGGATTATATGCGCAAAGTGTTTGGCGCAAGCAACAAAAAAGTGTTTAGACGTTTGTTGCAGGAAAAGCGAACTAGTGCCCTTTCCAAATAAGGCCACCTTATTCACTGGGGACTTTTTCTTACCTAAAAAATTTTACGGAGGAACGTAGGAAATGAAACGCAATCAAATTATATTGCTCGCAGCTTTTGCATTCTCAATTTTTGGCGGAACAGCAGCCGCCGAAGAATTGCAACAGCCTGTTTTCAGCCCAATTACATATACACTTAACGATGATGTTGCCGCATCGCCATCTGATGGTGAAGCTTGGAGTCTCTTCAACCGCGATGGAGAAGGACTTGAAATTAATGGTTGGACTCAATTTGGGTACCACGATCGTAGCACACAATTGTTTAATACTACTCCTAAGAAAGGCACGATCCACCAAGTTTGGTTCGAATTTGACAAAGCTTCAGATGCTGATGCTGAAGGCCTTGGACTTGGATACCACTTTGACTTGATGTACGGTGCAGACGCTGTAAATACCAGTGCCTTTGGTCAAACAACTGGATGGGACACAGATAGTGCTGATTCTGGTAACGGTTTTGGGTGGGCTCTGCCTCAATTGTACGTTGAAGGTCACGTTGGTGATTGGACCGTTATGGTTGGTAAGTTTTACACAATCGTTGGTTACGAAGTAGTTCAAGCTCCAGGTAACTTCTTCTATAGTCATGCTAAGACGATGAACAACAGTGAGCCATTTACTCACACTGGTTTGCTAGCTAGCAAGACTACTGAGGCTGGTGTCGACCTGTCTTTCGGTTACTCTTCAGGTTGGGATACTGGTTTCCAAAGTCATGGAAGCAACGGTATTCTTGGCCTTGGAAAATCGATTGGTGACAATCTTTCTGTTAACTATGTAACAACTTTCGGTGACATCAGTGATACTGAAAATGGTTACACGCATAGTGTTGTTGTGCAGGTTAATCTTGGTGAAAAAATGGATTACGTATTCCAAACAGATTACGTAGATACCACAAATCGCTATGAAATTGGTGTTAACCAATACCTGTTCTACACAGTTTCTGATGACGTCACTGTTGGTGCTCGTCTGGAATGGTGGAGAAACGGAATTAATTTGGGTACGGACAGCGAATACTCGTTCACTACGGGTATTAACTACCGACCTCAAACTCGTTTCGACTTGACCCTTCGTCCAGAAGTTCGAATAGACTGGGACGAAACAGATACCAACACTGATGTTACTTTCGGTATGGATGCAATCCTGACTTACTAAGCTACTTAGCTAGTAAACCTCATGGTTTGAAAAAAGCAAAGAAGCGTCTGCTCAGAAATGGGCAGACGTTTTTTTTGATTACAAACGATCTATGGGAAAAATGGTCAATGTGCCTATCTGGTGTTAGCGAACCTCCAGAATTGAGTGGCTTTGGGTTTCGACCTGACACGGTATTTCAGATCAAACGGACTCTGCTTTCCACGGAAGTTTCCTCCACCACTTATGACTTGTCGTTCAGCGTTGCTTGTCCGCGAAAACGAAACGCAGGAGGAGGTCAGTTCGCTTGAATTAAAATTAGCTAAAAACTGCCAGCCTCAGTGTGGTCACCTATTATTTCTTGCGTTACGGCATACAATAGTCACAGGTTTATTATTACCAGTGGTGTGCTACGAGAGATAATCTAAACTCGTTTTTGATTCGAGAAGGCAGCTCAGGATGAAACTGATTATTGCGATCATTCAACCAAGTCATTTAGAGGACGTGAAGGAAGCTTTAACGGCCGTCGAGGTTTCACGGCTAACCGTTATGGATTGCCAAGGCTTTGGGCGTCAGAAGGGGCAGTCAGAGACGTATCGCGGTCATGACTTGGCAGTTAATTTGATACGGAAAGTACAATTGCAGATTGCTGTAAACGACGAATTTGTCGAAGCGACTATTGCTGCGGTTCTACAGGGTGGCCGCACTGGGGAAGCTGGTGAAATAGGCGACGGCAAAGTCTTTGTATTGCCGATGGAAGATTGCATTCGCATTCGCACGGGCGAACGCGGTCCAGCGGCTATTTAATGATTTAACGGTATACGCTTACAACTATTACTGCCGCGGATTGTACAGTTCTGCTAGAGTTTGCTCACGAACAATTTCTGGCAACGGTCGCGAAAACTCCCGTGGCCGCATACCGCCCTGATCGTTTCCGATTTCGGGTAGTGCATAGGGGTCAAACAAGGCTGCCCGATATTGCTGTTGCCGAATATCGCCTCGAGGATCCGTTATTTGTTGTTGGACGTGACGACAACCGCAGAGCAGTGTGCTCGCGAGTATGGCGAAGGTCAACGCGATAGTGGTCCGTTTTTGTTGCATAAATTCCAGCGATCTTGTTTGACAGTCGTAGAAGTATACGAATCTTGAGCAAAAGAGGAAATACAAATCCAACCACGAATCGACATGAACGGCACCCGTTCGAGAGTTATTTGGCATATTGGCTATTATTGGGGCACATGTTATAATCCAAGTGTTAAGTTAATTGCTTGATAGAGCTGGTGCGGCAGTTTCCATCCGTATGCTAAATTTGTAGCCTTTTCACAACTGTGAAGTTCTGGATTGGCTGTCTTTACTCAGAATCTCCCTTAGGGTGTTGTTGTTTCCGGTTGCTTCCTTTTGTTTCAAGTTAATGCATCACTGGAAACCCTCGAATCCGTTTCAGCCTACACCCCAACCACACAATTATTGCGGCAAATATCATGGCAAAGCATCCCAAGGAAGACTTGTTTTCCGAATCCACGATGTCCTTCGGCGATCACTTAGAAGAATTACGACAATGTTTGTTTCGTGGGATGATTGGTTTACTGATTGGCGTCGGAGTTGGTATTTTTCTGGCCAAAGATATTGTGAAAGAGATTCAAATGCCTTTGAAAGAGGCGTTGCGTGAATATTATCAGCAGCGGTCATTTGACTTAGTTCGAACGGATAGTTTTAGGCTCGCGGAAACCGCCGGAATGATCGGAGATGAAGGCTATTCCGCCGATACGATGGAAATTGAAATCGACCAGTTGTTCATCAACTTGCGTCAATCCATGCCGCAGCTGTTCGGGGCGGTGCAATATAAAAGCTACATGTTTGTAGAACAAGATTTTTTAATTGAGGAAGACGGTGAATCTAATCACCTGTTGTTTTTCCGACATATTCAATCGAATTCTAAGGAGAAGTGGGCGAAATATTTATTGGACAAATTAACGGAGCAACAACTCGATTCGTTTAACGAGCTAGTACAATCGGCAGACGAACCTGTCGATATTGACGTCGTATCAGCGGTCGCTGCTGTGGAGTTTCTCAATATATGGGCCAACGTGCCGGATCTCTTCAAAAACGAATCATTGCGAGAATTGGTGCAAAAGAAGGTTGAGCGGAAGACGTCGAGTTGGATGGATTTCGGCTTAGAGAATGCGGATGAAAATGCGATTGATGTGAGAGCCGTGTATGCTGTGTTAGAGCAGCATATCCAACGCGAGCCCGCGGGGTCTGTTGCTCGTGAGGATACTATCCGCCGAGTTAACAAGTTCATTATTACCAATGCGTTTAGCGATTTTCTTCGTTCTGCTCGCCCTGTAACTATTACAGTGCCGATTTGGGAGAAAGTAGATGTGAGAGTGCAGACTCTTAACGCTCACGAGGGATTTATGATTTGGATCAAGGCAGCATTTATTGGTGGAATTATATTGTCGAGCCCTTGGCTTTTCTATCAAATTTGGCAGTTCATTGCTGCTGGTTTGTATCCACACGAACGGAAATACGTATACATTTACTTGCCGTTTAGTTTATTTTTGTTTTTTGGTGGTGCGGCCATGGCATTTTACGTGGTGATGGAACCGGTATTAGATTTCCTATTCAGCTACAACCGCATGATGGAGATTGATCCAGATCCACGTATTAGTGAGTGGTTAGGGTTCGTGATGTTTTTGCCGCTCGGTTTTGGGATTGCTTTTCAACTACCGTTGGTGATGCTGATGCTACAACGGATTGGGATGTTTACGATCGAAGCTTACTTGGCAAAGTGGAGAGTCGCGATCTTAATCATCTTTATTGCATCGATGTTTTTGACACCTGCTGATCCACTGAGCATGTTAATGCTTGCCGGTCCCCTGACAATTCTTTACTTCTTCGGAATTACCCTTTGTAAATTCATGCCTCGCAACCGTAATCCTTATGCGGATGGTTATGATCCAGCTTAATTTATGAGCCGTTTTAAAATGACGATGTAATCAGTACACCCCACACAAAAGACGTAGTATTAACCTTATTGCGATTAGAAAATTAACCATGCCACCCGCAAAAAAGACAAATCGATCAACGAGCAAGCGTCAGCCCAAGCAGGCTCCCGTTCGGCCTCGACCAACAAGTCCTAGCAAAAATCCCACATCACGTTCTAAATCTGGGGGAACTCGTAAATTAGCCGCTGGTGGTACCGAAGTCCGGCTTCAAAAAGTGCTTGCGGCTGCAGGACTAGGAAGCCGCCGTAGTTGTGAAGAGTTGATATCGGAAGGTCGGGTTGAAGTTGATCGCCAAGTGGTCAAAAAGCTAGGTACTAAGGTAAATCCGGATGAACAAGAAATCAAAGTGGACGGACAACAAATTGCTCGCCCCACCCTGCGATACTATATGCTCAACAAACCTGCCGGCGTGTTGTGCACGAACAACGATCCCGCTGGTCGCTTGAGAGTTTTGGATTTAATTGGAGATGCGAATCATCTTTTCACGATCGGTCGGTTAGACCGTTCTAGCGAAGGATTGATTATTATTACCAACGATGGTGAACTAGCGAATCGGATTGCTCATCCTAGTTATGAGGTCAGCAAAGTTTATTTAGTTCGAGTAGCGGGCGATATGCGTCGCGAGGATTTGGCCGAGATCCGTGAAGGTGTGTACTTGTCAGATGGCAAAGCGCATGTCGAGTCGATTCGAATTAAATCACATCAAAAAAAGACAACGGATTTAGAGATGGTTCTTAGTGAAGGCAAGAACCGCGAGATTCGGCGAGTTCTGGCCCGAGTTCGACACAAGGTGTTGATGCTTAAACGAATTGCGATTGGCCCCATTCGTTTGGCCGATTTACCTGAAGGTGCATATCGAGAACTGACTTATCGCGAAGTTTCAACGTTGAAGAAGCTAACGAAATCCAAATCCCGTAGTTCCTCTGGGGTCAAGAAAAAACGAACAGCAAGAGTACGTAAAGATAGCTCATCCTCGAGCAGGTCGGAGGCATCACGTAATTCTAAGCCGCGAACACAAAGCAAAGGGAATCGGCAACGTACGTCTTCTGGTCGTGGACGCCATGCTGCTCTCACAGGCCGAGGCAAATCAGGTAAGTCAAGCAAATCAGGCGCGGGTCGAGGACGACGAAGGTAACCAATTATGAGTTCTAATGTGGATCGTAGTACGAAATCCAATCCCTTGCAGGCAGATTTTTACGCGGACGGTTCGGCACAAGAAACCGTTGTCGTCATCGAAAATGTCGAAGTGGCTCAGGGGACCTGGAGGTTACGATTCCGTTGTCCAGCGATTGCCGCCACAGTTCAACCGGGTCAGTTTATTATGTTACGGTTAGCCGATCGCAATGACCCTTTGATAGGTCGTCCATTGGCAGTTTATGATTTACATCAAGATGATGCTGGAAATTGGTCCGATATTGATGTGGTCTATTTGGTGAAGGGGAATTTAACCACTCGGTTAGTCAATGTAGAGCCTGGGCAGCAACTTGTAGTTTGGGGGCCATTGGGAAACGGATTCCGTCCAATCGAGACGAGGCACCTGATTATGGTGGCCGGTGGTATTGGGCAGACGCCATTTTTATGTTTGGCGCGTGAATACCTTGGACTGCAAAAATTTGGACGTGAATGTCCACCGGCCCAGCAGGTTACGTTTTGCTATGGTGCACGGAATGCTGAATTGTTGGCTGGAGTTGACGATTTTGAAAAGATCGGTGTGGACACGCAGATTTGCACGGATAATGGTTCCGCGGGTGTGCAAGGACTGGTGACCGAAGTGCTGGAACAAGTGTTGCAAACGGACGCGGAAGCACACGGTAGTAATCAAGGCGTACAGGTGGTCTGCTGTGGGCCTGAGCCGATGATGGAGGCAGTTGCTAAGGTTGCCCAGCAATGGCGTGTACCGTGTCAAGTATCGCTCGAGACGCCCATGGCATGTGGCATCGGAATTTGCTTTAGTTGCGTCACGCGGTGCAAAGAATCTGACGGTTCGTGGGACTACAAACGTACTTGCGTTGATGGTCCCGTATTTGACGCAGAGCAAATTGTCTGGGATTAGGCTACGTCCACGAATTCACACAAATCGACATCCGATATTTATTGACGGATGCCGTCTCTACGGAAACCAATAGCCTTCGCGTATCCCGCGATGCTCGTCTTAGGCGATGCCTTTGGCCTTTTTAATCATTTTTTGTAGGCGAGATTTGGTGCGTGCGGCTTTGTTTTTATGAATCAGGCTCTTAGCACCAGCTTTATCGATTTTTATTTGTGCGTCACGATATGCTTCATTGATAGTTGCTAATGCAGCATCTGTATCACCATTTTCAGCAACGGCAGCTTCGTAGGCCTCGGTTGCTTCTTGTACGCGGCGAATGTATGTGCGCAATTTTGAACGAGTCGCTCGGTTTGCATCGCGGCGTGAGTGATTTTGACGAAGTCGTTTTTCTGCACTTGCTGAATTTGGCATAATTCTCCAACTGGGCTAACTAGCGTTCTTAGACCAGGGTCTCTAAATGTACTTACGATGTGATTATAAATGTTTTATCGAATGTCGACGTATTTTGAATTTTGTCGAAACATCATTTATCGACTAAAACTTGCGTTTTGTCTAGGCGCTGAATTGCTCAGATATCTATAGATAGCGAGGTTTTTTTAGCGATCACGGCGCATTGTTGAGTGATTTCAGGTAAATCCATCGCTTGGGCCAATAGTTTGGATCTTTTGAGCAGCCTCAGCCCTATTTGTTCGTGTTGCAAGGTAGGGATATCAACTAATTCAGGATCACTTTGTTGTATGGCCTCTAGGGATTGTTCGAAGATATTCAGTGCGTTTTTAAATGCTGCTAGTGCTTTGTCGAACTGGCGTAATCGTTGTTCTGTTTCGCCCTGGCCGAGCAAAGCGATAACCGACCATCGCGGAGTGAGTTGACTGAGGTCGATATTATTGAAAACTTTTAACGCCTCGTAGGAATTGTCCGCTTCAGATAAACACCAAGCGAGGCGAACGAAATTGTTTTTTTCGTTAGGCAATGTTGTGCAACGTGCTTGATAATATTCCGCGCGCACTCGTACCAATTCATCCGTTAATTCACCCATAAGCCCCGGAGATGCAAAATTCGAAGAAGCTGGGTTTGTTCGTTCGTAAAAACGGATCCTGTCCTCAGCTTGTTGTTTGCGTAATTGTAAACTCAATTGTTCCCACTCCGTATTTTTACCTAATGCTTGGTTCGCTAATTGGCAACATTCCAGTGCACGAGAGAACAGTTGATTGTCTTGGTAAAGTTTGCACAGTTGGTGCCAAGCCTTTTCATCTTGAGGATCTTGGGACAATTGCTTATCCAATTGATTAACTTCGGTTGCAAGTTTTAGAGAGGGGAGGGTTGTTTGGATTTCAACTGGAAGTGCCTGTTCGAGTTGTTGTAATTGGTTAAGTGTAAATGTCTTGCGAGTGCGCAACTGCAACCAATGTTCTTTGGCATCATCAAATTGTCCCGTCGCCAAGTAATTAATGATGATTTGGCTATGTGTTGCTTGGCAGTTAGGATCGTACTTCAACGCAAATTGGCAGTACGCTCGGGCACAGTCAGGAGCATCTGTTGTTTGGCAAGCTGCAGCAAGGAGCGTCAATAGCTGTGCGTGTCGCGGATTATGATAAATGGCTTTGGGAGCATGCTGAAAAACTGCTTGCCAATTCTCAGCTTCCACAAGGTGCTCGATTTCTAGGACGAGTTTACGATTTTTCCGTCGCTCGAACCAATTGAAACGGAGATGGTTTGCTGTAAAGGCTATTTCAATCGTTTGTAGATATTCATAGCAGTAGACGGCTGCCTGTGGATCCGATTTCATGCACTGAGCCAAACCTGCGAGAGTCTGTTGATAATTCGGTGGGGAGTGTTGGAGCCACTCGAGTGCTTTTTCGAATAGATGTTGCAGCGTTTGGCGTTCACCACGCGACAAGCCAGATTGATAATCAGCTTGGTTTGTTAGCGGATGCCTTGCAGATTTAGTGGGTGCAGGTTCCAATCGAAAATATCCTGATCAATTTTAGAATAGTTGGTATGTAGTAAAAAAGTTGCGGCGCAAGCTAAATGGTTCAAGGGTAAAATTTTTGGGTGCTTACAGTTAGATTCACAGCGGTTACTATGACTCAGGATACAATATTGCCCGGTTTTGTCTATCTCGTAGGCGCTGGTCCCGGTGATCCCAGTTACATTACGTTACGAGCAGCTGAATGTCTCGCGCAGGCGGATGTCGTGCTCTATGATTTTCTAGCCAATCCGTTGATTTTACAGCATGTACGTTTTGATGCGAGACGGATTTGTCTTGGTCGCCACGGAGTTGGCAAACTCTGGACGCAACAAGAAATCAACGATGAATTAGTACGGTTAGCCCAGCAGGGATTAAAGGTTGTCAGGCTCAAGGGTGGGGATCCAGCAATTTTCGCTCGCTGTGCTGAAGAGACGCATACTTTATCCTTGCATAACATCGATTACGAGGTCGTGCCTGGAATCACAGCGGCAATGGCTGCAGGTAGTTGCGTTGGTGTTCCGCTGACGCACAGAGATTGTGCTTCGGCGGTTGCTTTCGTAACCGGTAGTGAGCAATCTGGCAAAGAATCTTCTTCATTGGATTTTCAAGCGCTGGCAAAGTTTCCGGGGACATTAGTGTTTTACATGGGCGTCACGACGGCAGAGTTATGGACTAATGCGTTAATAACAAACGGTAAGTCGCCGGATACGCCTGTGATGATTGTGCGGCGGATTAGCTGTGCGGATCAGTTTTCGGTAAAATCGACACTCTCAGAAGTTCAAGAATATTTTACGGGAACGCAGTGCATTCGCCCCCCAGCGATTGTAATTGTAGGTGAGGTAGTAGGAGCGACCGATATGAATTCATGGTTTGAGAAGCGCCTCTTATTTGGCCAACGAATCTTAGTGACTCGCAGCGCTGAACAAGCTCAGGAGTTTACTGCGAAATTGACCCAGTTGGGCGCTGACGTGCTAGTCCAGTCGGCGATTGAAATCGGTCCGCCGGAATCTTATGAAGAGGTGGATCGAGTAATTCACATGCTTTCTGATTTTGAGTGGATTGTCTTTTCAAGTCGCAATGGGGTTCATTATTTTCTGGATCGGTTGGCGACGTTGGGGTTAGATGCTCGGCAGTTTGCAGGTGTTAAGATCGCAGCGATTGGACCTGGCACTGCGGCGGCGCTGAAACAACGACACTTGAATTGTGATTTAATACCTGCTGAGTATCGAGCGGAATCATTAGCGGAGTCGTTGCGTGTTGAGGCTTCTGGCAGCTCCGTGTTATTGGTGCGTGCCAGTCGAGGTCGTGATACTTTATGTGATATGTTGAAAAACGATGGAGCGGAGGTCACTCAAGTCGTTGCCTATGTGAGTCGTGATATCACTGAGATTGATCCAGTTGTAGCTGCTGCACTGGCGGCAGGAGAAGTTGATTGGATTACTGTCACTAGTTCTGCGATTGGTCGTAGCCTAGTCGCATTATTTGGTTCATCGTTAGGCCAAGCCAAAGTTGCCAGTATTAGTTCTATCACCAGTGGCGCTTTGAGTGCATTGGACGTGACGGTGGACGCAGAAGCTCAAGAGCACTCACTCGATGGACTTATTTTAGCGATTACCGAAAGCTTGAAGTAATCAGATTGGATACGCCTTTTCTATCATTCAAACCAATTGTTGGTTAGAATGATAGACACACAGTGATGTTCAAATTGCAAACGAAAACGGAGTATGCATTCAAATGAAGAGTGGCCATTCAAATCAAACCGAAAGGTTGTTGATTAATCGTCGCCGTGCGCTGCAGTCGCTCGCTGCGGCTTCATGTTTACCAATTGCGGCACCTGCGGTCATTCAGGCGGCTAATACTAAACCAGCTTGGAAATCGTCGATCAAAAAGGGATTAGATTGGGTGATGCGAACTCAGTCATCACTCGGGCATTGGACTGCTGGGAATTATCCTACAGCCATGACAGCTTTAGCAGGCACTGCCCTAATTTGTTCCGGTTCAACAACGACTCAAGGTCCCTACGCTCGCGGTATCCGTAAGTGTGTGGACTACATTACCACTAAAGCGCGTTCCAATGGACTGATTGGCGATCCCTTATCGGACAATCGTTATACCTATGGGCACGGGTTTTCGATGTTGTTTTTGTCACAAGTTATTGGTGAAGAAGAAGATCTAGAACGTCGTGAAGAATTGATGCAGATTTTAAAGAAAGCGGTTGAGTTTAGCGCCAATGCCCAAACACCTTCTGGTGGTTGGGGTTACGTCAGTGCGAAAGATGGCAACAACTTTGACGAAGGTTCGACTACGATCACTCAAGTCCAAGGACTGCGTGGTTGTCGTAACGCTGGGATTCCCGTTTCCTCGGAAGTCATCGACAAAGCGCGTAAATATATTTACACGTGTAAGAATCCAGATGGTGGTATCTCTTACAGTTCACGAAATCGAGGATCTTCTCGTCCCGCGATCACTGCTGCGTCGCTTGCTTGCTTGTACAACGCTGGTGATTACGAAAGCGAGCATGTACCGGCGATGTTGGCGTACACGAAAAAGAACTTATACAACATTTCCACGGGTGCTAGATCGTTTGGCCACTGGCATTACACGTACTTGTATTATTCGCAAGTTGTTTATCGCCAAGGCAAAAAAGAATGGTTGCCATTTCGTGACCAGTTGTATGACCGCATTTCCAAAGAACAGACGGACAACGGTAGTTGGACTGGTAACATCGGACCCATTTACGTCACGGCTTGTAATTTAATTATCATGCAACTCGACCAAGCTTATGTACCGATTTATCAGCGTTAGACGTTAAACTTGAATCACGAATGGATCACTCGGTCATGAGTATCTTGGTGTTATCGCGGTTTTGATAGAGCTTTAAGATCGCGCCACTATTGAGCGTGCCGTCTTTGATAAACAATTCTGAACGTTGTTCCGCTTGGTGTCCCATTAAATCGATCCAGCGGTTCATTAATGATTGTTGATAGTTGATACGTTTGTCTTGGGGATCAATGAAGTCATAAGAATTGCCAGTGAGTTGTAGTTCGGTAAAACTGGGGATTTGCTTAAGAGATTGCCACGTTACATAGCGAGTGGCGGAATATTTGTCGTTGAGTAATTGCAGTAAATATGGGAACCGCCAATACATCGCCGAGGTTTTTTGAGTTGGTTCCCAACTCATGTGCCAAGCAGCGAGCGTGCGGTGGATTGCATTTCCTTGCATGATCCAGACAATTCCAGCAGCAGTGTTTTGATAGGTTGGATTGAGCTCAATGGCATCATGGCCATACCATTGTGTTAATGTGTCGGCTGTCCATTGCAGTGGTTTGTCGAGGTGACAGAGGTTGCAGGCATTGGGTTTTTCATTTAGTGTGATCGTTGTTACGCGCGGAATGTCGATCTTGTGGCTACGAATTCCACCCATCAAGGCATAAGAAGTGTGTGGCATATGACAGTTGTAGCACAGGCTGCCGTCGGTACCTTGTTGATGATGTGTATGAGATTCAATCTGTTCAGTGTACTGTGATTCCTGATGACATTGAACGCAAGCATGGTTGGTGTCCATTTTTTTACCGAGTAGGTCATTTTGCTCTTGCATGGAGTGAATGCTGTGGCAACTGAGGCATGTCATTTCACCGTTTAAATAACACTCGGATTTGGACATCCCTTGAAACTCGCGGCCGCCGATGCGAATGCTACCATCGTTCCAGTACATGTTGTAATACAGCATGTTTGTATCAAGTTCTTCGAATTCGATTAATTCATGATGCATCGCCATGTTAGCGCCTGGTTTGAACGCCATGCCGTCAGCGGAAAAATTATTTGGCGAATGTGCTTCAAATAAACTATGACATTGTGCACAGACTTGAGCCTGTTGTTTTTTGTTGAGCAGTGAAGGATTAGTGATATAGGTTGGCGCAGCATCGTCGAATAAATGTGATTTGTACCGAGTTAGCGGATTCTGAAAGTGATCTACGTGTTGTTTTCCGGGGCCATGACAAGCTTCACAGGCAATGCCTAAGTCAACCACCTTGGTGTTGAACGACGGCGGAATCGTATTGTTAACTAGGGTTGGGCGTCCAGCGACACTGTGACACACAATGCAACTGTCATTCCAGAAAGTGGGCGGTCGCCCAAATGAAGGATCGACGATAAATGAATCTTCATAAGGGATCCATTTTTTGTCGGCAATCAAATAGACCCACGGAAATAACGTGAGCAGATTGTTTTCTACTTGTTGCAGATCGTCATCTTGTGAATCGATAACTGGTTTGTCAATTTCGGAATCAGAGTGATTAAGCGAAATCCAGAACATTTGCATCTTATGGGAACCGGTGGTCATCACAATGCGTTGGTCGCTCATTGGCGGGTTTGGGTGATTGCGAATTTGCAGTGGATCTTGATCGATCGCCCATTTTGGGTGGGGGGTTCTGACCCAATACTGATCGTCTCGCATAAAGATCTTGTACGTGGTCTGTCCCGCCTTTAGTTCTCGACTATCAAAGTCAGCTTGAATTGCAACTGGTGAGGCCATTTGTGTCATCGTGCGATGATACGAGGTAAACCAAGATTTATGCTGTTCTTGGTGACAGGTGACACAAGTTTGTGCACCGATATAATCATCGTGATTGACAACTCGAGGCAGAGCACTTGCAAGTTGCACGTCATGGGTCTTGTCGCGCAATAGGAAACTCGTAATACACCAGCTTATCCCGAGCAGCGTGGTGATGACCCACCAGTGATTAGGAGCACCTCGTTTTTGATGGTTCAGCCATAAAGGTGTTAAGCCGAACAGCACTACGATGGTGACCGCGGCGTATTCAAGCAGATGATCCATAGCAAAAAATTTATGGTAAAGAGTAATGCAGTCGGGATTTGTAGGGACTACAGTTTCGGAATGGGAATAGGTGGCACACCGGCAGGTACACGCCGCGGTGGTGCCCGATAAACGGGTACGAGTTGTAAACCGAACCCGCGATTGATTTCTTGAGCCGCTCGTTCTGACCAAGGGGTTCCATCGTGCAGTTCAATGACGGTGTTATATAGTTCAATGGCTCGATCAATATACGGTTGGCTGACTTCAGCCGCAGATAGTTTGGATTGCCCGCTAATATCCCAACCGACAAGTGTGCGATTGGGAGGTTGCATCAAGGGTGCGGTTTTAGGATTGCGGATAAAGACTTCGAGTGCGGCCCCATATTCATAGACTCGCGCTTGATAGGCGATAAGTTGTGCATAGATCAAGTCATAGTTAGCTTGCCAGCGAGCGTTCAGTTCTGATTCGCGTAGTTCGTAGCCGCTTTCGAGAGCTTTCTGGGCATTGGCGAGATAAACAAGATAGGTTTTTGCTTTTTGTTGTTCTGCTCGAGCTTGCCGTAAAAAAGTTACTGAATCAGTCGAAAACCGCATCCGCATTTCAATAATTTCAGCGGTTTGTTCATTGAGTGGATTTAGATCCAGGATGACTTGCCAGATGAAGGTTCGCAGCGGAGTTTCATCTCGTTTGGCAAACTGAAATTGGCGGCTATTGAGGTCGGGTAAATAGGGTTTCATTGCCTTTAGTTTGTAACGTCGCTTATCTGCTTCGCCCCGTACTAGATTCT
The DNA here is from genome assembly GCA_018660825.1 of Planctomycetaceae bacterium. Classification (GTDB taxonomy): domain Bacteria; phylum Planctomycetota; class Planctomycetia; order Pirellulales; family Pirellulaceae; genus UBA721. The sequence continues at coordinate 21,724 of JABJJO010000021.1, read as the reverse complement.
TCTCAACCGTGGGCAGCATAAAGAAGATCCCGCCCGATTCACGGGCAACTCGACATTGTTCATAGGGTCCGAAGCCACTGGAAAAGGCATCGGTTCGGCGGCGAAACCCGTTGGTTTGAAGTTGTTCCACAAAGGCGGTTTCTGGTCCGCGGTCGACTTTCAACCAATGTACGGTACCGGTCTGTGGATGTTGCCAACGCATGTATGCGTGGGGATATCCAAAAACGGCTTCACGGCCCAAAAAATAAGTACGGCACTTAGCCACTTTAGCTGCTTGCACTGCGTTCTCTAAAAACTGAAAGTTGTTTTCCGGATTGCCACTTTCATCACTCACAACAATTAAGGCCATTTGTCGTTGACCGCGCGAGGTATAGCTAGTGTGATCACTGATAGCACGAACGATTGCTGGACAGACTAGTTCAGCACCAGAGGGATCGATGGGCACCTCATTAATCGCTTTTTTGATGAGTTCGAGATTTGATGTTGGTTTACGTGTGTGTCGAATATATCCGGAACCAAAACTCGTGACGGCGGTGAGCAAGTGATCGCCAGCAGCGTCATCGGCCAGTCCTAATTCGGTATAGACTTGATTGATCCGTTCGCGGATTTCTTTTTGATCGTTGCGCATGCTTTCGGATTGATCAAAGACCCAGACGACGAGGATGTCGCTTTCTTCGAGCATAAAAACGAGTTCTTGAGTAATGCGATCCATTGCTTGCTGGATATTGTCAACGACTTCGCGAGGGTCACCATAGGATCCGAGCGGGATGGCCGTTAATAACGAATCAGAAACGCTCGCTGGTAGTTTGATTTCGGACGCAGCCATTTCGGTGGGTTCAACTTCACTGTCGCTAACTTCGGCATCGAATTGAGCTTCCGAGAAGATGGCGGCGCCGATAGCAGTGGGGACTCCGGCAGCCGGAGCAGCGGTGGGGTCAGTATTGATTTCTTCCGACGGGGTCATGTCTTCTTCAAGTTCGACGGTGACCATTTCTTCTTCGAGGACGATTTCTTCTTCGGGGGCGTTGACCACGACCATTTCGAGTGATTCAAGGATTTCCGGTGTCATAGTGAGGATACCCAGAGCGATGAAGATCAATGTGTGGATGAAGGTGGATATGCCTAGAGCGCCGACGTTTTGCAGAACTTGCCTGAGTGTTTTGCGGTTGTATATTTGTTCGTCGGTTAAAAATCCGTATGGCGCAGTGACAGTTTCGACCTGGGTAGAATCAGGTTCCAAACCCGCAGCCTCTGATTGTAAATGCGCGGGCATCAAGTTGTTGGGGTCTGAATGCATAACACAGAAAAGAGGTTTTGTTTTACGGGCATTGATTACTTGGATTATAGGTGATTTTGCGTTCTATGTCCGGTGCAATTTTTGACCTCGAATTTCATGGATTAATACAAATGCGAAAAAATGGGAACTCTTGGATAACTCTGAATAAAAGACAATATTGTCTTTAAATGCCGATGCATGGCGGTTGATATATTGGGCGGTATGTCGGAAAACGGGTACCTACTGGAGATAGGCGATTTTGTGTGGTAAACCGTAGCATCTTGGGACGAATCAACAATTCAGCCTACCCCGATAAGTTACTGATGTTATGATACGAATAGCGTTGAGATGTTTGTTAGTGCTTGGATTTTATTATGTCGCGTATTGCCGTATACACAGGTTCGTTTGACCCTATCACCTTAGGACATTTGAATATTATCGAACGAGCACGGAAACTCGTGGATACTCTGATCGTCGGAATCGGTGTGAATGTCGAGAAGCAATCCCTGTTTACGCTTGATGAGAGACTTAAGTTAGTCCGACAAGTAACTGTGAAGTGGGACAATGTGCAAGTGCAAACATTCGAAGGCCTAGCCGTCACGTTTGTGCGTGAGTGTGAGGCGCGAGTTATGATTCGTGGCGTTCGACCGCTGACAGATATTGCTGGCGAATTTACCGTCATGATGGCCAATCGCCAACTGGATCCGGAAATCGAAACGGTTTTCCTCATGGCCGATGAAGAGTTCTCACATGTTTCGAGCACACTGATTAAACAAATCGCTGAATTCTCAGATGATGAAATGCTCATACGGTTTGTGCCAGCGGAAATCATCGGAGAATTACGTCAAAAACTGTCCTCAGCCGCTAGCTAATTCTTGTAATTGCGTAGTTCTTGTTGTAGATAGCTCGCTCGTTGAATATTCCGATCCGCGATATCCAACGCCGCGCCATGCATCTTTTGTAAATGCGCTGGTTGAGTATGGATGAACAAACGATTTAAGGTCGGAATGTCTAAGTCAATCAAACCCATGTTGACGCCCATCCGTACACTCGACAATAAATGCATCGTTTCTTCACTGCTGATGGTCTGTGCTGTACTTAATATGCCGTACGCACGGCTAACTCGGTCTTTGAGTTCTTGCTGGCTTTCGCGCGCAAGAAAATCTCTGGCTTTTTGTTCGTACTCAATCATCACGGGAATAACATCATTGACCTGTTGCACTAAATCCAACTCGCTTTTTCCGAGCGTGATTTGATTGCTGATCTGATAGAAATCGCCCATTGCCTCACTTCCCTCACCATAGAGTCCTCGTACGGCAAGGTTGATTTTATGCAAGCTGCGGAAGACCTTGTCCACTTCACGAGTCATCACTAATGCAGGTAAATGTAACATGACACTAACCCGTAGTCCTGTGCCGACATTGGTGGGACAAGCAGTTAGGTAACCGAGTGATTTATGAAATGCATATTGGACGTGTTCTTCGATACAATCATCGATCCAATCAATTTGTTTCCAAGCTTCGAATAAATCCAATCCACTTTGCATGACTTGGATTCGAATATGATCTTCTTCGTTCACCATGACACTAAACTTCTCGTCATGATCGATTGCAACAGAGCGAACGCCGTTGCATTCAGCGAGTTCGCGACTAATAAGCTGCCGCTCGATGAGAAACTGACGGTCTAAATCGGCTAGGTCGTTGACGTTGACGTAGGAAACGCGATTTTTCCATTGAGTGACTGATTTGACCGCTTGTTCAACTGCAGATTCAATTTGTTTCTTGTCGGCATCCGAAGCTTTGCGAATGAAGGGAAAATCGGATAGGTTGCGGGCAATACGAATCCGAGAACTGATCACGATATCAGATTCAGGTCCAGTCCCGCGTAACCATTCCCCGCCACCTTCAGCTAGTTCATTTAAGTGCATGGCTATTCCGATGAATTATCGGCCTCCATGGATGCGGAAAGATTTTGTATTTCATCGCGCAGTGTCGACGCTAGTTCATAATCTTCACGCCCAACCGCTGCTTCCATGTCGCGCCGTAGTCGGATTAACTCGGTACGACGGTCTGTTCCATCCATGCCAGATTTGGGGCGTTTGCCAACATGTTGAGTAGCATTTTGGATGCTCATGATGATCGGTTCGATTTTGTCTTCGAAACAGACGTAATCATGCGGGCAGCCTAAACGCCCAGCATGTCGAAATTCGTAGAAGGTAATGCCGCAGATCGGACATGCCTGTTGATCAAGCCGAGCGAGTTCTTCAGCCGCCTGACCAATCTTTAGATGCTGGGCTAAAGCTCCCGCTATCGATGGTGACTCCAATTCAGGTGTTTCCGCTTGTATGAGATAAACTCGAGCGTGCTCTTCGCACAGGTGAAGTTCGTCGGGAACCTCGTCCGTTAACTCTGTAATATGAAAGGTCGCTGGGCGTTCACAATGTTGACATTTCATTGGCCTGCTGCCTTTCCCTGCGCTTTGTCTAAGCTCTAGTTTTGTATGCGGTACGTGAACCTAACGTAGTTTTTGTTGACCGGATGCTCATTTAAAATAGATGACTGTTAGAATTTTATCAATGCCCACGAACCTGTCAAGATTAGCAAACTTGTAATGCCTAGCAGCGCTAACGCAATGGTGCTTTGTTCAATCCGAATTAGCTTATTCGTGGCGATTGTTAAGGGTTTCTCGTTTGAGAGTGACGATGTATTATGATGTATTACTAGGATATCGCATTTGTTCTAAATTATTGATGCAAGAATTGTCCATGAACCATCGTCCCGACCTTGAAACGTTTTCAGCGTTAGCCGCCGACAACCAATTAATCCCCGTCTATCGCACCTTGCTCAGCGATAGCCTGACGCCCGTGTCGGCTTTCCAACGGTTAGACCAAGGTGGCAGTGTTTGCCTGTTTGAGAGCGTCATCGGTGGTGAAAAAATTGGACGTTTTAGCATTCTGGCGACCGATCCCTTCATGGAAATACACGCCAGTGGTCAACAGGTTACGTTAGTCCACGGCGAAGAGCGTAAAACATATCATTGTGACAATCCCTTGAACGAACTGCGTGATTTAGTCGCTGGATTCCAAGTAGCTGAAATTGATGACCTTCCTCCGTTCTCCGGCGGCGTCATCGGCTACGCCGGTTATGATGTTGTGCGGTATGAAGAATCACTACCGGATGCACCACATGATGATCGTCAAATACCAGACATGACTTTTGGGTTTTATGATTCGCTGGTAGTTTTCGATAACATCAATAAAACATTGTTCGTGATTGTCATGGCTCGCCCAGAAATGCATGACGGTGATGTTCAAGCCGCCTACGCCACTGCTGCCGCGCGAGTGGATGGCTTAGTCATGCGTTTAGCAGATGTTCCGGTAGCATTATTACTGGATGATATCACGGCGGTATCTGCGGAAGTTGACGTTCCGTATGAATCCAATTTCACCCCCGAGAAATTTCAAGATGCTGTTGCCAAGTGCGTCGAGTACATCGAGGCTGGTGATATATTTCAAGTGGTCATCAGTCAGCGTTTGGAACTGGCGATGCAGGTCGATCCGTTGGAATTGTATCGCTCACTGCGTGTCGTAAATCCTAGTCCTTTTATGTTTTTCTTGCGGACCCCTGAAGTTACGTTAGTAGGCAGTTCACCAGAGATTATGTGTCGAGTTGTGGATGGGCAAGTGACCGTCAGGCCGTTGGCAGGCACGCGTCCTCGAGGAGCGACGGTTGCGAAAGACGAAGCGTTAGCAGAACAGTTATTGGCCGATCCTAAAGAACGAGCAGAACATGTGATGTTGGTGGATTTAGGTCGTAACGATCTCGGACGTATTGCGAGTTACGGCAGCATTGAATTATCCGATGTTATGGTGATTGAGCGATACAGCCACGTGATGCATATTACCTCCAATGTGAATGGTGAACTGCAAGAGGGTAAAGATGCGTTTGATGCGTTAGCAGCCTGCTTACCCGCTGGAACGGTTTCTGGTGCTCCCAAGGTGCGCGCGATGCAAATCATTGATGAACTTGAACCGCATCGTCGAGGGCCTTACGCTGGGGCCGTGGGGTATATTGATTACGCAGGGAATATGGATACCTGTATTGCACTACGTACGTTTGTCATTAAAGATGATAAAATCTATGTTCAAGCCGGAGCTGGAATTGTTGCGGACAGTGAGCCCCTGGCTGAATACGAAGAGACGCTCAACAAAGCTAGAGGATTGCTCAAAGCGGTTGAGATAACGGTAAAGCGTGCACAACAATAACTCTTCTAGTCAAAGAGCTTACGTAGCTTCACGTAATGTCATGTAGCTAATTCCAGCTAGACCCATAGCGCCAATACAGGAACCAATGTCCATGAGGATGCTCGCTCGTGAAAAGGGAATGCCGATCGCTAGATCTAATGCAAAAATTAGCAGCATTAATAGAGCAACGGCTAACCCAAAAAAACAGAATACCTTTGACACTCGACGGATTCCTTGCGATCTAACTCAACGTTGAAACACTTGAAGCACGATTGTTAACTCAACTAAATCCCCGGATGGGAAATCAACTTACCCAAAAAGTATAATCAAGTTGCTTAATCTAAAACGACATCAATTCACACAATTTTTGGTAGATGTTACCATTCTATCGAAAATATTTTTTGAAACATTGGGTTAACAAGCGTTTTCCCACCTATATCGGTGGTGGTAGATATGTTTTTACCACCGTATGTATATGTTAATCGTCTTTTTGTGACCAGCAAACTCCTATGAATTATAAATTAACTAACAACTGATAGCCACTTTGGTGAGCATCGTAGACATATTTTGCTCGTCATCTGCTTTTCAAGTTTCTATATGGGCTCTATTTCCGTTGAGGTTCAAATATGAATGCTGCGAACATCATGAATAGCGAACTGGCTCAAACCATGCGAGAACGCATGCCGATAGCTGAGGAATTCGCATATTTTGATCACGCTGCAGTAGCACCGTTGTCTGGTCGAGCCGCAAATGCGATGGCCACGTGGCTGCAGCAAGCTGCCGAGCAGGGGGATGCGTTATGGCCTCAATGGGCAAGTGAGGTTGAGAATACTCGTAATCTAGCGGCAGAGCTGTTAGGCACATCTTCGCAGCAAATAGCGTTAGTGCCGAATACGTCGATGGGAATTAATATCGTGGCTCATGGATTTCCTTGGAATTCTCGTGATAATATCGTCACGTTAAGCAATGAGTTTCCAGCGAATCAGTATCCGTGGATGAATTTGCGGGACCAAGGGGTTGAGGTGCGAGTTGTGGAAGTGAAAGATGTTGCTGTAGATATCCAACAGATATTGGATACTTGTGACGATCGCACACGTTTGATCACGGTTAGTTGGGTCTCATTTTGCACGGGGTATCGCATGCAATTGGAAGAATTAATTGCTGCGGCCCATGCACGAGGAATTTTCGTGTTTTTAGACGCCATTCAAGGAATAGGTGTGTTTCCATTGGATGTTGAACAACTGGATGTTGATTTTGTTGCGGCAGATGGTCACAAGTGGATGTTAGGACCAGAAGGAGCGGGCATTTTCTATTTGAAACAATCACACTTGGATTTGTTACGACCTGTCATGGTGGGTTGGAATTCGGTGAAACGGCCATTTGATTTTGATCAAATAAACTGGCAACCTCGTCCAACGGCAACTCGGTTCGAAGGTGGCTCAAATAATATGGTAGGCCTCATTGGCCTGGGAGCCAGTTTGTCATGGCTAAAAGAACTTGGATTAACATCGAGAGCATCGCCGTTAGCGGAGGATATTCTCGATTACATCGCCGTGGCTCGCACTGCGTTGGTTGACTTGGGCGCCGAATTATTTGGACCTGAAGACCGTGCCCACCAGTCAGGCATTCTGTCATTTGATTTTCCGGGAGAGGATTTGTCACGAGTGCGTCAGCGTTGCATGGATAACCGTGTTGTATTGAGTTGTCGTGCTGGACGACTACGGATAAGCCCCCATGCTTACAATAATCAGGATGATTTGGATCGGTTATTGAATGTGTTAAGCGACCGCAACAACGCCTGACATTATTACCACTATCGATCTGGCCAATCTTGTGGCGTATCAAAATCATCAAATGAATCGTCTGTATCGACGGCTACCGATTGATGGGGGAATTGTTCCCACAAAGCATTCAGCCCTTGTTCGCTTGTAAGCTGAGAAACTGCTTGGGCTACAGTTTCGGGAAACAGTGCTGGATGCCCGCGGCGTCCTTGGTATTCCGGTGCAAGGATTGAATCAGGGTATTGCGGATGGAAATCCAAGAGCTGGTTGATGATCGAACTGGATAAATGGGGTATATCTGCAGGCGCCATCAGAATTACATCATTTCCAGAAAAATCAGACGATGCTTGCAAATGCGTCCATCCAGCCCAAAAGCTATCTTTCATTTCCGGTGGTGCAACAGCACGTACGATTTCAAACGACAAACGCTGTCCAATTTTCTGTAACAGTGCCTGCAGGGCATGATCATCGACACGAATGACAATCAACACGTGGTCGACCCTACTTCGACACCAAGCCTCGAGTGTGTGTTGGATCAGCGGTTTGTGGCGATACGTTTTTAACAGCTTAGGTTCACCCATGCGCCGACTCAAACCTGCCGCAGGTATGATGGCAAAGCTGTTCACCGCTGCACCTCAATTTTTGCCGGCCGACCTATAATCGTTCCATTGCAATTGCGATGCGAAATGAGTTCCGCACAAATGCTGACGGCAATTTCGATGACGGTTTGTGATCCAATTTCGATGCCGACCGGTGCGTGCACTTGTTCTAAATCTTCGACGGATATCCCTTGTGTGCGCAAATCATCAAAGATCATCCGAATTTTTCGTTTGGATCCGATCATACCAATATATCGCGCGCCACGAGGTGCTAGGTAATAAAGTGCTTCTTCATCATGGTTGTGGCCTCGAGTCACAATGAGACAATATGTATCACTATCAATCGGTAATCCAGGCAGAACTTGCTCAACATTGCCAACCAAACGCTTGGTAGCATGCGGGAATCGATCCTGCGAGACAATTGATTCGCGGTCATCCTGTACCCATACGTCAAAATCTAAGTTATAGGCAATATCGGCAACGGCTTTTCCAATATGCCCGCCGCCGACGATTAACAAACGGCATTGCTCTAGCACCGGAAGAATCGCGATGCCGTTTTGAGCGATTGCTTTTGGTCGGTTGGTAAGTGGTGGCATCATGGCAGAAATTGATTCGACGAGTGTCTCATCGAGCACGCCAAGTGAGGCAATTTGTTGAGCTTGTTCGTTAAATAAAACCAGTGTGATCGCTTCGGATTTGTGGGGTTGGTCAAATACGATCGCTTCTACAAAACCGGGTGACTGGACAATCAACTCGGTAAGTTGAATCAGATATTCGCGGACTTCAGTTGTTTGCACCGGTTGCAACAAAATGTGCATACGGCCACCGCAAATAAGTCCGTCATCCCAGCCATAATCACGATCGAGCTGAAAAAGCGCGATCTCTCCATCACCACTGCCACTGCCCAATATTCCAAGTGCTTTGCGTTTAACTTCGGCTTCAACGCATCCACCTCCGAGTGTTCCTGCCTGTGAACCATCGGCATAGATCAGCATCGTCGCACCCGGTTTTTGCGGGGTACTGCCACGTGTTTCGACCAAGCGGCAATAAACGGCGTCTCGTTTGCCGGCGGCGATTTCCAATAACTGTGGTAAAAGATCACGCATTTTAGGAGTTCAACTGGGATGTGGTTATTCGCAAGTCGGCCGAGCGAACCATGTTTTTGACACGCTCTCGATATTCCAACATGTGTGGTGCGACGAGATGGTTTTCTAAATCTTCAATCGACTCCCACTGCTCGATTATGACAACAGTGTCTGTTTCCGGTGGGATTTGGCGAGCAATCTCGCTTACGAAGTCGACTGTTGGTGTGTATTGGATACAGCCTTTTTCCGCTAAGACATGGGGAATGTTAGCGTTGAATTCACGGAGGAAATTTTGCCGTTGTCCTTTAACAATGTATGCGGTGGCAATGACGTGAATCATGGCATTGTCCTAAACGTGATATGATTGTTTGGTGTTGAATGGTTTTGAAATTTACTTGTCGGTTCACTGCTGGTATCAGCAGCAGTTGCCGTTTGGGTCACAACAGTTATCATCGCTGAGATTGACGGTATCAGGTGTTTGCGGTTTGTGATGTTTCCAAGCGCGGATAGTCATGCTACGAAACTCGATTCCTTCAACAGTTTGCCAGGGTTCGTTTTGGCGCACGAGAATTTCAACTGAAACAAAACCGGCATTGGTGAAGGCGTTGGCAAAAGCATGTTCTTCAAAGGCTCCGCTGATACAGCCGCTCCATAACGTTGCATCGTCTTGTAGATGTTGCGGAACAGGTCCATTGGAAACGATGTCACTGATGACTGCGCGACCACCTGGTTTTAGCACGCGAAAAATCTCGTTGAATAATTGTATACGATCTTCGTTTTTCACCAAGTTCAGCACGCAATTTGAAACGACGACATCAACACCCTCATTTGCAATCATGGGCGAAGTGTGTCGGAGTGTGTCGGCTTGTTGTTCCGCGGCCACCCAACTGTTGGCGTCATGCGCTGGCGACGTTTTTAAATATTCTTCTAGTTGCTCCAAATCAAGTTTGAGGTCTTGAATGCGTCCCTTGCGAAATGAGACATTATCCCAGCCAATGTTCTCGATAACTTGACCTTGAAATTGGCGTGCTAGTGAGAGCATATCGTCGTTCATGTCGACACCGGTGATTTGGCCTTCAGGCCCAACAACTTGCGAAGCAATGTAACAGATCTTTCCACCGCCCGATCCCAAATCGAGCACATGATCACCACTTTGTACGTATTTAGCTGGATCACCACAGCCATAATCGCGGCGGATAAGCTCAGCGGGAATCGCTGTGAGCCATTGAGCATCATAATCAACAGGGCAACAAAGAGCCGCTTCGGTTTTTTTGGAAGCGGCTGAGTATCGCCCCGCTACCGCTTGTTCCACATTGAATTCAGTCGATGTCATTATTTCGTCCTGTGTTGAAAGTGAATGTGAATACGGGGGGTGTGTATTAGGGTATTATACAAGAACTGACTCTAGAGTTCCGCAACGAGCTCTTGCACGAAAGTCCGGACATTTTCCAGAGCAGCTGCTTTACCAATTTCAGCAGCGGAAGCAACACGCTTGACGATGGCAGATCCCACAATAATTCCATCGGCCACTTGTGATAACATCTTGACTTGCGCGGCTTGACTGATTCCGAATCCAATACAGACGGGTAATTCCGTTTTGGACTTAAGCCAGCTGACTTGATCAACGACTTCCGGCGGCAATTCTTGTCGAGCGCCGGTGATGCCGGTAACGGAAACATAATAGAGAAAGCCGCTCGTAGTTTCACAAATTCGCAGCGCTCGGTCATGTGGTGTTGTAGGGGTTACAAGTTGAATCAGACTGAAATCTTCACGTGCGCAGATAGCTGCAAACTGAGGTGCTTCCTCGACAAGTAAGTCTGGCACAATCGCTCCAGCGATCCCAGCGTGTTTAGCTTGTGCGACGTAGCGTTCTAGACCTTGGCGATGAATGATGCTGTAACTGACCATGGTGACAAGCGGAGTCGATAACCCAGCAGTCCAAGTTTGAGCATTATCAAGAATTGCATTGAGTTTGATTCTCTGATTCAGCGCTCGTGTATATGAGGCTTGAATTACAGGACCGTCGGCTATGGGATCGCTGTATGGAATGCCTAATTCACAAATGTTAGCGCCACATTTTTCAAGTTCTGCGAGGACTTGGCCAGTGAACTCTAGATCGGGATCGCCAGCGGTGATAAACGGGATAAAGGCGGTTTTACCTAGGCTGCGAAGTTCTTCAAACGTGGTGTCGATAGCGGACATAAATATTGCGATAGGTGAAAATTAGTTGTCGGTTATTGATTTGACGCTGCAGCGGTTGCCATTTCTTTTTTTATACGAGCGATTTCATTACTGTCTTTGTCTCCCCGACCCGACAGGCAAACTACGATCCGCTTGCTAGGGCCCAGTTTGCAAGCTTGCTGCATGGCGGCCGCAATCGCATGTGAGCTTTCCAAGGCTGGTAATATGCCTTCACACTGTGTGAGAGTATCGAAAGCATGCATCGCATCATCATCTTCGCACGAAGTATATTCGACTCGCCCAGAATCTTTCCAGTAACTATGTTCGGGTCCTACGCCGGGATAATCGAGTCCGGCCGATATGGAATGGACATCACATGTTTGCCCATCTTCGTCTTGCATCACATAGCTCATACTACCGTGTAGGATGCCGTGTTCACCGTAGCTCAAGGGCGAAGCATGGTCACCCGGTTGTGACCCGCGACCACCCGCTTCAACACCGAGCATGGCTACATCGGCATCGTCTATAAATGGATAGAACAGTCCCGCGGCGTTGCTACCGCCACCGACACAGGCAATCAGGAGATCGGGAAGCGCGTCAAATCGTTCGAGACTTTGTTGTCGAGCTTCTTGTCCAATAATGGACTGAAAGTCACGGACAATCAATGGGAATGGGTGTGGGCCGACGACGGATCCGATGATGTAGTGCGTGTTTTCGACAGAACTCATCCATTCTCGCATTGCTTCATTGATGGCGTCGCGTAATGTCCGTGACCCCGTTTCCACGGCTCGTACTTCGGCCCCAAGTAGTTTCATGCTAAAGACATTGGGAGCTTGGCGACGAATATCTTCGGCTCCCATATAGACGACACATTCGAGTCCAAAGCGAGCACAGGCGGTGGCGGTCGCGACACCATGTTGCCCAGCACCGGTTTCTGCGATAACTCGTTTTTTCCCCATCCGCATCGTGAGCAAGGCTTGGCCAAGCGTATTATTGATTTTATGGGCGCCGGTGTGATTGGTATCTTCACGTTTGAGCCAAATTTCAGCGCCGCCACAATGTGCGGTTAATCGCTCGGCAAAGTAAAGGGGAGAAGGGCGTCCTACAAAGTCGTTGAAGAGTTCTGTGAGTTGATTCTGGAAGACAGAATCCTGTTTGGCTTCGGTATAGGCCGTCGTTAACTCGTTTAACGCTTTGGTTAACGTCTCGGGAACATATCGTCCACCAAAAAGACCAAACCGGCCTGCTTCATTTGGGACGTTTGATGTAGAGGGGGATATGTCAGCCATAGTGTCATTGCGGGTTTGGTGAAGTTAAATGTGAGTGATGTTTAAAAATCACTTGTTTTAGTTTAAACGTAAACTCTATTTTCTGTTAGTCCTGAATCAGGGAGGGGCCGTATCACAAATGTGGGGTTCGCGTTTGGTCATCTAACCCGATGCTCGAGTTTGGCAGCCTTTACAAAAGAAAGTGCTGCGTTGGGCTTGGACAATTCTTACAATAGTCTGGGTATGGCAGGTAGGACATGTTTTGTTCTCTTTGTCATACACGCGGTGCATGTTTTGATATCCACCAGGGTCATTCAATGCGTTGCGGTAGGTTCCATCGGAAAGCGTTGAGCCTTCGTGTTCAATGGCGGTTTGCAAAATCGTTTGCATCGCTTCGCAAATTGTCGACCATTGTTGGCGGGTAATGCGATGACACATTTTAGCGGGATGAACACCAGCTAAATGCAGCAGTTCCGATGCATACAGATTTCCCACACCGGCGATCCGCTTTTGATCGAGAAGAGCAACTTTGATTGGGCGTTTCGACGCACCGAATATTCTATGTAAGTCTTCTCCGTTAACGACCAAGGCGTCGGGGCCGAGTTTGTCGGGACCGAGTCGTTCATGAAGTTGTTTGGCAGTGAGTAAGTAGATTAATCCGAGTCCACGTCGATCCCAAAAAAAGACTTCCTCGATGCCGCTTGAAAATCCAATTCTAAATCGCAGATGAGCACTACTGGGCGGGTCACTTACGAGTACCAGACCGGTCATGCGCGGTTCGAATACCAAGCGATCATCATTTTCAAATCGAATGAGTACACGTTTGCCGATGCGCTCTACTGCTTTGACCTGTTGCCCGACAATACGACGGCGAATCGTGCTGATAGTCGGCTTAATAGAAATTGGTTTACGGGTGCAACGTACTTTTTCAACGTGCGTAACCGTAGCCCCTTGGATCGCTAAAATTCCACGACGCATTGTCTCAACTTCAGGTAGTTCCGGCATGTCGTTGCTTTTGCGATTCGATTATTTGGCTGCGGAATCACGACCGACAACGTAAGCTCGCTTGATGTAGTCCATCTTCGGGAAGCTCTTTTTTAAGTAATCGTTTCCTTCGGTTTGGATTCTGTCTTGCTGCGGTTGTTCGCCATATTCATCTGTGATTGCTTCAATGTGTTTCATTCCCTTATTCACTCGACCAAACGCCGCAAACCCGAGATTGTTTAACCGTGAATTGTCACTAAGGTTGATGAACATTTGTGTGGTGCGCGTGTCAGGGCCACTGGTCGCAAAACAAATAGTGCCTTTGAGGTTACTGAACAAGACAGGATCATCTTTGATCGGCTGATCTTTCCACTGCTGTTGAACCTTGGGGTCTCCATTGATTCCAAATTGGACGACAAAGCCCTTAACCACTCGGAAAAAACGGCATTCATCATAAAAGCCATCGTTCACTGCTTGATAAAACTGATCGACGCCAAGCGGTGCAAGTTTTCGAGCAACTTCGAGTTCAACATCTCCCGTACTCAATTCGAAAATGACTTTGAATTTTTTGGGTGCTTGAGCTTTGGCAGATTGGATTTCAACGTCATCAGTGCTTGGCGTTTTTTCTATTTCCACTGGTGCCGGAGTATCTTCTTTCGTTGTGGGCTTTTCATCTTGGGCTGATAGTGTTGCCACTGGCCCCATTGCTAGGACTAACAGAATTGTACGGATGTTTTTTGCAAGCCTAGCAGCAGTGCGATTTGAGGTTAGGGTCTCGATGACAGTCATAGGGAAAACTCCGTAAAAAATGTTGTGTCCAAGGACAAATGTTATTTGTTGGTTTGTTCGATTTTAGCAAGCAAAGTTTCCCGAATGTTGTCCAGACGTTCTTTGGAATCAATTTTATTATTCTCGCGATCCGTCACATAGAAAACATCGACGACTTGGTCAATGTAAGTTCCGATTTTTGCTAAATGAATCTCACACTTCAAATCATACAGGGCTTTGGTGATTTTGTACAATAAGCCAATGCGATCGTAGGCGAAGACGGTAATGATACTATATTTTTCGGCGGTGACATTATCCAAGTTGACCTTAGCTGGCAGCGGATTGAGATCCGCTGCGGTTGTTTCGGACGTCCCCGACCAAACCACGGGGAAACTTGGCTTGCTCGCTTTTTGTTCTTGAATCGAATGATTGATTTTTTCTTGAATATCGTTCAAACGGTGTGCTGATGGTTCCTGATTACTTGCCAAGTCTGTGACAAAGAAACGGTCTAGCACATGTCCGTTCGGAAGTTCAATAATTTCAACACTCAATATGGAGTTTTGTTGGCTTGAAAGGACCCCCGTGATGCGATGGAAGCAACCTGCGAGAGAATCGGATTTTGCGGCGATAGCATACTCCACAACATTCTGTTGGGGATGGAAACGTGCCCATGTCTTTATTTGATCATCCTCGATTTGCATAACCGTTCGCAAGTATTCCACTGTGGTGGAGAGTTGTTCGTTGACGAGCAAGGCGGGCGGGAGCATGTCGATATAGCGTTGACATGCTTGGTATGAATTGGTTGGCTTAGTGGTTTTTCTTGATCCAGAGGCCGACTGTTGCGATGTGTCCGACGTCCACGTGAGTTGCGTTGATAGTTTCTCGCTTTGCAGTTTGATCCAATCTTGCGCGTACATATCGGTAGATTTACCGGAGAGTTGTTGTTTTGTTTTTTGAAACAGTTCGGTAATCAAGTCCTGCTTCCACTGGTTGAGTACGCTGGGCCCCACGGCTGCTAAGTCGGCACATGTCAAAATGAACAGCATCTTAAGCTTTTCAACTGAGCCGACTTCAGCCGCAAAACGGACAATGACGTTTTCGTCTTGCAAGTCATACCGAAATGCGGTGTGTGCCATGCGGAGGTGTTTCAACACGAGCCACGCGAGGACTTCGGTGTCATGTTGCGAAAGTCCAAAGCGTTTGGCAGTTTTGCGAGCGATCGTTTCACCAACTTCACTATGGTCATCTGGGAATCCTTTTCCCAAGTCATGCAACAACAGCGTTAAGTGCATTAAGCCTTTGTTTTTTAGACCAGAATAAGTTTTGCCTAATGTAGATGCTTCTTGCGCAAACGCTATGGCAAATTCAACAGCTTGCAGCGAATGTTCGTCGACTGTGTACTTATGGTATTCATTAAATTGCAGTAGGCAGCGCGCGTGATGGAAAGCGGGGATGCATTTCTCCAATACGCGCATGCGGTGTAAGCGACGTAATTGGTCGCCCAGGCGTACCGGTTTTGAAAGCAATGCCATGAATTGTTCGGCCACGGGTTGGGACAACTCGATTTCTTTGGAACTGATCATCGTGTTTCGAATAGCGGTCCAAGTTGCATGGTCAATCCGCCGATTGTAGTGGCTGGCCAATTCCATCAACTGCAAGACATCTTCTAAGTTGGTTTTTATCTGATCGAGTTGTTTTGGAACGGCGCCGATATTGCTTGGACCGAGCCGGAATTTTCCATGTAGGATGCGAACGAATCCGGGGACGGCCAGACGAGTCCTCCAGCCCCGCGGTTTACTGGAGGCGTAAAAATGCTTCGCTGTATATCGAACTTGGCTCGTGCAATTGAAATAGTGTTGCATGAATTGCTCGACGGCTAGTAGATCATCTTGGTCCGTAAAGCCATTAAGCGTCGCTAGCCTCATTTGCTCATTGGGGTTCAATACATCTTGTGCTTTTCCCGCATAGAAATGCATTTCGTTTCGCAGTTGTAATAGGTAGTCACGCCCGCTGCGAATAATTTTATAGTCGGGCTTGTTGAGAATGTTGCGGCGATAGAGTTCTTGGGGTTCTTGTTCGCCGTGCACGAGGAAGCCAATCCATCGTACATATTGCAAATCTCGTAATGAACCGGGTGACCGTTTGACATTTGGTTTTAATACGTGAACCGCAGCCCCAACCGTCGCGCGTTCTTCTCGCCGAGCCTGAGAGACTAACTGCAAGATAGATTTCCATTTGCGGTGGGAACGGGTCTTAAATCGCGAATAGAAATCGGTGAAAAGCTGTACACTGCCATGTAAAAAACGAGATTCAACAAGTGAAGTGAATATTTTGGGATCTTGTAGCGCTAAACTAATTGCTTCGTTATTGGTGCGCGTCGAGAATCCAAGTGTCAGCCCGACATCGTAGATATTTTGAGTGAGCGCTCGAGCTAGTTTGGTCACGCCAGGTTGACTTGGTGAAGTGCATAAAAGCATCAAGTCCACGTCGCTATAGGGAGCGACGTCACGACGGCCGTAGCCGCCATGAGGAACCACCGCGATGTTATGCTCTAATATTTCGCGTTCTGCATCACTGCTGGTGACACTGTCGAGCGCCGCTTGATATAGATCGAGAATAATGCCGTCGAGCATGTCAGCTAAACCAGCGCAAACCTGGATGCCCGGTGAACCCTTATCATGCTGTGATTTGAGTCGCTCGCGCCGCGCCGCTAAATCTTCCCGCGCTTGGTTAACGGCGTTATTAAAACAATGGGCGCTCGACATGGTAAAAGTGTCACAAGTAGAAACGGACGAAATGCGAAAATATGCTAAATTGCGTCTTCGCCCATTTCACCGGTGCGGATGCGAATGACGTCCGATAGGTCAGTGATGAAAATTTTGCCGTCTCCAATATTTCCGGTTTGAGCTGTTTGCAGGATAATGTCAATCACTTTCTTAAGGCTGTCAGATGTACAAACAATTTCTAGCTTGACTTTTGGGACAAAATCGATGGCGTATTCAGTGCCGCGATACATTTCAGAATGGCCTTTTTGTCGTCCGAATCCTCTAACTTCGGCAACCGTCATTCCATGGATGCCTTGATCGGCAAGAGAATTCTTGACGTCTTCAAGTTTGAAATGTCGGATAATGGCTTCTATTTTTTTCATTGTGGTCCTACAAGAAACAGTAACGAGACAGATTTCAAAATGGGCTAATACCTAAACCTATTCCGCCGGCTAACAAGAAGATAGGTGAAGTCGCTTGTACGTGATTGTACTCGATTCTATTGCAACAAAAAGTGCTGAGAAAGGTGGTAATAAAAAATAATAGTAGCTCGATATCACTAGTACTGTTGAAAGTGGTCTCCAGAATCTAGTCATGTAATCGTTGTGAATTGGAGAATTATTGCGGTTTTGCGGTGGTTGTATAGTGTGAATACGAAAGTTTTTGGATTTCGTGAAGCTTAATCCGGCTTCGTGAAAAGTCGTGACCTAGATTTGCGTAGGTTTGATTAACAGGTTGCAGTGACAACGAACTCAAACCAACCAACAACTAATCATAAAATCATCACAAACCTCACGACTGGATTAATTGAATTACGATGAATCAGGAGCCATATAACGATTCCAACGAATCCCCAAAAACGGCAAATAGTAATCAATCGCATAATAATCAGCTGGATTCTGCTCATAAAATTGAAGACTATGAACAATCCACAGCAGGCTTGTTTTCTGGGGAACAAGCGGGAGTATTTCAGTTAACCAATGCGGTTCGCCCGAGTAGTCGAGCGAAAATTGTGCCTCGACAAGGATATCGTCGTGATACGTATTCCGATTCCAAGCAGGGTGTTATGTTGCCGGTGATTCTCGCATCGGCGACACGGGAAACCGTATTTGATTTGTTTTTGGATTTGCTTAATCCGCTTGGAAATGTTGTCGATGTCGTCCTCGAAACTAGTCATCAACAGCGTGATGGAAGTCATGTGGATTTATACCGAGAGCATATCGATTCCCCGGTTTTGAAAAGCATGTTCTGTGATTTCGAAAACCTATTGATGCAAGACGGCTGCACCGGTGTGGCAGTCGTCAATGCTCAGGAACAAATGGAAGTGCAGTTTGATGAACATAAGATGTTAATGGTGTATTCCCATGACTTGACCCGGTTTGAAGAAATTCTTTTTGAAGCGGATGTGTGGCCAATGGAAGATATGCAGTTTCTCACCGAAGTGGATCATGTGCATGCGTCGAGTCCAGCTTTACAGCGAGGATTTGATAAACTTTGTTGTCGCTTAGGAATGGATGTTTGGAGCGAAGTCGAATATTAATGCCAAGTCGATTCGGTGGTGTCGTGAGATGCGTTAAAAGTGCGCGCGAGCACGAATAAAAAATCGGACAATCGGTTGAGGTATTTAAAGACCATTGGCAGTTTGCGGTTTGCAGTGGGCGCTCCGATGAACACATCTCGTTCAGCACGGCGACAAACAACTCGGGCCAAGTGGGTCTGGGCAGCGACAGGATTTCCACCTGGTAAAATGAACTTCTTTAGCGGCACGAGGTCTTGTTGTAGTATATCAATCAGGCTCTCAAGAGCTACACTGTCTTGCTCGGATAATTCGATGTCGGTGGCTCCTGTTGGTCCCTCCGCTACAATGGCTCCGACATCAAACAGACGCGATTGAATCCCTTGCAGCATCTGATCAAGGTCGGCGCGAATGGTAAAACTGCGGATAACACCGAGTTGTGCGTTAAGTTCATCTAAACTACCAACGGCTGCAATTTGTGGGGCCGTTTTTCTTACGCGGCCGCCGCCGACGAGCCCAGTTTCCCCTTGGTCGCCTCCACGGGTATATATTTTCATGTTGCTGCCTTACATATTTAATCGGAATAAAACACTATGATGTGTGTGCGAACTATCAAGCTGAGTTGTGAGTCGGTTTGATTATAGCGATTGCTTTGTTACTTTGTTACATTGGTGAGAGTGAAATGAAATGCATTATTTATAAAGGATTGAGTGTAATGGAAATGTTTAGATCGATCATGAAGTCAATTGTGGTTACATCGCTCAGTTGGTTTCTGGCATTAGCGGCACTCCTGGCAACGGTGGGTACAGTAGAGGCTCAAGCAGTGAGTGACAGTGCCGTTAGCGTTGAAATGACATATCTCAAGAACATACGCCAAGTCACCAATGGTTTTGTCAAAGCGGGCGAGGGTTATTTTTCACCAGATGCGACTCAGATTGTCTACCAAGCAATTACCAAGGATTATCCATTTTACCAAATTTATACGCAACCGTTAGCCGGTGGTCGCCCACGAATGCTCAGTACTGGACGTGGACGTACGACTTGCAGTTACTTCTCGCTCGATGGAAAACGGATCATGTATTCTTCAAGTCATACTGATCCGCAGATGACGGAAACAGAACAAGCGGAGATTAAGCAGCAGGCAGAGGATCGAAAGAACGGAGTGCGTCGCAGGTATTCGTGGCCCTTTGATCCATATACCGATATGTATGTTGCGGACTTAGATGGAAATATCTTGAAGCGGCTAACTACCGCTGATGGGTATGATGCCGAAGGAGCTTACTCCAGTGATGGTAAATGGATCGCATTTTGCAGTACTCGCGACGGTGATCCGGATTTATACATCATGAAGTCTAACGGTCGCAAAGTACGCCAGTTGACGAATGCCAAAGGGTATGACGGTGGGCCGTTTATGTCTCCGTGTGGTAAATGGGTTATTTTTCGCAGTGATCGCAAAGAAGAGCATATGTTGCAAATCTATGTGATTGGCGTCGATGGAAAAAATGAACGCGCATTAACTGATACGACCGGTGTTAATTGGGGACCATACTGGCATCCGCATAAACCATATTTGATTTGGTCTGGAGCTGATCATTCAACCGGTGGACGACCTAACTACGACCTCTGGTTGGCAAAGTATTCGATATCGGACTCGGGCGAGTTTACCATTGAGGAGCCCGTGAGAGTGACTGATAATGTGGCGGCAGATGTGTTGCCTGTATTTTCACCAAATGGAAAACAGTTGATGTGGACGAGTACCCGAACAGATGAACACCAGAGTCAGTTATTTATTGCGGATTTTGTAATTCCTGAGAATTAGTTTTTTCGTGAGTTAGTGTTGCATGCAGTTAATTATTGGTTTGGCGAAGGAACAGTTTGTACGATGAAAGAAGTGATGTCTTGTGGGATTTTATTATTCCGTAAAAATCCCCACAAACAGTTTCTAATTATGGAGCATGCCAATCGCTGGGACTTACCTAAGGGGCATGTTGACCCAGGAGAAACAAAACGGGAATGCGCATTGCGTGAATTTACGGAAGAGACCGGAATTGCTGCGGAGTCGATCAAACTGACAAAAGGGTTTCGTTTTGAGCAAACCTATAAAGTGTCCAACTGGAAGGGACGCGGTAAAGATGTTCAAAAACGACTGGTGATCTACATGGCTAAGCTCAAGAAAGGTAGCAAAGCGAAAATTAAAGTAACGGAGCATATCGGATATCGCTGGGTTGATTGGTATCCACCACACGATTTACAAGAAAAGACGATTAACCCGTTGCTTGTCGAAGCCGAAAAGTTCTTTGATGAAAAATCCTAATGTGTGGGATATTCTGGATGAACGAATTTAATGCGACAACGCATGGCCGGAAGGTTTTTTCTGCACCGCTATTGATTGGCGAAGTGTGTTACGCTGCTTTCGCTGTGGGCAGTAGGATTGTGAACTGAGTGCCGACTCCCACAGCACTTTCGATTTTCATGCGTCCTTCGTGGTTTGCGATAATTTTGTGGCATGAGGATAATCCCAATCCAGTACCCCCTTTACCGCTTTCATCGGGCCCAGCTTTAGTGCTGTAGAATGGATCAAGAATCTGAGGTAGTTGATCTTGCGGAATGCCACAACCAGAGTCTCGTATTGTGAGAACCGTCATTTGTTCGGTAGCGTCGTGTTGAAGTTTCAACCAGATCGTGCCACCCATATCAATCGCTTGTCGTGCATTGGTTAATAGGTTGAGGAGCACTTGTTGGATTTGGTTTCCGTTGCATAGTGTGTCTGGAATTTCGTCAATGGTCGTTTCTAAATTGATGCGGTACTTAGATAGCTCTCGTTCGAGCAGTACAAGCGCGTCATCGATTATTCTTGAGAGGTCTGTTGGCTCAATAACGTCACTACGATTACGTGCCATACCGAGCACTGCGTTGGTGATTTTCGCTGCGCGTTGGCTCGCTGCCAAGATCTTCTCAAATGCCTTGTCGCGAGTTTCATCGTCTCGATGACGCATTCCGATCTGAGCATAGTTTAGAACGGTCATGAGAATGTTGTTGAATTCGTGGGTTGTTGTACCGACTAGTTCTCCTAGGGCCGTCATTTTCTGTGCTTGGAATAACTGTTGCTGTAGTATAGTTATCTGCTGCTGAAGTTCAGGTGTCGCTTCTGCAGTGTCGGCTTCTTCTGCAGTGTCGGCTTCTTCTGCAGTGTCGGCTTCTTCTGCAGTGTCGGCTTCTTCTGCAGTGTCGGCTTCTTCTGCAGTGTCGGCTTCTTCT
>JABJJO010000196.1 GCA_018660825.1 Planctomycetaceae bacterium | reverse complement strand
CGGAAACCATGGTGGCTACAGATTGTTAACCAGCGGTAGGCTAAGCAGCGAATTACAATCCTAGAACGAAACCTGATATATCCAAAAATAGTGCAGTAAAGTGGGGGGCGTGTCGTGCCTATTAGGCTGTAGACGGAGATTGCCGTGAACCGTCCGCTTGTTGCTTGCTTGGAGGAGTCATGCATTACGTACTATTTGCTCTCGCGATTCTCGTGGTAGCCTTGATGCCGTTGGTGCCCCTTGCTGTGCGGTTCAGGATTAGAGTCCTCAGATGGATAGGTTGGAATTCGGCAGCCAATGTGTTGGAAAAGAACTTTGATGGTTGGGTGGCGTTTGGTCGGATGGTGATCGTCGTGATGGCGATAGTGTTGTTTTGTGCCGGTTGGATATCGCGTCATGCGTGACTTGTTCCCGTTCCGGTGATAGCATCTGATGAATCAGCTACTCGATTTCGTCCCCAATTCCGTTCCCATTTTCATCAGTTACATCTGATAGTGGATTGTTGATAACGGCCTGCCAAGCAATCTTGCGAAAGACTTTATCCAGCGCATCGTTATTAAAGGGTGGCTGCGTTGGAATTAGTTCGGGCGATTTTTTGTACAGGGTTGCGTAAAAAACGTATCCCTCGAGCCACTCCATGCCGGCGCCGAGGTGCCCACCGTCGCGCCAGATCGCAGGGGTTGCGCCGTTTACCTGGCGATTAAGTCCCTTGATGCCCGGCAGGGTCCCCTTAAAATAAAGTTCCAATGCCCCGATCATCGCCTCACAAGTCGGCAGTACGTGGACCTTATCCGGATAGTGTTTATCAAGTACGGCGATTCGTTTGGTTATTTCTGTGTCAATTTTGTCGGCTCGGGCGCGGTAGTTTGCAAACTGTGGTTTTCTGTCCTGCTTTGCGAAACCATCGGCATATTGGGGCCAGGCATTGAAAACATAAAATTCCATTTTGGGATTATATTTCAGACAATAATCGATCCAAGCGAGGTAATATTCCGGGCGGTCGTTGGTGTAGCTACCCCACATCATCGCATCCCACTGTCCGGTCGTGATGGCAGCCATACATACCGGTTGGGGTTTACCTTGTGATGAGAGGATTCCGTTTTCCAATTCCCACATCATGCGTACAGCACCGCGCTCACCACCCCTGCTGTTGATACGCAGTTGTTGTTCAAATCCCGCCATCCGGGAAATTGTTGGCAGTGTGCCAAAACCGGGCCGCATCCAACTATGACCGGTGGCCACGATCCGCAGTCCACTGGATTTGGGGAAACTTAAGGGCGCGGGTGGTTTTTCCTTTGTCTGTTGTAGAAAGAACTGGCGAATCTGCTCGGGGCCCTTGAGATACATCGCCCCTTGAATTTCCGGTGAATTATCATTCCCGTATCCTAACCATGGGTTGGGTACAGGCATACTGGTCCGATGTTTAGCCAGAGGTCGCTTAAACTCGTCCTGAGCAGCGTCTTGAGCGTAAAGTCGAGATCCGGTAACGAGTAATAATAAAATTAAGGTCGACAGTGTGTTTTTCATCGCTTTTCCTCAGGATATTAATTTAGTACAAAACACATATTTCTATCTTCGCTATCGTTGTCGATGTGTGCAAGTTGTGGGGGCGCGGTGTCGACAGAAAAAGTTCGTACACGATGTGTTGCTGGGGTATGTCAACTTGTCTAGCCACCGTAATACCCGTTAGGATAAAGGTTGGTTTCGACAAACCCTCACATGCAGTCGGACGTTGCAATCGATCGAAAGGCGCTTTCCCCCGATGACTCAAAGTTCAATCATTCCTATTAAACGATTGTTTCTGGCGGCGGCCATTTTGACCGGCAGTTTGACCGGCATCTATGCGGATGACTGGCCGCAATGGAGAGGCCCAAATCGAGACGCCGTCTCGAAGGAAACGGGCCTACTCGAATCGTGGCCAGCTGAGGGGCCGCAACTTAAATGGAAAACAGAGCGACTTGGGGAAGGCTATGCCAGCGTCGTTGTGAGTTACGGTTTGCTGCACACGATCGGTAATGAAGATGGTATTATCTTTGCTTATGGACTGGACGAGCAGACAGGCACAATACTGTGGAAAACGAAGATCGGCGAGTCTGGTCGCCATGCGTTGTCTACGCCGACGGTTGACGGGGAATACCTATATGCTCTCGATCCAGATGGTGAACTGTCCTGTCTCAATGCGAGATCAGGCGAGGTCCGCTGGCACGTAGATCTTTTTGCGGAGTTTCAGGGAAAATTACAATCAGGCCGAGGTTACGGTGAATCCCCACTGATTGATGGTAAACATTTGATTTGCACTCCTGGTGGTGATGACGCCATGTTGGTGGCTCTAGATAAAACCACGGGGCGTCTTGTCTGGAAAACGTCCGTACCAGTACTTGGGGATAAAGGTGGGGACGGAGCCTCGTTTTCGTCGATCGTAAAAACTCGGGTGGGGAAAATTGAGCAATATGTTCAGCTTGTTGGACGAGGTCTTATTGGGGTTGCTTGCGATAATGGCCGATTCCTCTGGGGATACAATGACATCAGCGCAGATGTCGCCAATATCCCGACGCCCATTGTTAGGAAGAACCTTATTTTCTCCGCCAATGGTTATAACGCCGGAAGTGTCCTATTAAAACTTACATCGGACGGGGACGATGGCATTTCTGTTACGGAAATATATCGTTTGCAGGGAAATGAATTTCAAAACCATCACGGAGGAGTCGTCGCGTTGGGGGAGTATGTATTTGGTGGTCACGGGAGCAACAATGGTCTGCCGACCTGTCTAAACCTAGCGACTGGCGAAATACTTTGGAAACGTCGGGGGCCAGGGGTTGGCTCGGCCGCAGTGATTTATGTGAATAATAGATTCATCTTTCGTTACCAAAATGGCGTCGTTGCGTTGCTTAAGGCTGATGGGTCGGGTTTTATAATTCAGGGAAAACTACAGATACCCGATGCCGGTGGCGATAGTTGGTCGCATCCGGTTGTAGCGAATGGCTGTTTGTTTCTTCGGGAACAAAATGTGATTTATGCCCATGACATTAAACGTACGGATGCGACAAGCGTCGCGACCCCCGAGTCGCTAGGGAACGCCTTTTCAAGCAAGATACAAGCAGCTTTGAACGCCCAGCAAACTGAGAATAACAGTTTGGGAACCAGTGGTGATGAGGATAACATCAACTCCATAGTCTTCTATAGCCAACTGTATAACGCACCCGAACCCGAAACCGTATTTTCAACGCCATTTGTGCGGCTTACTCCTAACGCAGAGGGTTTCTTCGATCCCGCGGTCATTTCCCTCATCAAAACGGCAAAATGCAAGTTTGTAATTGATTTGTCAGGAAATGAAATACACGCAAAGCAACTTGAGCAACTCAAAGGGATGCCACTGCTTGTTGGACTCGATATGCAATTATGTACTGGCATGGATGAGACGGTCGTCGAGGCGCTCGGCAAATTGACGTCTTTGCGGTGTCTCCGACTCGGAAGCACGAGCATATCCGACAGCACGATCAACGGCCTGTCTCATCTGACAGACCTGCGGTCGCTGGATCTTGAGGTTTGCGAAAATATCTCGGACGATTCAATGGCAATCATCGCGGGTTTCAGCCGACTGCGATGTCTGAATCTGAAAAAAACGGCCTTTGAGAAGTTGAAGATCACCGATAAGGCACTATCGGATCTAAGTTCTCTTGAGCACCTTGAGTTGTTGATCCTTTATGGCAACAGGATAACGGATGCGGGTATGTCGGATTTGGCCAAGCTCACGGAGTTACAGTTTCTTGATCTGAGCTTAGTTGGAATCACTGATAAAGGCGTCCATGCGCTGGCACCCCTAACGAAATTGCGGAACTTATCCCTGTTATATAACACGGGATTTTCTGGTCCGCTTTTAACCGACGATTGCACGACGACAATTTCAAGTTTCAAGGATTTAGAGCATTTAAGCCTTGTCGGCGCCAAAATATCCGCGAGTAGTGTTGCTGAGCTTGGAAAATTGAAAGAACTGAAATATCTAGGGATCCAATACACCCGCATCACCCCAGAGGGTGTTGAACGATTGCAAGGGCTTTTGCCGCACACTCGTATAAGAAAATAGATATTTTTTCCGAAAGTCACCCTTTGCGGAGATTGTCGCTTTTTACGACAATAATCCTAGATAGTTATTTACAACCATCGAGATTGCACAATGAGTGTTTTGATCAACCGCCGCGATTGGATTTCCGCAGGAACCCTGAGTTTTCTTGCGAGCGGCGCTATTGGTCAGTCTCTGTCGGTTACTCAAGCCGCGGACGGATTAGCTCGTTTTGGAACAGCAAAATCCTGTGTGATCGTCTTTCTATTTGGTGGGCAGGGGCAGCAGGATACGTACGACTTAAAACCCGCTGCGCCCAGCGAAATCCGCGGGGAATTTTCACCTATCTCCACCAATGTCGTGGGCACGCAAATCTGCGAACATTTGCCCAGCATGGCTAAAATAATGGATAAAGTCACCATCATTCGCAGTATGTCTCATGCTGATTTCGAACATGGCTCCGCATCCTATACGGCGCTTACCGGCCACCCACATCCTTTGCCCGGAACGAATACGCCAGCCAGGAAAGAAGATTTCCCTACTTATGGGGCGGTCGTTGCACGATTGAAACCGACTGAACGATCGGTGCCAAGCGCGGCGGTCCTCGGTCCAGTAATGCACCAAGGAAATCGTCCTCCTATGGCGGGCCAGAATGCTGGATTCCTCGGGCAGGCATTCGAACCGTTCCGTGTTGACAAAGATCCAAATGCTCAGGATTTCGCTGTGAACGAGCTAGCATTACCAAGTGAGATCAATGGTGGACGATTTGAATCCCGCTATGATCTACTGGGCCGTTTGGAGAGGCGACTGCCCGCAGTTGACGGCAATGGCGAAATTCAGGGGATGAGTGATTTGAAACGCCGCGCATTTGGTTTGATAGGGTCCGGTCGAAGTCGCCAAGCATTTGATCTGAATCGCGAAGCCCCAGTGCTCAGAGATACCTATGGTCGTCATAAATTCGGACAGACGCTGCTGCTCGCCCGTCGACTGGTTGAAGCAGAGGTTCCGTTAATTACCGTGAACTGGGCAAGGTCCAATCGCGAGGAATGGGACACACACGCGAAGAACTATCCAACGATGAAAGATAAGTTGCTTCCACCCTTTGACCGAGGATTGTCGGCTTTTATCTCAGATTTAGACGATCGCGGGTTACTGGATTCTACGATGGTCATTGCGTTGGGGGAGTTTGGGCGAACACCGCGGATCAATAAAGATGCCGGACGGGACCATTGGCCGGATGTGTATTCAATCCTAGTAGCAGGAGGCGGTGTAAAACGTGGAGCGATTGTGGGTGCCAGCGATCAACACGCGGCCTTCCCAATGACTGATCCAGTCGGTCCCTGGGATCTCTCGGCGACCATGTATCATTTGCTAGGGATACCTACCGATATTCATATCGTTGACCGCAGCGGTCGGCCGTATTCCTTGACACCTGGTCGCGTGATTACGGATCTATTGAGTTAGGACATAACAGCTAGGTGACGCGCTCGATTGTCGAAAATGGTTTCGCATCTTCGCCCGCGGTTGAAGACCTAAACTCTGCTTAACGGCCCGGTATACCCAGCGAAGGATTCCGTCTCGACGCCAAGCCTCTGCAGGATCGTGACAAATAGCTGAGCGAGCGGAAGTTCCTCATTTTCTATTTTGCCTCTCCATCCAGCATCACTCAAAATTCCCGCGCCGGCCTGATTGTCATCATTTCCGGTACCGAATTTGAGATACCGACCATTGGTAAAACCGAGGTTCTTTCCTCCGGCTGAAATAATCGGATAGTTTCGCGACAGGTGGAAGCTGCTCGAAGCCGAACCATGCATGGCAAAGGTGTTATCAAGCATATTGCCGTTTCCGGTGGGTTCTGGTGTATCCTTGAGTTTTTGCACAAAACGACCGAATTCCTCGGCTTGGTAACGATTGTAAGTACCTAGGTTTTTCCAGCCGTTGGGATTTTTGACGGAATGCGTCAGACCGTGCGCACCGCCAAGTCCGACTGCCCGGGACAATAAGTCGTGCGGACCTTCACCGTTTTCTCTCCCTAGTTGGAATGTCGCTACACGAGTGGAATCACTCAGGAAGGCGAGATATATCAGCTGATACATGGTTTGAAAATAAAGCCTGGCTTCTTTGGGTTCGGCATCTAAATGTAAGTTTTGGGTGTCCACTTCGGGGACTGGCGTATCAACCCACTTCTGAGCCTTAGCTAGTTTGACTTCCGTGTCACGTACGGCGTCAAGATATTGCATGAACGTCTCTTGATCACGGCGGGAAAGTTGTCGTCCCAAGGAACGAGCGTTAGTGATCAGGAGATCCAGAGCACTCTTGCTTCTTGCCAATCTTAGGGCCGCGTCTTTACTGCTGGTGACGAACAGCATGTCGAAAATCTGCTTGGGCTTATTCATGGCTGGGATAGGACGACCTTGACGATTGAAGGATTGAGTTTGTGCGCCGCGCGGGCCACCAACCCCGCCATTGGTCGACATGACCAACGAAGAGTGCCGAGTAAATTCACCGGCCTGCGCTGCATATACCTGATCGAGTGAAATCGAGTTCTTGTACGCACCGTGACCACCGGTGGCCGCGCCCGTCAAATATTGGTCGGCATTTGAATGACCATGTACTCGCCTGACGGCAGGATGGGAAAGTCCCGAGTAGATAGTAATATCACTTCGCAATGGCTCCAGCACATCGAGGACTTTGGATAACTTAAAATCTTTTTCGCCGCCGCGAGGAAACCAACTCCAATCTTCCCAAGCAGGATCTGATTTAAGCGGAAGGCCAACACCATCGGGGTGGTAAATGCTGACAAAACGGTTTGGCGTCTCGGCGACTGGATTGCCTTGGGCAAAAGTTTCCAACCAGGGCAAAGCCAACGCTACACCGGTACCGCGCAGAAATGTTTTACGACTTAGCAACATTGATTTGTCATCCATCGTTTGTTCCTTCTTCTTAATGGAAGCTTACGCCCCTTAGTTCGAGTTAAAAGATTCACTGCCAATGATTAGATGGACCAAATCGCCAAGCCGATCATTCCGTGTCCTGAATTGTGCGGTTAAAGTGTCAATGTCGGCGCGGTCTCCAAAGGACAACGGTCGCCCCAGAGCATACGCAGTCATTTTATGCACCATTGCCCGTGCGAATTGATCTTGTCGATCTGTCAGTAAAAATCGCTTCAAGCCATCCATTCCCGCTAGCCTCTGTTTGTTAAAAAGTTCTGAAGTTGCATCGACGGGAATGTCCTTAATTCGTGTTCGAAAAATTCCCAAGGCGTCGTAATTTTCAAATGCGATGCCCCAAGGGTCGATTCGTGAGTGACACGATATGCAAGCCGGTTTATCTCGATGATCAGCAATGCGTTCTTTTAGGGTCATCTTCAGAATTTCTGGATCAGTCAAGTCGACTTCGGGAACATTCGGTGGTGGTGGTGGTGGTGGATCGTGTAGGAAACGTTCCAACATCCAGACGCCTCGTTTAAGAGGATGAGAATCGATGCCGTCTGAGTTCATCGTTAGGATTGCGGCGCCAGTCAAGAGACCGCCGCGCATCGTTTGAGTTCCAGTCGGCACTTTTCGGAAGTGGGGTCCCCGTACGTCGGGAATCCTGTAATGCGCCGCTAGGCGTTCATTGACGACGGCGTAATTGGAATGAATAAAGTCCATGGCGCTGCCGTTGTTTTTCAAAACTACATCAAAAAAAGCAACAGGCTCTTCCTGCATTGCTGCTCGCAAAGAATCGTCAGTGACATGTGTCACGCTATCCATGCCGTCCAGACCAAGCCATTGATGAACAAAATTTCGAGAGAAGCGGCTTGAACGTGGATCTGCCAGCATACGCCGGATTTGCGTTTCCAAGACGTCGGGTTCTCTGAGATTACCTTGTTCCGCGAGATTAAGGAGTTCGTCGTCAGGAATGCTGGACCACAAGAAAATTGCCAGTCGACTAGCGAACTCCAGATCACTGAGTTTCTGTGGGCCTTTGGCCATATGATCCTTAACTCGATGCGTCAGGTAGAGGAACTCGGGAGTGGCCAACGCGGTCGCTAGCACTTCCAGCATGGCATCTTCGAATGTAGAAAATTCCGGACGGTATGTCGCGAATAGTGCCATAAACTGATCTACTTCCTGCGCGGTGACTGGTCGCCGCCATATACGCCTCAGAAATTGATTCAGTACTTCCCGCCCATATATATCTTCGTCAGCTTGATTGTCGCTTTCAATGAAAATCGCGGTGTGGGTCTGGGGCGGCCAATGTTCGTAGAAAGGGGCACTGATTTCTATGTAATCAATAAGAACGTGGAGGGGTTCTTCTCGGTGGTGGGCATTGGATTCATTGCGGATGTGTAGGAATTCGTCACGCCGCGGAAATGTTGTGGTCAGTTTGCGGAACGGATTGCGTTGGATGTCCCCCAGTGGGATATCGAAGTGGATGAATTCGGGATTGTCAGCCGCTGCGGTAACTGGGAGGTCACGTTGACTGATGACCTGAGAAAAGTTGGCGTTATTGCTTGTGTGCGCACTGAAAATTAACCGCAAGGCTGCGTATTCGTCTGCCGCCATTGTTGAACGTCGGGCTCGAATACGAACCCGCATAATTCCTTCGTCGGGTAAAAAGCGACCTAGGTCTATCTTTAGTTCGTTGGAACGCGGGAGAACCAGCACGACAGGAGAAGCCGCCGGTGTTTGCCCGGCGGCCGCCTCTGGTGCTGGGGTCGCCTTGCCGTTGGAGAAGTGAATACCTTTCCCTGTTTCTTGATTAAACAGATGTTGCCGAGTCCTGTTCTTGCCGTAGGCGGCGTCATCTTTATCGAATGTCTTGTCGTCCTTGCCGCCCGTTGCCTTATGCATCTCTTGTCCCATCGAGATGATATATGTGACGGCTACAGGCTGCTCGCCAGTCACTGTGGCACGCTTTAGCGCATTCAGACCAATCTCACGATAGGTCTCAAATTGTATTGCGGACATTTGCAGCAGTTCCGAGCTATTCTTAAAGCCGTCCTCGGTCGTCGCTTCTGGCGGTAGTTTATTGGCGAGGTCATAGGGTAAGCCCAGCAAGTCCTGCAGTGCGTAGTTGTACTCGTATTTGGTGAGCCGCCGAAAAGACGAATGATCTTTTCTATTGCGGCGGATAAGCGACGCCTTATTTAATTCACCACTGAGCCAATCAACAATATTGCCACGATCCGCATTGGTCAATGCGAAATCAGGCTCGTCTTCTGGCGGCATTTCTGAGTTGCTTAGGACGTTGTAGACCTCGCGCCATTGCCCAATGTCAGAACCGGAGAGCAGGTTAGGATTCAGTTGGTCGACACGAAGTCTGCCCTCGGATTTATCCGGGCCATGGCAGGCTAGACAACTCTTGGTTAGAAGCGGTCGTACCGAATTTCGAAAGTGGGAAAGGTTCGCTTTTGGAATAACGTCTTTGGTTTTCGTAGACGTGTCGTTGGCACTTAGAAATCTGGATTTTACCCGCCCCATTTCTCGCGCCGCATCCAAAGTGATGGGGATTTCCGGATCGTCGGCAGTTAAAATTGTGCCGGCACTGATGAATACCAGTAGTATGGCGATCTTTTGAGTTTTCATAGGTTTATCGCTCTTCCCCAACTGCGGCGTGCGATTTTGATGGACCAACGAACGGATTTACTGTTCAGGCTCTGAAACCTATTATTATCCAAGGGTCCCGACGTAAGTCAGGTTAATGTACCTCTTAAAATTACATTGATTGTGAGTAAAGCTCAACCCCAACAGGAACGAAGTTGAATGCTAAAAGGGGGCTTTTGAATGGGTTACGAACATAGAATAAGTCGCCGATGCAGCTAACCTCGTGTTGCTAGGGTGCGTTTAACGTTTGTCGGAATACCGGAAAGCGTAAAGTGCTGCGTGCGTGCGGACATAAATCGTGCCATCGACCACAGCCGGGCTGGCGTAAACCTCGTCAAGCATGTCATTGGTGGCGAGGAGTTTGGGATTCGGTCCGAGCGTGAGGACGGAAATGACACCAGCGCCGGAGATGGTGTATAGTTTGCCACCGGAAATAAAAGGCGAAGCATAGTGAGTTCCTCGGCCAGGTGTTCGCATGCGATAGATACGTTTTCCGGTCGCGATTTCCAGACAGGTTAGGATTCCGCCGTTTTTAACGAAGTACAAATATCCGTCAATACTAAGCGGTGACGGAACCTCAGGAATGGACGCCGTGTCCAATATGCGAACGTTGGTTGGGTCATTTTGGCCGGCTTGATTGAGTTTGATTGCTAGCATGCCGTGTTGCGAAGCTTGAGCACGATAGCGCTCAATTCCCGCAATTTGTTTTTTCCACTCTGCCGAGACAATTTGTCCATCACGATTGCTATCCACCTGCTGAAATCGGACGGTGGCGCCGTTCTGAGGTGCTTCCGCACCTTCGGGCCGATGGAAAATCCAAAACGTGGGGAACTCGTCGCGGCCAATCTGCTGATCATCGTTTTTATCGTTTTGCTTTACGAGTTCATCAAAATCTGGAAATGGTGGACGTAGAGCTTCTTCGCCTAACTTATTCCAAGCGGCAACGATGATTTCTTCTCCAGCGAGGACCGGCGTGCTAGTGGCAGTCGTCGCACATTTAACCGTCCATAAGTGTTTACCAGTGTTTAACTGAAATGCTCGGACGGCGCGAGCGGTATGGACGATCAGTTTTCCGTCCATAACGATGGGGCAGGCTGTACATGCCATTTCGCCAGTGATGTGTTCGTCCTGCTTTACGCGCCATACTTCCTCCTCCGTTTTTTTGTTAACAGCAAGTAAAAAATGGTCGACATAATTACCTCGGTACAGAATGACCAAGTCTCCAAAAATGGCGGGGGAAGTGGCGTTACCGGAGTAAGATTTCGTGAGGGGCATCTGAACATCCCAAAGTTTGGTGCCGAGCATGTCGAAACAAATCAGCCCATAGGAACCAAAGTAGGCAACCACGCGTTTGCCGTCGGACGTGGGGGTGCTGCTGGCTGGGTTAAACGAGGGATGTCCGCGTTCGATCGATTTTGCATCTACCCTACGCTGCCAGCGAACAGTACCACGTCTGCGGTCGATACAAAGGACGAACAGCGAATTCGACGATTTGTGATACGTAGTCAGGAAGAGGGCGTCGCCAACAATACAGGGGGAACTATGTCCAGCGTCCAGCGACAGGTTCCAAAGCACGTTCATGTCTGGGCCGAAATGAATGGGTGCGGAATTGCCGGCAGCGATGCCAGAGGAATTGGTGCCACGAAACTGAGGCCAGTCTTCAGCTGAAAGCTTCACCGGCAGCCACTTGGTGCTCAACAGACATAGAAGAAACAAAAGTGAAAAAATGCGAAAACTCACGGGACTTAGTCCTGCCTCAACGGAGGCGCATAAATTTAATGGGTCGGTTTTAAGGGCCTCGTCGTGGCGAGTTTAATGGTCTACTGAATAAAGGTTATACCCTAATCTTAGCACGAATAGGAGGATTGGATCATGAACAAAGGGCGAAACCCCCGCACCCCCAAAAAAATCGATGCGCAAAACCAAAGAACGGGGTCGAATTTACTTTGCACAGCATGCTTCGCCCGTTACCATTGATCAGTGGATTTTGATCAATGAGTTCCGATCTTTTGAGGTTGCTATTTTGAAACGACTTGGCTTAGCCATTCTTATCGCCACGCTGATTTCAACCGATGCGCTGGCGATCGAACTAAAAACGGGCGTGATTTTAAATCGACGCTATAACTTTACCTTGGCTCGTAAGGATCTGGATTACACGTTATATATTCCCAAATCGTATGATAACACCAAAAAATATCCGTTGATTGTGGCCCTGCACGGTTTGCGGAGCAATCCACAACAGATCATTCGATATCCCAACTTGCAACGGCTGGCCGAGAAACACAACTATATTATTGTGGCACCAATGGGTTACAACGATCGTGGTTGGTACGGAAGTTTTGGCTGGCGTGTTGGGGGTTCGATTCCAGAGAACCTTGGTGAACTGAGCGAAAAGGATGTACTTAACGTCCTGGCAATCACGCGGGCGGGATTAAAGATTGACGAGCGTCGGGTTTATCTTTACGGCCACTCAATGGGCGGTGGTGGAAGTCTACATCTTGCGGCAAAATATCCAGATCAATTTGCCGCCATCGCCGTCGCTGCGCCGGCCTATTACAAACCGGCGGCGACGTTGAAAAAGATCTCGCAGACTCCAGTGTTTATTGTGCAGGGTGAGTTGGATCGTCTGGTACGCGCTGCGGTGACGCAAAGGCTGGTGAAAAGCGCGAAAACGGTTGGCTTGCAGGTTACCTATCAAGAAGTTGTGGGTGGAAGTCATCTGGAGGTTGCTTGGGACACGTTGCCTAAGATATTTGATTTCTATAATCTGCATAGCCGTAAACAGCCCGCACCAGCTGTGCCCAACGCCCAACCTGTTATGAAAAAACTTGTGGTTGAACATTGATCCTTGACCGTAACTGAAACGCCGCCTCCAATATTCAGGCTGATGTTTATACGAAGAATGACTATAATAAGACAAGTTTGGTTTGATCCGCTTAGTAACTACGGGAACTTCAGATGTTAGTCCTAAATCGACGACAGTCACTTAAGGGTCTAACCTTAGGTGCAGGCTCGCTGCTGCTCGGAGCGTTAACGGAACGCGTTATGGCTAATGCCGATGGGAAGACTCTACCGCCACGTTTTGTCTTCGTCCTGCAGAGTAACGGTTTCGACGCTATTCAGGCTTGTCCGGAAACGATTCCATTTGAGCCGTACGCTAATCGAGAATTGTTCGAGTCAACGGATCTCACCGAACATCAGCTGCCCGATGGACTGGCGCCGCTGGAAGCACATAAGAAACGTGTTACTGTTTTGCAGGGACTGTCAGGCAAGTGTACGGGGGGAGGACACTCGACCTCAAGCGGCGCCTTAGGACAGTTTCGGCTTTCAGGGGCAAGTACAACTGCCCCACTCGGAATCACGATTGACTATCAGCTTGGTCAGACCGTTCCCGGAATACTGCCGTGGATAGGGGTGGGCATGTCAGCTAATGCCGGAAGGAATTCAACGCTTTCATTTTCAGCCCGCGGACCACACAAACCCCTTGCCATCGCACTCAATCCGGAAAAAGCATATAACGCGTTTTTCAGCGTTGCCGCGGCGGGCGATCTAAATAAACGCTTTCACCTGAAACGCAATTTATTGGATTATATGGTTGACGATGTAAAACACACGCAAGAAGCACTTGGCGCACTTGGTGGTGTTGAACTGGAGGCTTATCTGGATGCCTACGATTCACTCGCCAGGCGGCAGTACAGGTTACTCGATGCCGAGGATCAACTTCGTCAATCCGCACCCCGTCCCGATGACCGTTTCACTTCAACCATCGCGACCAAGCGGCTTGAGGCTCAGTTTGAAATCGCATCCTGTGCTCTTATTGGTGGCTTGAGTAATGTTGCCACGATCACCAGTGCTGCCGGAGAAATTAACGCACAGCCCTATTTGGGAATCGGAATTGAAGAATCCAACCATCAGTATGGCCATATGGGCGGAAACCGACGTGATGCACGCGGGATACCCTTGTATGAGAAATCCCGCGGCTTCGTGATGACGCAAATAGCCAAGATGGTATCTCGATTGGAGTCGATGCCTGAGGGTAACGGCACGATGATGGATAATACACTTATCGTTTACATGAGCGACGCACCGGACACCCATCATTCCACCGCAATGGAGTGGCCCATGTTGCTAGTTGGCGACCTAGGCGGTCGCTTGAAACTGGGCGGACAATATATTAATTACCCCGGTTATGGCAAGCCGGGACATCGCACCGTTGGTTCTTTTTATTCAACCCTGCTGCACGTCGCCGGAGCATCGCAAGAGACCTTTGGACGCCTGGATCCGGATCTTGATGAAAAAACGATGCAGACCGGACCCTGCCCAGAGCTTTTGGCATAACAAGGAAACGATGTGACTTGTCAGCGACAACTTCTGATACATTTTTTAGGTTTTGTGCTCTCGCTAGTCGTTGTCGGCCTATGTCTCGGTGATGAACCAAGCCAATTCCGTCGCGCTCGTCTCGTCGGCAATACGAGCATTGAACTACAGTCCGCATTGAAGAAGCGGGGCTTTCTGATTTCTAAGGGCACCCTAGCGGATTGTACGTTAAACACGCCACACCACGCGTTCAACTTAATCTACTATCGTGGTCGTGTGGAACAAGATGGCGACAAATGGAACTTCTCCGGTGAAGAGATCGTGATAGGCGACCTAGTGGACGATCTCCAGCAAGACAATATTGCCCGTTTTAATGTGATTCTTTTTGATCTTCTCAATGGAGACGATGATGTACGTAAATTCCTCCGTTCCCCTCTGAACGGTCTTGCCAGTAGAGGTGGAACCAATCGTGGCGGATTGGCCGTGATTAACAAATCTGCGTCTGAAGAAGACTCTCTTGCCAACATGCTCACCAGTTGGATGCTTGACCCAAAAACAGATTTACGCTCATTATTTTCCAACAGTGCCTATGTCTCTGTAGAACCAGTAGAACCGATTGTTTTACATGGAATACCAGCCTCGGCCATTTCCCCAGCGAACCGGCTGATTAAAGGTGGATCGACCGGCGATCAGTGGATTGCACCGGATGGGATGAATTTCATCTGGTGCCCTCCCGGAAAATACACCATGGGTGATAACGCATTTATTGATAGCCAGCCGGTAGCCGTCACGATCGACAAGGGATTCTGGATCAGCAAATTCGAACTTACCCGCTTTGATATTGCTCGCATGAATGTCGGCTTTTCTAATCAGTCCGGGAACGACCCAATGCACCCGGCTGGCGCTATTCGAATTGAGATGTTACTTGAACCACTACACAAAAAGATCGCAGCCCCGGGGTGGAGCTACGACTTGCCGACAGAAGCAGAATGGGAGTATGCCGCCCGCGCCGGGTCGACCCGATCTCTTCCGTCACCCATCGACCAACTTGGACAGCATGCAAATTTTGCGGATCTTAGTCTCTTCAACGCCCGCGAGGAGGTCCATTTTATTTTTGCTCACCAGGAAATTAATGACGGCTATGCGCATGGTTTTAGACACATTGGGCGGTATCTCCCTAATACATGGGGAATACATGACATGTTCGGAAATGCAAGTGAGCTGTGTGCTGGCTATTACACCGAACAGATCGGATCGGTAAACTATCATCTGCAAACCTCGCGCGACCGTGGCATCGCTGTTTTGCGAGGTGGATCTTGGTGTAGCCCCGTTAGCAACCTGCATGTTGCCTACCGTACCGGTTACAATGGGGACGAGACAATGCCCTACGCCGGCGCACGGTTGGTTATCCGTCAGGGAAACCGCGTGACCCGAACTTACGCTGAACTCGTCGCCGAGAAAAAAGCTGAGGAAGAAGCAGCGAGGGCAAACAAATGATGGTTTCCCTTAAGTGTTGGACACTCGCCGCGATCTTCTCGGTTGTCAGTTGTTTGGTGCACGACGCGTCGGCGACTGAACCAAAGATCCAAACCTTCCTCCAGACATACTGCCTGCAATGTCACGGCCCAGATGAAACGGAAGGGGCGGTGCGACTTGATAACCTGACACTGAATATCGAAAATGCCCATGAAGCAAAACTTTGGTATCGCGTGCTTGAATCGCTGCAATTCAATGAAATGCCGTTCGCTGGGGCAGATGCCTTCCCCACCCGCGGCGAATCACGTCAGGCGGAAACATGGATTGCTACCGCACTTGCTCAACATGGTCTGCAGCCAGAAGATAAGTCAGATGCTGAGGGATATGGAAATTTGGTCTCGCATGAACTTTTGTTTTCATCCGGGGAGCGTAATCGATCGGTCGACGTTGGCGCGCGGATTTGGCGTGTCAGTCCTGAGACCCTTCGCAGTAAACTCAGTGCCGCCTCGAGGTTCAACTTTACGACGAATCCATTCGATTTCGATAAACCGCTGGGGAATTTCACCGACTTCAAAGGCAAGTATCCGCTCAATGAAATCATGGCGGAACAGGTTACGGAACTTGCGATCACGGCAGCGGAAAATCAGACCAAAGATGGGGTAGCCGAGAAAACCATCGCGGGGCACATCGGCCGCGGGGCGACGAAACGAGAGGCCATTGAACGCATGCTGATTCAGCAATACCAAAATGTTCTCCGGAGAACACCTTCTGATGAGGAACTGTCGTCATTGTTGGCACTACTCGATCGCATCGACAAGCAACTTGGTGAACCCTATGGACTGCAAGCTGCCTATGCCTCGATCATTCTCAAACCGGAAACTATTTTTCGGTTTGAGGGTGCATCTGCTAAACCGGATGCCAACGGATTGATTCAGCTTTCTTCACGCGAACTCGCCCATGCATTAGCCTATGCAATAACCGACAGGCCGCCGGAAAGGGAATTGCTAGCGACATTTGAGTCCGGCGATTCCTCCATTATCGAAATGCTGCAAGTGGAGGCAGAGCGTCTCATTCAAGACAATCGCTACGCTCCCCAACGTTTACTCCAATTCTTCCAAGAGTACTTCGATTACGAAAAAGCCAATGACATATTTAAAGATAAGATCCCAAAACACATGCATTGGGCACCTGGTCTTGTACACGATCTAGATGTCCTCATCCAACACGTACTAGAGAAAGACGAACAGGTGTTGCATACGTTGCTGACCACCAGCGACATGTATGTGTTGTTTTACAGCCATAAAGAACGGGGCAATCAGCTTACATTTAACCTTCCCCCTGATTTCAAGAAAACAACGCGACCAGTGAGTTTTCCCAAAGATCAGCGAATGGGTGTTCTCACACATCCTGCTTGGCTTGTAGCACATTCCTCAAATTTCGATAACGACCCAATTCGGCGAGGTCACTGGATCCGCTACAAATTGTTAGGCGGCATGATTCCAGACATTCCCATCACGGTGGAGGCAAAACTGCCGGACGAACCTACCTGGACGCTTCGCCAGCGGATGCATGTTACTCGCGTAAGCGAATGTTATAAATGCCATAGCAAAATGAATCCGTTGGGTTTACCGTTCGAACAATTCGATCATTATGGTCGCTATCGCTTTGATGAATTGAAAAGGCCGGTGGAAACTAGCGGCGGCGTGCTCAATAGCGGCGTTGCCAAACTGGACGGGGAGGTGAAGACGCCGTTTGAACTTATCGAACGACTGGCGAATTCCGAACACGTGGAACAAGTATTCGTACGACACGTATTTCGCTTTTTTCTTGGTCGCAACGAAACACTGGGCGATGCTAAGACTTTGCAGGATGCCTATCGGGCGTATGTCGATAGCAACGGTAGTATGAAACATCTGGTAATTTCGCTGATGTCATCGGACTCATTTATTTACCGCAAGGACGTTGGGTCTGCCGCAGATAATAACTAGATTGTTTCAGTGATGGTCAGTAACGTTGTGTCTCGCCGGTGTAAGCCCTTGATCACTATTTTCCTGTCGCGGCTGACTTTACTTGTTTCCTAATGACCTCCAATAATCCTAATTCTGTTCGACTGGAATCCTGTCCTAATTCCCAGATCATCACGCCCGCGAGCTTTTGTTCTGCAGCGTAACGGACCTTCTTGGCAACCGTCGCCTGACCATTAAAGGCAAAACCAGCGATCATGTCCGTGGTCGAATCTACCGGTTGATTTGCTGTGATCTCTGCGTAAGTGCGGGCCTTGCGATCTTTGTCTCTTCCGTAAAAGGGTATTCCTAGTGTTAGTTTTTCTGGGGCGCAACCCCAGGCAATCACTCGTTCGACGTCTTTGGTGCTTTTGTCATAGGTTGCGTGTGGGAAATCGTGGTCATAAGTCATTAAGTGAACACGATCGACTGCTTGGTAGGCATCTTTGCCAAGATTCTGCCACGCGGCCTGTGCTGCTGTAACAATCATGCTGTGTGGATGACAGGCATTACTGGTTTCCTTTATCAGTTTGACGTAATTAGTTAATTCAATTTTGGTTTTTGGATGTTCCCAGTCGTAGTCAATTCCATGGAAGCCATTTAGACGACAATACCGAACGAGGTTGCGAATAAAAAGCTGGCGAGCTAATGCAGACGAAGTCAGTTCCGCAAATCCCTTTGAACGATCCCAACCACCAACGGAAAGTAATAACCGACAGTGGGCTTGTTGCTTGATCGACTGGAGTTTAATTAAGGCCGCACGGGGTATGGGGGGTTCTGCTAGACGACCGTCTTTATTGGGGACGAGTCCGAAATAGATCAAATCGGTAATTCCGCTTAAAGCATCCGGCTTGATCGAATTGAGTCGGTATTCTGGTAGGTAGCCGATGACGGCGAATTTGCTCGGCGCACGTTGTGCATTCAGAGTGTCGGAAATCAATAAAGCCGACAGCACCGACAGAACAAATAGCAGACGCATTGTAAATATCGGCTTGGTATTCGGTATCATCGTGTTGCATCCGCCAAAAAGGAAATCCGGGGTAGTCATGCGATCCAAAAACATGCGATCGTTGAGACCGCGTTTAACCAATTTACCAAATCACGGCGCGAGTTGCTTGATAAGGCACCGTTGGCAGATGTATCCGTTTCGCTCTGTTGAGCTTGAGAAACACATTCCCCTGAGTCGATTAATCCCTCCAATGTACATCGTCGGCACCGTTGCTTCGCGCCGTTGCAGTAGAAGGGTATTGAAAACACGACTGTTTGTTTTATAATTAAGCTATGGTTCTCACCCGCTTACTCGCTGCATGTTTTCTACTGCTGCTCTTTACCCCAGTAAACTGGGGTGCGGAATTCAAATCAATCGATATCCAGCCTGCGACGATTGAAATCAATGGCCGAAATCGTCAGACGCAGATTCTCGTCACCGCTCGACGACAGAACGGAACGTCCTTCGACCTGACGCATCAGGCACAAATTAGTATTGCTGACGAACGTATTGCTACTCTGTCGGATTCGCTCGTTTTAGGCCTGCGGGAGGGGAATACTGTGTTGCAGGTAAACGTTGACGGATTTGAAACCTCGATTCCGGTGATTGTTCGTGGATATAACGACTATCCAGCTATTAGTTTTGAAGTCGATGTGATTCCCTTATTGACCAAACGTCACTGCAACAGTGGAGGCTGTCATGGCCGTCAGGGTGGGCAAAATGGATTTCAATTAAGTGTGTTTGGCTTCGATCCGACAACCGATTTTGAAGCACTTACGCGACAAAGTCGAGGCCGTCGAATATTTCCGGGGGCAATCGAGCAAAGCTTGATTTACAGCAAAGCGACGGGGTTGGTTACCCACGGCGGCGGTGCTCGTATGGAAAGCGATTCGCAGGATGCCGAATTATTGCGGCAGTGGATTAATCAGGGTATGCCATGGGGCAGTACCGAGACACCGACCGTGACACACATTGACGTCACACCGAAATCCTGCAGCATGACTCCTCGCGGGTTGCAGCAATTACGTGTCGTCGCCAATTACAGCGATGGGAGCACTCGAGATGTGACCCGTGCAGCAGCCTATAGCACCAATATGGCGGTAATTGCGGACTGCAACACGAATGGTGTGATCGAGACCGGGAAATTAGCAGGCGAGGCCGCGATCACGATCAACTACATGGGGAAAGTGAATGTCGCTCGTGTGATCATACCCCAACCAGGAACGGATGAACTTGTTCGTCCTGATTGGTTTTCCAGTCGAAACGCAATCGACGACCTGACGTGGTCCAAATGGGAACAATTGCGGATCAATCCTTCTGGACCATGTGATGACGCGACGTTTCTTAGAAGGCTCTTCATTAAAACGACAGGGACACTTCCCGCGTCCGGACGGGTTCAGGCATTCCTTGCTGATGATTCTCCCAATAAACGTACTACTGCCATCGAAGAGGCTCTGGATTCGGAGGATTACATTAACTATTGGACACAACGCTGGTCGGACATCATGATGGTCAATTCAAAGACTCTCGGAGGCCGTAGCGCTTACACTTTCCATCGCTGGATCCGCAAGCAAATACAGGAGAACAGACCCTACGATGATTGGGTGTACGATGTTATCATCGCAACGGGAAATACAGGGAACGTGGGGCCCGCCAATTTCTACCGTAGCCAACGTACACCGGAGGATTTGACCAAAGCAATCAGTCAGGCATTCTTAGGGATACGGATGGATTGCGCACAGTGCCATCATCATCCGTTTGAAAAATGGGGTCAGGCGGACTTTTATGGACTTGCCGGTTTTTTTAACGGCATGCAACGGGTAAAACTCGACGACAACCGAGAGCTTATCTATCACCCGGGCCATCAGTCCATCGTCATTCCGGTAATCAATCAAGCTGTGGAGACTCAGCCTCTGGCGGGTAAACCCACCGCTGCGGACAACACGACCGACCCACGACCAGAATTGGCTGCCTGGGTGACGTCCCCGCAAAACCCATTCTTTGCCCGTCTGGTGGCCAACCGAATCTGGAAGCATTTAATGGGACGTGGACTCGTTGAACCCGAAGATGATTTTCGTGAGACGAATCCACCGA
Organism: Planctomycetaceae bacterium; assembly: GCA_018660825.1. Taxonomy (GTDB): domain Bacteria; phylum Planctomycetota; class Planctomycetia; order Pirellulales; family Pirellulaceae; genus UBA721. Next base: position 5,593 of record JABJJO010000196.1, on the reverse strand, counting down.
CGAATCCTCAATTACTGGATCATCTTTCAAAACTGCTCATTGAAAACGAGTTTGATCTCAGGACTTTAATGCGAGATATTCTGAATAGCCATACATTTCAGTTATCGAGCACGCCAACTGAGTCGAACTACGCAGATAATCAGGCATACAGTCATTATTTGGTTCGCCGACTGCCTGCTGAGGTAATGCTCGATGCCATTTGCCAGGTAACCGGTGTGCCGGAGAAATATGCCGGACATCCCCAAGGTACGCGAGCGATCGAACTCTGGGACAATCAATTACCATCCTATTTCTTGGAAACCTTTGGACGAAGTTTAAGAGAATCCCCCTGTGAATGCGGTAGCAGTGGGGACCCCACCATCGCGCAGGCTTTGCATCTGTTGAATGCTCCGGAAATAGAAAGGAAAATCCAGGCTCGGCAAGGGCGTGTTACCACGCTATCACGAAGTTCGCTCAGCAACGCGGAACTGATCAATAAGATAGCGTTGGCGACCGCTGGCCGCGCTGCTAGCGGTAAAGAAATTAGGATTGGTAATCAACTTTTACGAGACAAAGACAGGCGGCAGGGGATTGAGGACTTTATGTGGGTGATGCTGAATTCCTACGACTTTTTGTTTGTTAAGTAACCACCACCCGAAATCCAGATTGTTACAGACCTCCCTTTGAGAATGAACTAGAATATCAGCATAGCTGTTTTCCTCATGGCAACTGTCGGCGAGCTATCAATATGACTCAACAACCCAAAACAAACCGTCGAGATTTTATCCGGATGGGATCAATCGCTGGTCTTGGCATGGCTGATATTATGCGGATGCAGCAGCTCTGCGCCTCGGAGGATCAGGACCGCAGCGATATCAACTGCATCTTTCTGTTTATCGTCGGTGGCATGCCTCATCAGGACATGTGGGACTTGAAGCCGGAAGCTCCCTCAGAAATTCGCGGTGACTTCAAGAAAATTAGTACGAATGTTCCGGGGATTCAACTTTCCGACGTGATTCCGCAATGTGCCACGGTGATGGATAAAATGGCTATTCTGCGCAGTATGACGCATGACGATAGCGATCACGGCCGCGGATTCCACGTTATGATGTCTGGGAAAAAGGCTGGGGCTGGGGATTTCAATGGCGACCAAAATAATAACCAACATCCGTGCATCGGAAGCATGGTTTCCCATATGGGTGAACCAGGATTGCTACCACCCTATATCTCATTACCTAATTTTCTCAACAGTGGTGGCCCTTCATTTCTCGGTCCTGCCCACGGACCCTTTGTTATTGACTCCGACCCAGCGGCACCGGACTTTTCGGTTCGTGACATAGCGCTTCCTACGAGCGTTGCGACTCGTCGTGGTCAACTTCGTCACCTGGCCTTACGTCAGATCAATCAATTTGAGCAGGACGTTGAGCGAGTCGGACAGCAGGTGAAGTCTTTCGACACCTTTTATAACAAGGCATACAACTTAATGGCTTCCAAGGAAGCTCGTGAAGCCTTTGATATTGGTAAAGAACCGGAAGCCTTACGAGAATCGTACGGCATGACCAGTATTGGGCAGTGCTGCCTGCTGGCCCGCCGTATGGTGGAGGGTGGAAGCCGGTTTGTCGCTGTGGAAAATGGACACTGGGACACTCATCGCAAAAACACTTATAGCCTTAAAGAACTTCTTTGTCCGGCTTTTGACCAGGCAATTCCAGCATTGTTAAACGATCTTGAACAACGTGGAATGTTGGAAAAAACGCTGGTGGTGGTGACGACAGAATTCGGCCGCACACCTCGCATCAACGACCTCGCAGGACGAGATCATTGGCCCAATGCGTTCTCGATCGTGATGGCCGGTGGTGGTGTTCAGGGTGGGCAAGTTATTGGTGCAACGGACAAGCAGGGAGCCGAAGTCACTGACCGTCCAATCACTCCGCAGGACATGGTGGCCACTGTCCTTTATGGCCTTGGCATCGATCATAAGAAGGTACTACACACTCCGCTCGGACGTCCCGTCCCCACAGCCGATGGTGGGAACATCGTGCGTGAATTATTCGCTTAATCATCACTTTCGCAAGGATTGGCTGCGTCCATGTATATACACAGTTGTAGGGGGATCGTGGCAGCTTATCTGGTGCTGTCATTGTCAATCACGACCCTGTTTGGCCAGCCGGTGCCTACAAAGAACCCGGAAAGCGTTCATCTTTTTCCGGCCGGTGCACAACGCGGCACGACGGTAAACGTCCACATCGGACTGGAACAGAGTCCTCCAAATACAAGGTTTTTTCTACGTGGCGACGGCGTGAATGCGGAACATGTTCTATCGAGGGAAGTCTTCGACCTGGGCCAACCCTCTCTCAGACGTGACCCAACCGAGATCCCCATTAATTACCCGCGTCAATGGTCATCTCAAGTTAGTGTCGACGCAGATGCTGCCTTGGGCGTTGCCTCGTGGGATACGTTTTGTGCCTCGGGCGGCAGTAGCGGGTCCTTACCTTTTGTTGTCGGGGACTTGCCCGAATTTATTGAGAAGGAATCTAACTCAAGTCTCAGCACTGCTCATTCCATCGATCTACCAGTTACCGTAAACGGGCAAATTCACGGGGAGCGTGATCTGGATTATTACGCGGTTGAATTGCAGACGGATGATATTATTTACGGTGAACTACAGGCGAGACGTCTCGGATCGAAGCTGGAACCGACAATCGCTATATTTGATGCCTCGGGCAACCAGCAAAGCTATCAGGAAGATACCTTGGGAGATGACCCACTTTTCGCGTTTAAAACGCCGGAGGCGGGAACTTATTTTATTCAGGTAGGAAACGTCTCGTTCCATGGATCACCATCACATGTCTATCGCTTGAATCTGACGCGTCAACCATTTGCACCTTATGTTTATCCAATTGGCGCACCTGCCGGGGTTCCTACCAATTTTAGATTCCTGATCATGGATGGCGTTGGTGGGACTATTACAATACACCGGAAACTAACACTCGAGGGGGCGCCGGGGAGTTTTATGACTTGGGATAACGAGATATTCGCGAATCGCCCGCGATTGCGAATATTGCACTCCCAGTCGTCCGTGCTTGCGCCCCACGCCGCTGGCCAACCAAAGGAAATACCCATCACGGTTGGGCAGACGGCAAACAGCATTCTGGCTCCCTTCTCACAAGACCGATTCAGACTTAGGGTAACAGACAAGTCCCCAATCGATATCCGCGTACATGCACCGGCCCATTCCAGTGCCGCCTCGTTGGTCATTGTTTCGATTACCGATTCTTCCGGAAACACCATATTGAGGACGAAACTTAAACCAATAAGTACATCGCTTAGAGCGTATCACCATTTAGCGGGCCTGAAGCCCGGCGAGTACCTTGTTGACGTGCAAAGTCTTGGCGGCGTAAAGTCGGATCATCGTTTGGCGGCTTACCAGCTTGAGATATCCGCAGCGGTTCCAGATTTTACTCTCGAGTCTCAACGCGACTGCATCACCATTATTCAAGGTCAGTCACTGGAAATTCCGGTTACCGTAAACAGAGAGGGTGGTTTTCAGGGTGAAATAAAACTCAGATTGTCTGGGATTCCTGAGGGAATCTCTGTTGAAAATGATGTTATCGCGCAGGGCAAGTCGGGTACAAAACTAAAACTTACGCTTCCGGAAAACGAACCGAGCATGCGCCACGAACTTCAGATCTTTGGAGAAGCTGTCATCGATGACCAGTCCGTATCTCGTACGTTACTTGCGCTGCATCGGGGCAAAGACAGCTTTCAGCGGGCTGTGGGTTCGTCCTATCGAGATTTCATTGCGGTTGCGGTTGCTCACAAACCTATCTTCCGTCTTTATTGTGAAGAGGCCTATCAATATGCGCATCGCGGTACGATTTATCCATATCTTATGACCTTGGAACGTCTGGATGGATTCAAGGAACCCGTTATCATTCAGACCTGCGACAGGCAAAACCGAGATTTGGATGGGATTCAGTTCCTGACAACAACAATCGCCCCCGAAACATCGAATTTTATGATGCCTATCTATTTGCCTGAAACGATGCATATTAATATCCAAAGTCAGTCTCAACTCTACACACAGGCTTATGCCACGTTTGTCGATTCACACGGTCAACGGCAACACGTCATGGTCGTGAGTGAAAAACGAAACATGATTCGAACAATGCCAACGGTAACCAAAATATATGATCGCAGTGGTAATTTATCAGGGCGTGTTGGCGACCAGCTGACACTAAAACTGAACATGCAACGCACTAGCAATATGTTGAACGTCATGACATTAACGGTAACGGCGGGTGCTAAGGAGTTCGGTTCTTTGCTTCCAAAGAACATGAGATTTCCACAAGGTGCACGAAACCTAGAAATGCCGTTCACGATTCCCGCTTCGCTTTCTCCAGGTCAGTACAAGGTCACATTGGAAGCGACCGGTGCCCTAGACAGTAAACCGGATCATACCGTAGTCACTGCCGTGGATGTAACACTGACGGTGCGAGAGTAGGACGACGATTTCCTGAGTTGATCGATTTAAACTCTACTGCTGGGCGATAAAAATTGGGGACGTGGTGTTGGCGGAGGGGCGAAACAACTGCAGGACAGATCACTTTTGAAACTTATCGAACCAACTCTGCACTTTGATCCCCGGATGTTGCTCCACCGGGATCATGTGCGCCAGCAGCTTCTTTGTCTTTGCGTGCTTAGGTTTGTTTGCAAGATTGGTCCACTCGTCAGGATCGACTCGGTGATCATAGAGTTCCTCGGAACCGTCTTCGTAACGGATGTAACGCCAACGCTCGGTGCGAATTGAGGTGTTCCCTTCCCCATAAGATGAAATTGCAGCTGAACGCGGCGAGGTCGGATCAACGAGTTGCGGCTTGATGGATGTACCGTCGAGCCAGTTTGGGATTTTTAACCCAGCGAATTCTACAAGCGAAGGATAAACATCAATCAGGCTAACGGGTTGTGTGCAGGTGGAATCGGATTTGATTCCCGGACCACGCACGATGAAGGGAATGTGGGTGGTTTGTTCCCAGATGGCGCCCTTGCACCAGTGCTTCTTTTCGCCCAGGTGCCAACCATGATCGCTTACCAGCACGACAAAGGTTTCACGCCCGCGAGGGTTCTCTTTCAGGCTTTGGAGAAACCGACCAATCTGACGATCGACAAATGCGATCGACGCTTGATAGGCGCGGATTGTAGCATCCCACTGATCGTCGTCGACGATGTATTCGTGATCGCTCAAACCCATGTGCAGAGGTTTATGAGCGTGCGTGCGGGCGAGACGCCGAGCAAACTCCGGCATGTCGTCCCAGTCATCCACACCGGTAGGTTCGGCGGGGCGGCGAATCGATTTCAGTGGGAATTGATCAAACCAAGGCTGTGGTACATGTAAGGGGCGATGCGGGCGGTAGAAGCCGACAGACATGAAGAGGGGTTTTTCGGTGACTTGCTGCCACTGCTCGATGGCCCAACTGGCGACTTTGTAATCGCCCATCTCTTCGTCGGCGACGTTGAGCGCGTAGCCGTCATTGGGTGCTCTCATTGCATTAAAGTTGTTTTCGCCCTGAGGGGGTCTGGGATCGCGTGGTCTGGGGAGCAGGGCATCGCCAAT
>JABJJO010000055.1 GCA_018660825.1 Planctomycetaceae bacterium | reverse complement strand
GCGTCCATATTCGTGGTATATCGTGTTACATAGATTCCAATGACTAATGAAATCGAAAGATAAATCGCCACAATTATCCAGTCGAGAATCGAAAAATGCGTCAATTCGTGAATCTGTAGGTTGGCGATGAAAAGATGCATTTTGTGATTGGTGGTTTGGTAAGTTTCAAAAGCACAAGTAAATATGATAACCTAAACAGCAATCGCAAACTTAACCTAATTGCGAATAACCAATCACGAGTAAGGACCACGTGGACAATGATGAAATCATATTCAATTTGGCGTTGTTGTTTTGTGTTGGCCTTGTCGATGCATTTAGGTGCAAGTCTAGCAGCCACACCGATTCGAGTTGCTTGTGTCGGTGACAGCATAACCTATGGTGCTGCAATTCAAGATCGCGTCAATAATAACTATCCAGTAGTACTTGGTCGCCTGTTGGGCGACGGATATGATGTCAAGAATTTTGGCGTCAACGGAGCGACATTGCTGAAAAAAGGAGACAAGCCTTATTGGAAAGAGTCGGCGTTTGCAGCGGCCAAAAAATTTGAGCCTCAATTGGTGATTATCAAGCTCGGCAGCAACGATAGTAAACCGCAGAATTGGAAATACAAAGACGAATTCACTAAGAATTTGATAGACCTGATCCGTATTTTTGAGCGACTTGAATCCAAACCACAGGTTTGGATTTGTAAACCCGCACCCGTAGTTATGGACCGCTGGGGTATTACCGAGGCAGTTGTCAAGCAGGAAGTTATTCCGGCAGTAGTGGCTGCTGCTAGACAGTCCAAAGGTGTCAAGCTGATCGACATTTATAAGATTTTGGCCCCCCATCCGGAATTATTTCCTGATGGAGTACATCCCAATGCAGCCGGTGCCAAGTTGATGGCCGTGGAAGTTCATCGCTATTTAAAATAGAATTTTCCTGCCAATCGAAGGGTTTATAACAGTTGTACAGAATATTTTGGGAACATTTTACCCAAACTATGCGTCTTAACCGTATGAGTGTTGCTTTAAGGCGTATCTGTTAATCATTATGGTTAATGAAACAGCGCAATGAGCTGCACGACCGTGTTGAAATAGGCGATTCCGGTAATCTGCAGTTGCGACGTTATATACCATTGAAAATGCGCCTCAAATCCTTCCTCCTCTCAACGTATCGTTGACATATAGAACAGGGAAACGACCCGATGTTGAAACGAACTAACCAAACGCTATTAAGTCTTTTTATAGTAGCTTCACTTTTTTACGTTCCCAGTATCGTGCGATCTCAGGAAGCTCCGCCGGTTGCTGCTACAGTCGCGACTGAGCAAGCGGAAGAAGGGGGTGATAAAAAGAACTCGTTATTTGAACAGACGATTTACGTCCCCTACGACAAATTATCAAAAGTATTTGAGTCTCCGTCGCGTGGTGTTTTCTTGCCGTACGATGAATTCCAAAAATTGTGGCAAGCGGCTCGTGCGAAGAATGCCGCGAATAACCCTGTTTCGATTCCTCTGCGATCAATGATCACATCGATCTCGTCTGAAGCTACAGTTCGCGGGGATGTTATGCAGGTGTCCGCTAAGTTGTCGATTCAAATGCTGGGCCTAGGTTGGCATGAAATCCCATTGCGTTTAGCGGATGCGGCAATCTCTGAGGCAAAAATTGGCGATGAAACTGCGCGTATCGTTTTTCGGCCTGGGCAGGGTTACTTTCTGTTGATGCAACGGCAGGAAAATGACGCTGCGGATATCGACTTAGATCTCCAATACGCGCGGACCTACAATCAATCACCGGGCTTGAATCAAGTTTCATTTCAAGCTCCTCAAGCATCCATTAACCGCTGGAAGATCACGATTGCTGACCCAGGTGTGAAAGTAAATGTGCAGCCGTTAGTGGCTGCCACTGAAACACAGGATGGCGCGGCGCGGGCGATGGCGGGTGCGTTGCGCGACGCCGGGATCGCGCCCGAGGCAGTGGATTATGTGAACGCCCACGGTACGGCGACGACGGCCAATGACCGCACTGAAAGTGCCGCGATTGCGCAGGTGTTCACGGATCATGCGGCGCGGTTG
>JABJJO010000107.1 GCA_018660825.1 Planctomycetaceae bacterium | reverse complement strand
CGAATCGCTCAACACCTTACATCAAGGCACTCGCTTACATTAACAATCAACATTCGAAAAATTATTTGACGGCCGTTGTCACCAACGAATCACAACCCGAGGCGACTCGCTTGCTCGCTATCGCGGCGATGGGACAAAGTTCGACTCCGGCGCGGGAACTCATGTCGCTCGTTGAGCAGAATAAATTGCCAAAAGAGTTTCTGGCTTCTGCCATCCGGGCACTGACGCTCTCCCCAGGACCGGACACCCGGATGTATGCGGCGAAAAAATCTGACCTGCTTGTTCCAATCAAAAATCGCTGGCCGCTGGAAAAATTGTTGCTCACCACGCCTGATATCACGAAGGGGTTTGCCGCCTTTCAAAAAGGTGGTTGTATCAAATGTCACAAGATTGGTGACCAGGGTCAGGATTTTGGTCCAGCTCTCTCCGCCATCGGCGCCAGACTTACTTCCGAGCAACTGTTTCTGTCCATTCTGAAACCAAGCGAAACGATCAGCCTCGGCTATGAGAGCATCAGTGTCGTAACCAACGAAGGTACTTTGTACACGGGTTTTGTCGCCACAGAAACGAAAGAGACGTTGACTCTGCGAATTCCTGGAGGACTGCAAAAGGTGATTCCCCAGCAACGCATTGATGTTCGTAAACGCTCGAAGACATCTCTGATGCCCGTCGGTATCGACGCCGTGCTTTTGCCGCAAGAACTGGTGAATCTCGTTGGTTGGTTGAAGACACAGCAAACAGTAAAACCAAAAGAGTGAACTCCTACGGTGGCTCTCGTTCATCCCGTCCGGTTCCAGAAGCGAGCACCGGATCAACGATATAGTTGGAGGGGTTCGCCGTAGACCCCATCCCCGCCGCTGGCAAGGAAACCGCTGCAAGGCAGTGTGTCATTGAGATCCGTTTACGATAGAATTTCTTTCATCACGCCGGTGCTGTCTGAGAAACTCTCAGCGGGTACGTCCAATTGTTGCAGGCACGTCAACAACAGGTTGGAAAACGGTTGACCTGTCGCTTTCATCTCATGAAACACACCTTGGCGGATTCCTAGGTCCGCGCCACCGGCAAGCATCAAAGGATAATCTCGATTGACGTGTGTTTTGCTATTACTACACCCAAACAGCACGATTGTGTTATCAAGCATCGACCCATTTCCCTCGGGCGTATTGGCTAGTTTATGTAAGAACTTCGCTAACAAATCCGCATGAAACTTGTCATAAGTTCCGAGTTTTTGCATAGCATTGAGCCCAGTGCCTGCTGCGTTGTGAGCTAACAAGTGATGTCCTACGCCCAAACCAAGCGCCGTCTTGGGCATCGATTCCCAAACACCACTACCCATCGTTTGTAGCATGTAAGTTGCAAAACGAGTGGAATCCGTCTTAAATGCAAGGTAAATCAGGTTGTACATTGTTTCAATAAATACATCAGGTTCATTGACGGTTGCCTTGAGTGATAAGTCCGTTGTGTCAACGTGAGGCTTAGGCGTTTCAGACCATTTCTTCATCCGCTCGATGTTTCTCTCTACGTCTCGTACTGACTGTAGGTAGGAATCGATCTTGCGATTGTCATTAATTCCCACTCGGCGTTTTAACCGTTTGGCCGAATCAAAGACTCGATTCACTAAGTCTCCGTTGCGAGCGTAGAGGTCCTTTTCTGCTTGCATGATTTTTGGATCAGAATTAAATAGCTGGTTGTATAACAGTTCGAGATCGTTGATTGATGGCATCGCTCGTCCGGAACGGTTGTAGGAAAGAGTGTGCGATCCACCGCGGATGCCGAGTCCGCCTTCATTGCCCAGTACCAAACTGTTAAAGCGAGTGTTTTTACCATGCGTCATCGCAGCAACTTGGTCAATCGACGGGTGTATAACGGCCGCTTGTGGGTTACTGCCCGTAAGGAATGAATCTGCGGACGAGTGTCCGTTGCTACCGTTAACCTGTGGGTGATCAAGACCGTAAAACACGGAGAGATGTTTCTCGAGCGGTTGAAAAGCAGACGTTGATTTGCCAAACACCATTTTGCCATCGACGAGTCGAGGATACCAACTCCAATCCCGCGCGGGGTGGTCGTCTTTACGAGTAATCGCTAGGCCGTGTCCAACGTACAACCCCAAAAATCGTTTGGGGATATTGACACTATCGGGAGCTTCATCAGCCTGCACATCTAAATGCGGTAACAGCATCGATACACTAGTGCCATAGAGGAAGTGCCTCCGGTTTAAGCTTGCATGTTTCATCGCTATTTGCCTCTTGCCGTTTTAGCTAAGTCGTCTACTCTGGAAATGATTGCCTTACCGTTTGGATGACGGAACGTAGGGTGTGTGACAATTGCCTTAATCAATTCTGACATTCGGTGATCATTGGTTTGGAAATGTCCTGCAATAGTGCTAATTGCGTTGTTTTCACGGTATGACATTTTTCGACCTAAGGCGAAGGACAACATCAAAGAAGTAAATCCGCGCGAAAATTCATTTTCGCACTGATGTCGCAAGTAGGTTTGTAATTCCAACATCCCCGCAATGGTATTTTCGCGAATCTCCGTATCGGCAACGACGGGCAAATTAAGCCGTTTATTGTTGGCAGGCTGGATCGTCAAAATCTTAGTACGAATTTTTCCCGCCGCATCATAGGCTTCCATCGCAATGCCCCAAGGGTCAATATTCTTGTGGCAATCGTAACAAATACCCGTACGATGTAGGGCAAGACGCTCTTTCGTCGAAAGTAGGTGCGCATCTAGCGTTTCCAAATCTGCCAAGGCAGGCACCGCAGGAGGTGGATCGCGAGGAGGGTCACCAAGCAGTCTTGCTCGCACCCACACGCCGCGATTAACCGCATGCGAGTCTTCGCCGGTGGAGTGAGCGAGCAGGAACGCGGGTTGTGTCAGAACACCTCCCCGGCCAGGCGGCGCGGGCACACGAGAAAACTCATGACCGCTCTTAGGAGTTGGTACGCCATAGTATTTCGCCATCATGTCATTCACCACAATGAAATCGGATTGCAAACAGTTTAGGCAACTCAAATCTTCCCGCAGTAACGTTGCCAGGAATTCCTGTGATTCAATTTTCATATAATGTTTAAATTGAGGATTCCACCATCCGTAGAAATTCGGGTTGATGGCAATTTGATCAATCTTCGAGAAACCAACCCAGGCAGCCGCGAAATCGGAAATAAATCGCCCCGAACGCTTGTCGTCGATCAATCGTTGCGTTTGCATCAATAGTTCCTGTTCGGTAATGGGACTATTTTTTGCGGCGAGTTGCGTGAGTTCCTCGTCGGGTACACTCCGCCATAGAAAAGAAGCGAGCCGCGCGACTAACTCATGGTTCTGTAGTCGCGTTGTGTTTTCTACGTCGGAGTAAAACAAAAACCGAGAATCTGCAAACACCGCAGTAAGCAGGTCTCGCAGTGCTTCGGTTTTGGATGAAGCGGAGCTGAGTTTCAGCTTAATGAGAGCATTCAGCGATCGGCTTTCATTATTTGTCAACGGTCGCCGCCACACGCGTCGTGCAATGTCACGGACTTCATCTGTGATTGCTTTGTCGTCTAGCTTCCCATTAGTGAGAAATGGTTGCACGCTCGCAGGTGGCCACTGCCAAGGCAAGTCGAATTCGATGCGTTCAATGACACCATAACCAGTATCCGTCATCACTTCCTTGTAGACAGACGGCTTGCCTTGTGTCGTGTGATCGCTGCCTCCATGAGAATGCTTGAGCCAATTATTCCTGCCAAATTCTACACCCCAAGCATCAATCCACTGATCATCCGCTCGTACAAAATGCGCATCTCCATGGATAACCCAATTTGGATTCGTAACCGGTTTATCAAATTTTGACGTAAGCGGCGAGCAGTTTTGAATAGTAACAAAACGGTATTTAAAGTGTGTTTCGATTCCGTAGATTTCTTCATCTTCACGAACAGGTGCGGGGTCTACACCAGGAAAGTCAGCGACGTTGCCGAATATTTCAAATGTTTGGCTTCCGGGAATTGCTTTGAGAGTGAAATTACCGATCGCGTGCATTGGAGATTTAAAGCCCTTGTCGAACCCAACCATAAAAGCGTGTTCTTGAAGTGGACCGCCCTCGCGTGGTGGTTCATTACGCAGTTTTATGCGGATACGAAAGTTTCCAGCGCTGCGGTTGTCATCCACGTAGATGCGAAAAAAGTGATTGGGCGGTAAGGGAATTTGGAAGTCGTCTTCGAGCCATTGAGGACCTGTGTATCGACGGTGGTGTCGACGATTACCATGCGCAAGGTCGTTGCGATTGAGGTAGTGTTGCCTTTCCCAATCGTTTCCGTGCAGTTGATACGGTACCGGTGGAGATTGGAGGTCTGGCACAGCTTCTTCAACGGCATTCTTCAGCGCGCTCAGATACAGTTCCAGGTGTGTACCGCTTAGCTCCAGCGTTGACTGCAACGATTCACCGTGCTTGCCAAGCGAATCCTCGATCAGATCACCGGAGTAATCGCGATGGATGCCAAGAATGTCCTTGAGGTTCCAGGCGATTTGTTTGTTGGTTAATCTCATGTAGCGAAAATCGCGATCATCCAGCTTGGCAGAAAGCTCGTCCAGTTGAGTCCGTACTTGGTCCAAAAATTCTTGCCGGTCCGCGGGACTTGATTGCGGGGCTTCTTTTGGCGGCATGTCGCCACGTTGAATGTTGTTGACGATATCGTGCCATAATTGAGAGTTTTCAGATTTAAAAACTCCAAGATCGGAGAAATCGATCCCCGCAGAATCTTTGTCAGCGTTGTGGCACACGCTGCAGTGTGAATCCAGATATGTGGTTACAGAATCTACGATCGGGACTTCTTGAGCGAAGGTTGTTGTCAGCGGCCAAAACGCTACGGCTATGTAGGCAACTCGCGCGGTTACATAAGTTGATCTGGTACGTGTTTCAGACATGGCAAGTCCCAATGTTTGCAATTGTTGTATTTGCATTTTAGCCAAAAACACCTATTGCGTAAACGTAGAACTTTTTTTTCGGGGGAGCGACAACACGCGTATCACTAGTACCGCTAACCGCCTTAGGAACGTTAGTGCTGACATCTTCCGCAGCGTCGGGTTCGGTTTGGATCGGGAGATCGATTAACTCCGTAGTCCTCCCCTACGTCTGTAAGTCTGCGTTTCTGCACACGGTACTCTGAAAGCACCTGATCTCTGCGTTCGTATATTTGTTATTCATTGCTGACTGCGGTAATATAATAGCTTACTAGATTTTAAATTCTCCACAGTGCATCAACCATGCCAGACCACGAAGACAGCCTCGGAGGTGAAACGTTTGGCGACGACGCGAAATCGAATCGTGCGGAACGGTCACTCGGTGACGGCGCGACCATGAGCGGCGATACTGCTTCCCACAGCGTCGGTGAGCAGTCCACGTTCGGTGACGCTAACGTCGACGATGAACTGTTTGATGACGGGATGGAACTAGTAGACCTATCTACTCGCTACAGCGAAGAGAGCGTGCTTGGTAAAGGTGGTATGGGTGAAGTTATCCTCGCCACCGATACACGTCTTGGCCGCAAAGTCGCGATTAAGCGGATCCTAGGTAAAGCCGCTCGTAGCAAAACCGCTGTCCAACGATTCTTAACCGAAGCCAAGTCGATGGCAGAGCTGAATCATCCTAATATCGTTCAGATCCACGATTATGGGCGCAGTGCCGACGGCCCATTTCTGATCATGGAATGTGTCCGGGGCGGTAGCCTGCAGGAGAAATGTAAAGCTGGGCCAATCGAGCTAGATGATGCAGTGAACATCTTCAGCCAACTTTGTGATGGACTGGCCAAGGCGCATGCTGCCGGTATCATCCACCGTGACATTAAACCTGCTAATGTTTTAATGACCGAAGACGACGTCCCAAAGTTGACTGACTTTGGCCTTGCTAAGGATGACGCTGCTGATACGGGCATGACTGTGGAGGGAGCAGTGATTGGGACACTGGATTTCATGTCACCTGAGCAGCGACAGTCAGCCGAGCTTGTTGATCACCGTAGTGACCTTTGGAGTCTGGCCGCAACGTTTTATCAGATACTCTCGGGCAAGAGTCCTAAGGTGATCAACATCTCATCGATACCGCCCAAACTTCAGTCCGTAGTCGCCAAAGCATTAGAGGAATCAAAGGATGATAGATTTCAGTCCGCACATGAGATGCGAGAAAAAATAATCCTGGCTCACTCAGGGAAGATGGACACGTCAAGATCCTTGGGAGAAGGTGAATGTCCGCAATGTGCAACGCGCAATCCTCCTGATCGGAAGTTTTGTCGGGAATGTAGCGCTCAATTGCAGGTGAGCTGCTTAGGCTGTCAAAATGGGATGGCAATATGGGATAAAGCCTGTGGTGAATGCGGTGCACAACAGTCGCCCCTAGTGGACAGTGCTCTGGCTGACCTTAAGACGGCACACGATCGAGCTGAGAGTTTACTGGCTGATTTAAAGTTCGACGAGGCGGTAGAACATTCTGAGGTGGTGGGAAGTGAAACGGACTCACGATTACAACAGTACGCAACTTGGCGTGAAGATTTCTCGGTTCGGCTCGAGTCGTCACGAAAGTCGGAACATGCGCGCTTAGAGGAACTGCTTCGGGAAGCAATAACTCATGAACAGGCCTATGACTATGAAGCAGGTTTGCAAACCCTTAAGCAAGTTGCTCCTTCTCTAAAACAAACAACTGTTAGCGGAATCGACGTCACCGCATTTGAAATAAATGAGAAACTAACCACTAAACAATCACGCTTTAAAGAACTTGAGGTGATAGTTCGTGGGCGTGTTACCAAGAGGGATATTGGAGGGTTGTTACAATTTGTGAATGAACTCCTGTTTCTGAAACCTGATCACCCAAACGTTCTGAAGCTTCGCGCACAACTTGAAAAGCGGGAATCACAGCTAGATGTACGTAACCAACAAATCATTTCACAAGCGCAGTCGCATATGCACCAGTCGCAGTTTGATGCGGCAGTGAAGATCCTTGACACGATTGCACCGGAATATCAGACGTCGACAACAGTAGCACTCCGCCAACAAGCTGCGGCAGAGTATCGAGCTCGTGCCCCAATAACAAACACATTTGGCATCATACTAAAGCCAATCCCAGCTGGCACATTCATGATGGGTTCTCCCGCCGACGAGAAAGATAGACGCAATGAAGAGCAACAACACGAGGTCACCATCAGTAAATCGTTCTATCTGCAAGCGACGGAAGTGACTCAAGCACAGTGGATATACGTTATGAACTCAGAGCCTTGGAAGGGAAAGCAATTTGTGAAAGAAGGCGCTAACTACCCTGCGGTGCACGTAAGTTGGGATGATGCTGTAGCGTTTTGCAAAACAATTAGTTCGAAAGAAGGTAAGACGTATCGATTACCCACCGAAGCGGAATGGGAGTATGCTTGCCGCGCAGTCACAGAAACGGCATGGAGTTTTGGCCACGATAAAAACCAAACTTTTGATTACGCTTTTTGTGGAATGAATACATGGAAATCATGGAAACGCTATTCTCAGCAGGTTGGACTAAAAAAGCCCAACGCGTTTGGACTGTACGACATGCACGGTAATGTTTGGGAATGGTGTCACGATTATTTTTTCAAGGGTTACTACATACAGTCGCCGAGCAAAGACCCAATGGGTCCAACGTCTGGCTCTTTACGAGCGTTGCGGGGTGGTTCGTGGCGCGACAAGTCCCATTTCACTCGTTCCGCTTGCCGCGGTAGGAACGACGCTGTTTATCGTAGCGCCAGCGTCGGGTTTCGGTTGGTTAGGGAGATGGACTAACTCCGTTGTCATCCCCTACGTCTGTAAGTCTGCGTTTCTGCACACGGTACTCTGAAAGCACCCGATCTCTGCGTTCGTACATTTGTTATTTAGCTCCGGCGGCGGATAGCATGAATGCTCGTCAACTTTCTAACCTCAACACTCATCAACCATGTCAGACCGCTACGCGAAAAACGGAACCAAGCTAGTCATCTAACGGGGCATGATGTTAGGATGGTGGACTATTATCATCGGGAACAGGGTCGCGCCTGTCCCAAGTCGCACACGTCAATTCACTTATAAGCAAACCCGTCAATACATCAATGGTGTCAGGTTTCATGAAATCAATTGTTAAACGTCTATGCCGAAAACGTTCTATTCCACTCTCAATTCGCAGAAAACTCGCGGCGCCTTTTATCAAGCGTGACTCTACAGAGTTTGCGATATGTGTGGATGGACAGGAGTTCCATGGGCGCCTGGATAATTACATTGAATGGGTTGTATATGTTACAGGCCAATTCTTTGAGTTTTCTTATATCAACTTGATTAAATCGATTGGGTTATCAGGCTGCGCTCTGGATATTGGCGCCAACGTTGGTAACCATACACTCGCCTATTCAGCGTTTTTTGACGAAGTAGTTTCCCTTGAACCGTATACGCCAATCTACGATCGGTTGAAGGAAAAGGCTGACAAATTGACGAACGTGATAACCTACAATGTCGCCTTTGGAAACCAATCGGGAGAAATAGGATTTACGCCACCTCGAACCTCCAACTTCGGCACAGGACGCGTTGATTCGGAGGGCGAATTGAAAGTCGAAATAGTACGTGGAGATGAATTTTTACCAGGCAAGATCGGAAAGATCGGCTTCATCAAAATTGATGTTGAGGGACACGAATTCGAAGTCCTCAAGGGACTTGCGCACACGCTCGACAATGATCTACCAGCAGTTCTATTTGAAGCTCCAATTGCCGTGCGCGCAAACGGCGGACAGGCTCTACTAGATAGCTTTAAACTGTTCCCTATTGACTACCGTTTTTTCGGTCTCAAGGGACAAACCTCCTTTCCTATCCAAAGGCAAATCGCTAAAGCTTATCCGATCACACAACACAACAGTGGCACCCGCTACACCAACATTCTGGCAATACCTCCTCAAATACCATTTCAAATCTGAGTAACCTTTTACCAAAAAGCATCTGCCTGAATCTACTCACATTGAACTTACAGACACCCGCCGCTATTTCGCCGTACGCTTACGCTACTCATCAACCAAACTGTTCGCGAACGGCATCGCTCAATACTAATTGCTGCCAGCTTTCTCTGGGACACCTTATTTCTCGCTGGTCATGAGTTCTATTAGTAACACAACAAGTTCCGCTACCAGACCAACTAATTGCCAATGCAATACAAATGTTGGGCCGATCGGATATAGAAGTTGCCTCGTGAGACTGCCATCGACGCTAGACAGGTATCGCCGAGGTCGTTGCGGGCGACCTCATCGTACTTGGGCCCCGGCCGCAGAACGATCGTCACTCCCTCCTCGGACAGAATATAGATTCGTCCATTCGCATAAACCGGCGAAGCCCAGTATACGCCGGACAGTCGCTCCAGCCAAACAATTTTGCCAGATGAAGCCTCGATGCAATGTAGAATATTGTCCCTGGAAATTGAGTACAGATAGGGTTTTACGTACAGCAACGACGATAGTGCCGCCACACCACGTTTTTGCTCCCAGGCGATATGCGTCTTGGTAACATCCCCCTTGCCGCCCAGTCGTATGGCCCGTAGCGTCGGAGCTTCAAAGCCAGAGGACGTGTAGATCAGACCATCGCCGACTACTGGTGATGGCGTAACACCTTCACCTTGGCTGTAGACCGACCAGATGCGTTTGCCGGTCGTCGGGTCGAATCCCTGCACGCGGTCGCCGCCTGCGCTGACGAGTTGACTGCCTTTGTCAACAAGAATCGGCGTGACGTGTCCGACACGTGATTCTCCCCGCTGACCCTTCCAGCGCACGGAACCATTTTCCGCATCCAACGAGAGAACAACGGCTTTGTCCCAGGGAATTTTCCACCCAACCTGAGTTTCCTCTCGACTACTGCCGTCAAACGGCATAATGACCTGACCATTGGCGAGAATAGGTGACGCGCCCAGACCATGCAAACTAAAGAATTTCACCTCGCTATTCTTCCAAACAATCTTTCCAGAAAAATCAACGGCAACCACCGTGCCGTCATAAAAGACGGAATAAACGTATTTGCCGTCCGTCACGGGCGTCGGCGTGGCGTACGAATTCTGTTTCCGCATCGGCCCTGGTTTTTGACGGTGCACTTCGGTGTTCCAGGCAATGCTTCCATCCTTGCGATTGACGCAGATCACTCGACACGACACACCTTCTTCACTAGATGCCGTGAGAAACAGATAGTCCTCGAAGACAATCGGCGACGACCAGCCATTACCTGGGATACTCGCCTTCCACTTGATGTTTTTGGTCGCGGACCATGTGACCGGTAGGTTCGTCTCGCTAGAAATTCCTTGACCTGTCGGGCCCCGGAAACGCATCCAGTTATCGCCCCAAGCTGAATCACAAACGATCAACCAGCACGCCAAACAAAGTGTCAACCCAATTCTCGTTTTCATAATCACTCCTGTGCTACTGCCTTGAACCTCACGACTGTCTCTTTTCGGCTTCACGGACCAACCGAAATTGATCCGCCTTCCGTTACGGCGATACAGTGCTTTTTAACGTTTGCGCGACTTGTACTACTTTCCAAAGGAAAACGAATGAAATTTCCATCCCCGGGCAAACGCCCGATACCTACCAAACCAGCGGACACATTCGCCAGCGAACCCGCTGCGTGTAAACTCGATAATCGACCCAATTGCCAACCAACAGTTGTTCCTCGGCCCGAATACGCAAAACGAGTAGCGGAATAATCAGCAAAGGGAGCGCGATCCCCACGATCATCGAGGAACTGAACCCGCAAGCGGTCAGCATCAGTAACTGTCCGACATAAGCTGGGTGCCGGACACAGCGATAGGGACCGCGAGTCACCGGGTTTCGTGCTGCCGGGAGAATGCCAAAACTGCGCCCCAAGGCAAGAAACGAAAGGACCGTGAGCGCTACCCCAATACCAAATAACACGATCGAGGCCATATGCCATTCACCCCAAGGACCGGCCACGGCCAGACCGATTGCGCCTACGAATAACGCTGGCAGGCTCGCCAGCACCTGTAGGGAATTAGCCTGTTGCCGCAAGGGACGCCGCAATAATAACAACCCACCCACGGTAAACTGGACAGCAGCGACCAATCCTCGCTCTGGGGTCCACTCCCAAAGCGATCCGACGGCCGATACCAATACCGAGATCCCGGCGACTATTTCCAGAATACGGGGGGGACGCGGCATAATTGATCCAAGGCCTCTAAACAAAGTTAGTCTTGTTAAACCTATCCTCACTAATAAAGCCAAAACGACCAGTCCAACGCCCAACTCAATAAGTTAATCAACAACAGGATACCGATCCAGACCATCCAACCGCCACCACCGCCGCCCTTCGATTCTTCATCAGACATCGCTTGGCTCCTTGTTTTACAATAAATGAGTATCCTAGTAAAAAAATTCCAATGCCCGTAGCTTGAATTCTCCCCTATTTCACTGTCATCGCAGTAAGACACGTTTGTCATAAGCGCAATAACATAATGCTATCCCTTAACTGGGATTTGCATTTGGGTTGGGCTTGGAACCGTTCTAGGTGCTTGCAGTCTAATCTCCCACAACTCCCCGCGTCAAGTTTTTTTGCAGTTTAACGACTACCACCCCACGCGTGTCCCGCTGGAAACGGGCGTATGAACGAAAAGCTGATAATCTGGAATGCCCGTGAATAAGGAACAATACCGCTTGTAGGAAGTGACGAGCTAAGACAAGAAATGCCTCTTTTTTGCAGCGCCTGTGATTTCACTAATGGAGCATTTCCAGCTTTAGTTTACAGTAGCGAAAGTCGCCAAGACTTACAGCGTTGCCGGACGAAGCTCTCGAGGAGCTTCCCTACCTGTTCCTATTCCACCTTCAATTTGATCAACTTCCCCACAAATGACGTCGTCGCCGCTTCCTGATCCACCAACATCTTGTCATCGTGGCCGATGCAGAACGATTCAGCGGGATGCCTCCCAATCAGTCCTCCGGAAACGGACGCACGTTCTTTTTCGTTGATTTGCAGCGACAGAGTTCCCTTTGCATCAATCCCCGCCTTGATCGTGGATTTACCACTAGCGATTGGAGCGGTTACTCGGTGTATTTCACTATTGGACAACCGCACCGCGAACACACACTCGGTCCCTTTAATGTACAGCGAATACCCAACCACTTCTCCGCCCTGAGCCGCAACGATCCCTGAAAGTTCGTCACCTTCAACCATCGCAGAAATGGAGAAAGCGCGATTTGTCACGTTGGGAGAATTGCCGCTAGTGTAGACGTCTCCGATCTTTACTTTTGACCAATCGATCTCTTTGGGCGGTTTGCCTGTATTGCGGTTCGGCAAACCAGGTGACGTAACCGGGCTTGCGGGGCGGCGCATGACTTGTGTCGGACGCTGGCTGGACCTGATTTCCGCTACATGGGCATCATAAGCGGCTTGCAGTTCCTCGACTACATCGGGGTGGTCGGCTGCGACATTCTTCCGCTCCCCGATATCATCGACAACATGGTAGAGTTGCACGGGGTCTGTAGAAACAACACGGTCTTTGATAGCATTCCGACCGTTATTGGTTTCTTTCCAGGGATAGAACTTCCACGGTCCGGATCTCACAGTTCCAGGGCCGTGCATAAGAACATATTGCGGGTGAGGTGAACTTGCTCCCTCCTCGCCGACCAACAAGGCCTTAATGTTCTTTCCATCGATCTTATTTTCAGGCAATTTCCCATCGCACAATCCTGCGAGAGTCGGTAGCATGTCGATCGTGCCCGCGACTTCATTGCAGACCCTGCCAGCGGGGATGGTTCCAGGCCACCACATCACGGTAGGTTCACGGATGCCACCGTCATAGACACTGCCTTTCTTTGCTCGCAACGGCAACGATGATCCAACGGCCGCTCCGTTGTCGCTTGTGAATAGAACGAGCGTTTTTTTATCTAAATCGAGGGACTTCAGGGTCGAGAGTATTTGGCCGACGGACCAATCGACTTCCTCGATCGCATCCCATATCAATTTACCGGTTCGGTTTTGAAAATCTTTGGATACGGCCAGCGGCAGGTGAACCATGGTGTGTGGCAGGTACAGAAAAAACGGTTCGTCTTTATGTTCAGTGATGAATCGGATCGACTCTTCGGTATATCTCTTCGTGAGCGTCGTTTGATCGGCGGGATATTCGATCACCTCTTCGCCACGCATTAGCGGTACACGGTTACGTTGTTTATGACCAGCTTTGACCTCTTCGACCGTGAGGTCTTCGCGGATGATAATATCTTTGGCCAGTCTATTTGCCGGATCGATCCACATATCGTTTGAGTAGGGAACTCCATAATAGGTGTCGAAGCCTTGGTAAGTCGGCAAACAGGGCGGCAAATGGCCGAGATGCCACTTGCCGACACAGGCGGTGTTGTAGCCGGTTTCGTGAAGCATATCCGCAATCGTCACTTCATCGGGGTGCAGTCCGTTGTTACTGTTGGGAAACAGCACGGCCTTCATGCTGAGTCGCTGGTAGTGACAACCGGTCATCAACGAGGTTCGTGAGCCGGAACAAACCGCGCAGCCAACATAGAAATGATTGAACTTCGTGCCCTCGACTGCCATTTGGTCAAGGTTGGGAGTTTTCGGCCCCGTCGCGCCGTTGAACCCCACATCTCCATAACCCATGTCGTCGATGAAAATAATGACCACATTGGGCCGCTCCGCGGCGATTACAATCTGACTAATTACCATACTGAACAGGCACAGGCACAGCTGGCATAGATGTTTATTTAAAGTCATTGATTCGCTTCCATCTGATTAGTGTTTATTCACAGCCAGTATACATCATTTTCTTCTATCTCAAGCGCCAAACAGATTTCATCTCTTACGGCGTGTTAACCATATCCACTACTGCTCCGCTTCGTGTACAAATCGCCGTACTTTTGCTGTTCATAAAAGCAGCAACTCTCGAATACTCCGTGCCAACACGGTTTTCAGCGATGTTCCCAAACATTAGTTTTCTTTCCTTAGCCTTCCTAATCCTAATTGGGGTTCAGGGTGCACCGACGAACGAGCCGTAAATCAAATTGGATCTCAAAGACTACGACACTACATGTGGCATTGAGGTATTCTTCAAGAATTGTTGGCAATCGCTGTATTAACGCAGTAAAATCATTAAATTACACCTCTTTAATTTTCTCCAAAAAGCTACACGATGAAAGCGCTGAAACATAAAATAGCGAGCTTGCAGCATCTGCTGCTGGTGATCCTCTGCCTTAGCGAACTGTCCGCTTCCGCACTCGCGCAACAACCCTTGGCCAACCGCTCCGCATCAATCTCCGGTCAACAACGCCAACAGATTCTCAATTCGCTGCCGTTGATCACCACCTTCCTCAGCGAACCGAGCAACCAGTTCATAGTCGACCTTTCCAACGTCCGACGCGGACATCCCTACCGCGGCCGCGATGCGGAAAAACCTCACACTGGAGGGCACCTTTATTTCAACTTGGACAAGATTCCGGACTCTCCCAAGAATCCTGCCAAATTTCCCGCGATCTATGCTGTTGCCGACGGTATCATCACACGCATCGACTACTCCTTTCGATTACGAGAAATGTTCGAACCTGCACTGAACCAACGCGTGGCCAACCAACGCTACGGCCTAGGACTGACCTTCGCCCGCAGTGGCACCACCGCGATCGCGTTTCACTACAGTATTGAACCCTTTATCGACCCCCAAGACCCAACCTTTTACGAACCTTTTATTCTGGTCAAACCGGGTCAGCGAGTTAAAAAGGGAGACATCATCGCAAGAATGTACATCCCTCCGATGAAATCCATCGCAGAAAAAACGCATATCCATTTTAACCTGATCCGCGAGGGTGGCGGGGGGTTCATCTCACCCTCGATTTTCACTCAAGAAATCGTGCGCGAATTCCACCGCCGCTGGAACCTCTTTCCAAACGACCCCGACTCACCCATCCCGCCCTGCATGGGTTATAAACTACAGGCTGATGAAAATCCATTTGAGCGTAAGGCAGTCATTACGCTTTAACTTGTGTCTTGACCAGAGATTGTCATGAAACGAATAATTATCTGCCTGTTGTTCGTCCTGACCCTGGGCGCGGGTCCGCATCCCGACAACAACAGAACTGAAACTCACAAGGACCGCGCAATCGCTGAACAGCGCAACGATTATTCGCACGTAGCGTTTACAGCGATTTCGCCGGCAAGTCGGCCAAACATTCTATTCTGCATTTCAGACGATCAAAGTTACGCACACACCGGCGCTAACGGTGAGTCGCAGGTCAAGACACCCGCTTTTGACCGAATTGCCGGCGAAGGCATACGCTTTACCGGCGCGTTTTGCGATGCCCCCACATGCGGTCCCTCACGCAGCGCTATTTTGACCGGACAACATATATGGCAACTGGAAGAAGCAGCAAACATCCACAGCACGTTGCCTGCTAAATTTACGACCTATACGGAACTGTTGCAGAACGCAGGTTATGCCGTCGGGTTTACCGGCAAGGGATGGAGTCCCGGTCGACTTGAACCGGGAGGTAGAACGATCAATCCGGCGGGCGAGGAATTCAATAGCCGCAAGCTGAAACCTTCCTTTAAAGGGATGACCAACAAGGATTATGCGGCCAACTTTGATGAATTCCTTGCTCAAGTTTCCCCGGATCAACCTTTCTGTTTTTGGCTGGGAACGCATGAACCGCATCGCGGTTACGACAAAGGCGCAGGGCAACGGACGGGAAAGGATCCCGCCAAGGTAATCGTACCGCCGATCTTTCCAGACCATCCGGTTGTGAGAAATGACATCCTTGATTACTTCGTGGAGATCGAGCATTTCGACAAGATGGTCGCCCGTGCGATAGCGACACTTGAGAAATCCGGTCAACTGGACAACACTATCGTCGTGATCACTAGCGATCACGGAATGCCTTTCCCCCGCGCTAAGGCCAGTCTCTATGATGCTGGGACTCATGTGCCGCTGACCATTCGCTGGCCCACAGGCATCACCGCTCCCGGTCGCCTCCATGAGGGAATGGTAAACCTCAGCGACTTAGCCCCCACCTTCCTCCTGGCGGCTGGCCTCCCAGTACCTGAGATGATGACCGCCGGCCACCTGATCGACGTGTTTAACAACAAGGGACAACCG
Organism: Planctomycetaceae bacterium; assembly: GCA_018660825.1. Classification (GTDB taxonomy): domain Bacteria; phylum Planctomycetota; class Planctomycetia; order Pirellulales; family Pirellulaceae; genus UBA721. Next base: position 14,076 of record JABJJO010000107.1, on the reverse strand, counting down.
AACCAGAAGTTTTTTGAGGATAACTCTGCTGCTTTTATTGCCATGGAACGTCATGACGGGTGTCGCGAGGGGGGCAAAGGCTATCCCTGTCGCGCCATACGTACCCGAGAATACCTATACATCAGGAATTACAGTTCTGACCGCTGGCCGGCAGGTCACCCCGATCGCGAGTTCTGCGCTCGTTACATCCCTTTTGGAGAGGTTGATTCTTCGCCGACCAAGCAATTGCTGATGGACAACAAGGGCAAAATTGGCTTCACCCGATTCTACGACCTAGCTTTTGCCAAGCGTCCCGCCGAGGAACTGTATTCCATTAAGAAAGACCCCGGCCAGTTGATTAACCTGGTTGGAAATCCCTTGTTTGCTACGATCCATAAAAAGCTCAGTACTCAACTGCAGCAGCGGCTAGTCGAGACCAAGGATCCGCGAGCACTCGACCTAGATGCACCTTGGGACTACTATCCCTACTACGGTCTGCGGCGGAACCCAAACTGGAAGGTTAATCAGAAACCCTGAAAACACAAGTCGATAAGTGTTTTACCGTTCACCTGCCACTCGCGTCACGCTGTAAGCGGGAGTAAAAACAAAACGCTGATAGTCTCGAAGGTCTTTAAAAAAGGACAAATGACGCTGGTATAGTGCGCCTCTAAAGTCTCCGTTGAAACATGTGCGACTTGACTTCATTCCTGCCTACGCCTCCGTGATTGTTTCCAATACGCATCGTGCTAAAATACGTCCGAACAGTAATCGTCGTTCACCGTGCTCACAAATCCACACCCCTCTAAATCCGAATCTCTAATACGCATGCTACATCAACGCTTCAACTATTTAACACTCGCATTCCTCCTCTTGGCATTTTGCGACGTTGGTTTTACGCCCAACGTACAGGCGGCGCGTCCCAATGTAATAGTCATCATGAGTGACGATCAGGGTGGCGGAGACTACGGCTTCCTTGGTAACAAGGTAATCCGAACACCTCAACTTGATGCAATGTTCCAACGGAGCGCAATACTAAGCAGGTTCTATGTCAGTCCGGTTTGCGCACCAACACGCGCTAGTCTTATGACGGGCCGCTACAACTACCGCACGCGGTGCGTTGATACGTATGTCGGCAGGGCTATGATGGATACAGACGAGATCACAATCGCTGAAATTCTGCGCGATGCGGGCTATCGCACCGGTATCTATGGCAAGTGGCACCTAGGTGACAATTATCCGCTGCGGCCAATGGACCAAGGCTTTCAGGATTGTTTGGTCCATCGTGGTGGCGGCATCGGACAACCTTCCGATCCCATCGGCGCGGAAGGCAAGTACACCGACCCGACGCTTTTCAGGAATGGTATTAAAACGCCCATGCAGGGCTACTGCACCGACATTTATTTCGATGCCGCGATGGAATTCATTCAGTCGGCAGTAACCGAAGACAAACATTTCTTCACGTATATTGCCACCAACGCGCCGCATGGCCCTTTCCATGACGTCCCAGAGCAGCTGTATCAGGAGTATCTCAAGGCTGATTTCAGACCGATCCTCATAAACAAAAACATCCAACCGCAACGATTGAAAAATGAAACGGATAAACTCGCGAGGATTGCCGCAATGATTACCAACATCGACGAAAATGTCGGGCGGTTGTTCAGGAAACTCGACGCACTAGGAGTTCGTGAAAATACGATCGTGGTCTATCTAAATGATAACGGGCCAAACTCGATGCGATATGTGGGTAATATGCGGGGCATGAAGACGCATGTCGATGACGGTGGTGTTCGCTCACCGTTACTGTTTCACTGGCCCGCGAAAGTCAATTCCCTTAAAACGACCGATGCCCTCTGTGCCCATATCGATGTGTTGCCAACGATCCTCGACGCATGTGACGTACAGGTACCGGCGGAACGCAAAATTGACGGCAGGAGTTTTTTGCCGTTATTAACTGGTGACAACGCCGACTGGCCAACCCGACAGGTTGTCCTGCAAACCCACCGAGGAAACGTACCACAAAAGTACCACCACTTTGCGCTCCACGAAGAACCGTGGAAGCTCGTCCATGCCAGCGGGTTCGGCAAAGAAAGTTTTGCGGGTCCGCCACAATTCCAGCTTTATAACTTGAGTAAAGACCCTCGACAACAGAACGACGTTTCGGCGAAACATCGCGATGTCTTCAATCGTCTGAAACAGAGTTATGAAGATTGGTTCGCCGATGTCAGTTCGACGCGACCGGACAACTACGCTCCGCCCCGCATCGTCGTCGGAACGGTACACGAAAAACGCTCCGTCCTGACGCGTCAGGACTGGCGACATGCCTCGGGAACGCCATGGGCACCTGACTCCAACGGCTTTTGGCTACTGGAATCGCGCGAAGCGGGCATCTACGACGTCGAACTGATTTTCAAGGCAGACCATCCGACTGGCAAAGCAACAATCACCGCTGGCTCTGCGAAAACCCACGTCAACATCACCACTAGCAAAGCGGGAAGTCATTTCACGCGGGTACATCTACCCAGCGGACAATTCAAGTTCTCGGTAGACGTCGTCCTGGACGGAAAAACACGAGGACCACATCAAGTAATTCTAACGTGGAAAGGAAGTTAGACGGACTGCGATACCGTAGTCGATCCGCGGTTTGTTAGTCATGGCGATTAGTCTTATTTGTCAACTTCTTAATGATCCACTTAACCAAATCGAAAATAAGATCCAACCACTCCAGCAACAGGCTCAATATGATCACTAGTCAGCCTTTCGTCTGATGATCCCCTTGTTGGGGTGTACTGCCGAATACTAGCGTACTACGTAGCGCAAAACAAGAGGAAGCAGGTAGCAGCGACACTCGGTTACCTATTGCGGCTGAAATCGCCAAACTGCCCCACATTTAAGACACTGTTTCGCCAAGTCAGTCCTTAATGTGCTTCCGCATTCAGGGTATAGCGCGCCTGCGGACGCCTACGTTTCTTGGCCTGAAGCCAATCCAAGACATACCACACCGCCGAACAAAAAGAGGAGTGTTGATACCATTTCTCCCCACAAAGGATTCGTACCTGCAGCCCAAGTTAAATAACAAAGCCAAACAAAAAGTAGGGTGCTAACAATCCCCAACCATTTCTCCGAAACCCTGGCTTGTCTCTCGACCTCTGGAATAATGAACATTATCCAACTGATGAAGAAGACAACTATTAGGAATAAGCGGCCTCCGAAATCGTCTCCAGCTTCTAAAGTTTGACATATGATGAAAAATGATGCCGCAACACCTAACAGGCGTAATAGGATCAGAAACCGAGTGGGCGTATAGGTATGGGCTACAATTGCGCCGCCAGTCCAGCAAACAGTAATCCATATGGCCGATGTCCAAAAACTAAAACCAGCATTCCAAATTCCATAGAGAAGTACCGCTAGGAATACAAGTCCGCCGCAAATAGCAAAAAACTTACCCACGTGTTTTAGCATTGCAAGAGTATCCGCCGCGGTTTTCTCCGACTTGGCTTCTCTTATCATTTGCCGAATTTCTTGATCCTGAATACCCGCGCACTCAATTTCTATTATATAGCTGTTAAATACCGCAACAGCTAATTCGAAGTTCTCGTCATCTAATGCGTTCGTTCCGGAAAGAACTGCTTTTTGACGCTTTATTGAAAAGCTCGACGCTTTGTGACCAAGTTCCATTATGGTGACCGACTGAGCACCCGGAGCGATCTTTGTTATTAATTGGATAGCCTCCGCGAACTGCGCATGTTGGATCAAATGTTCGATTTTCTTGATAATTTGCTGGTTCCGCTCATTAATCTTAATGTCACGAAAAACCAAATCCTGTTTCAATTTGACTAAGTCGTCTTGATCAGCTTTTAACCCAAGACACCGCTCAAGATTCGACAACAGCGCGGGGTTAAGCTGATTTCCGTCTACCGCTACTGCGATCTTGTCCCTTAATGCTATTAGTTCGGTAAACAAATCGTTTGATTTCTTCTTTACCTCCTCGAACTTCTTATTGCGAACTTCCTCGGAAACCTTGTTGAGAATGTTCAAAGCTTCCGAGTATTTCTGCTCGCCAATTAACAGAGAGGCTTTTTCACAAGCGTTATCACGGACTTTTATTAATTCAGCCTCGCGCTTTTCCATTTGCAACTTAAGCTTCTCTATTCTCGGGCTAGCAGGCTTTAATCCATCTAGTTCGCAGACTAAAGGCAATAACCCGATCAATTGTTGGGCGGAAAATCGGGCGCGAATTATCTCTTCGAGCTCCTCTACTCGCATTTTTTTTTCAGTAAGCCTTGAGGATATATCACTGGCTGCGTCTGCGAAGAATTCCATCCGAGTTTCAAAAAGCCGACTGTCAACATGAGTAAGGCTCTCCAAACCAGCCTCGTAGTCGAAGTTCTCTTCATGCTCAAGGGCCTGAGTTAATTGATCCTCGAGTTGTTTGTATGCGACAGAGTGTTTGTCTCGAACCTCATCACGAAACTCGTTGAACCACGCGGTATATTCTTCTAGGTGGGGGTGATCATCGGTTTCAATTCCATTCGATGCTTCCAGCGCCTTATCAAACTCAAGTTCTTCGAAGAACGACACCGCTTGTTGCCTGACGGTTTCGTTAGCGGTTGAAAGTTTTTTAACTCTCCTGAGGACTCCCGTGATTCTTTTGCCGATAGTTTTCGCGCTACCCAAGTTTTCCAGTTCGTGATCCTTCAGTCGTTTGTCGACTTCATTGAGCGCACCACGGGCCGCCTCATAGTCAAAATCCTCTTCATGCTCTAGGGCCTGAGATAATTGTTCCTCGAGTTGCTTGTAGGCCGCATTGCTTTTGTCTCGAACCTCTTCACGAAATTCGTTGAACCAGTCATCATATTCTTTTAGGTGGTGGTGATGATCATCGGTTTCAATTCCATTGGATGCTGCAATCGCGTTGTCAAACTCAAATCTCTCTAGCAACGATACAGCAGTTAGTTTTACTGTTTCGTTAGCCGTTGAAATCTTCTTGATTCTCCTGAGAACCCCCGTTATTCTTTTGCCAATGCTTTTCGCACTACCCAGGTTTTCCAGTTCGTGTTCCCTCAGTCGTTTGTCGACTTTATTTAGTGAACGACGAGCGGCCTCATAGTCATATTTTTCTTCATGTGTCTTCGCCTCTTCAAGTAATCCTTCTAAATGTTCGTATTCAGTTTTTTGAGTGTCCACTAGTCGCTGACTAAATTCTTCATGCCACACCTGAAATTTCTGGAGACGCGAATCCTTCACTGCTGCTATTACGTTCGCTGCTGTGTCCGCCTCACCGAACTTAAGCTCCTGTAAAAACTGTTCCGCTTCATCATGGTGTTTTTGCAACTGCTTAAGCTGATCTTCAACCAAAGGCTGTTGTTGCGCACCGCATGCGCCACATGCTTTATTCCAAATTTGAATTTCTACTTCGCATTTCATGCACTGAACTTGAAGAATCGCACTGCACTCTACGCAAAACTTACCCAAAGGAGGATTGGGTGTTGCACACTGCGGACATTCGCCTTCACCGAGGGCCCGAGATGTATCCATCTTGCCCGAGTAGGCTTGCAACATCTCTTCACGCATCTCATGGGCGGACTGAAAGCGATCTTCCTTTGATTCCTCTAAGGCCTTGGCGACTACGGCCTGAAGTTTGGGGGGCAATGACGAAATGTTGATCACCTTGGGACTCTTACCGGTGAGCATCTGATAGAACGTCGCGGCCAGACTCCAGAGGTCACTGCGATGATCGGTAAGCTCTGCTCCCTGACGCTGTTCTGGAGGCATGAAGTCCAGCGTACCGATCACCGCTCCCTCCATCGTCATCCCGGTATCAGCAGTGTCATCCTTAGCTAAGCCGAAATCCGTCAATTTCGGTACGCCGTCTTAGGTCATTAAGACATTCGCAGGTTTGATATCGCGGTGAATGATACCGGCGGAGTGTGCTTTGGCCAGTCCATCACAAAGCTGACTAAAGATCTTAACCGCTTCGTCGGGCTCAATTGCGCCTTTTCTGCATTGATCCAGCAGGCTACCCCCTGCGACACATTCCATGATTAGAAAGGGGCCATCGACGGCGCGGCCATAGTCATAGATTTGGACGATATTATTGTGATTCAAACCAGCAATCGACTGTGCTTCTGTTAAGAACCGCTGAACCGCGGTTTTACTCCGTGCTGCTTTACCTTGAATACGTTTAATCGCAACTTTACGTCCAAGACGTGTATCGGTGGCGAGGATAACCTCACCAAAACCACCTTTACCCAGCACCCTTTCTTCCGTGTAGCGTTCCGAGAGGTCCTCTAACTTCATCCCATCGTCAAACAGTTCGTCGGCCACCTTAGCATCGCCCAAGGTATGCTGGTCGCCAAGACTATTGGCGGCGGTATCGCCCAAGGTGTGCCCGTCGCTGAGGCTTCGTTCAGAAAGATCCGCTTCACCACCGTCAAGCGTTTCACCTCCGAGGCTGTCTTCGTGGTCCGGCATGGAATGCAGTCTATTGACACGGGCTGTTGTTTTGCAAATGTTTACTGCAGTTTATCATATCTCTAATCAAACGGAAAATGTTATTTCTTCACTAGATTACTCGTAAAAGGTCGTAACCCTAGACATGGGTTCGGAACAAATACACCCGTTGTATCCCTCACACTTATCACCGGCGGTGTAGCACGATGGTGGTGATTCACGTTCAGCCTATCACATGCAAGGCGAGCAATGATACATTTACGAAATGCGGTGCCGAGCGACGAATGTAAGCTAGTGACCCGTGATTCACACTCCGAAAAATGGCACGTTTGTCCATCATGACGGCAAGGCGTGGTCTCAACTCACCCAACGCTACGCTAGGCACGTTGCTGGGTGTGGGGCTGTGTTCTGTAACCACAAGTTTCCGTCCGCTTTCCGCAATTGGGCTGAGGTGACTGGCAACTACTACTGCGGTTTCCGTGTTGTGTGTGAGTTGGATTAGTTCCGCAGGCATCCTCGGCAACTGAAGATTCAGAGTGCCCTGCTCTAGTAAATAATGGCCAACAAGAACGTAGTCTGGAGACACTAACGCGCGGCCCAATTGTGATACAATTAGGTCAATCGAAATAGCATTTAGGAAGATTTATTGTCATCAAATCCTTATTGCTATGGTGTATAGAAGTGATTATTTTGTTCTTCCTTGGCAACGATGGATGCGTCACTATTTGCTAAAACAGGTCATTTTCCCCCAGCATAAGCAACTCTAATAGAACACCTCCTTTCAGGCTAATCCTACCAGACTAAATTTTATGCAGAAGTTTTTCAGCATTTGGCCCCCACCACAAAAATGAAACAGTCAACCTGGAACCACACGACGCCCGTGATTTTCTCGCCCCTGTTTGATTGGCCACCCAAACCTCTAAAGGCGATATTAGCGCTCATGAAAAGGTGGGGCACGATTTCCCGCAACGTCCTCTTTCTCGCAATGGCGATTTGGGTATCTTGGTCCTTCATGCCAGAAGAGACCGCTATGCAAACTTTGTCGCTGGGATGGGTAGGCTCCGTCTTTCTGCGCAACTACCTGTTCATGCTTGTCATAGCCGGTGGACTTCATCTCTATCTCTTTACCTTTCGATTGCAGGGAAGTCGGTCGAAGTATGATTCTCGCGAGAAACAAGGGAAGAGCCGAAAGTTCGCTTTTCGTAACCAGGTCTGGGATAACCTATTTTGGTCTCTGGCCAGCGGTGCAACGATCTGGTCGATGTATGAAGTGCTCTATTTCTGGGGCGTCGCCAACGGGGTAATTCCCACCCTTTCTTTAAGACAATATCCGTTTGTGTTTCTGACCTGGTTGCTGGCAACGCCGCTACTTACATCTTCTCACTTCTACTTCATCCACCGCTTACTTCACTGGCCGCCACTGTATCGCCCCGTGCATCGTCTGCACCATCGAAACATCCATATTGGCCCTTGGTCTGGAATGTCGATGCATCCGATCGAACACATCCTCTACATTTCCTCGGTGTTGGTACATTTCGTCATACCTTCGCAGCCTGTCATTGTGTTACTACACCTTTACGGTCGCTGCCTAGGACCCGCGTTCTCACATGCCGGGTTTGAGAAATTAAAGATGGGTGATACAGGCGTCGTCGATGCCGCGGATTTCCATCACCAGCTCCACCACCGTTTTTTCGAATGCAACTACGGTACCACCGACGCGCCCTGGGACAAGTGGCTCGGCACAGATCACGATGGATCTGACGAAGCCACCATTCGAATTCGCAAACAACGCAAACAACGCAAACAACGATCTGGAGTTACTACTGCAAATTAAACGTTGACCATTCCTGCAGGGCAGAGTGGCCAAGCACGCCGGCGCCGGCAGCGTGCTATCCCCAATTAGCGATCTAAGTCACAGAGAGCTTGAGCATCATATTTTACGTAGTATGACATTTCCGTCATCTCCTTGATTTTATTGCCAAATATGAATACGTTGGCGTCATGGCGGTCGCAACTACCTACATCAAAGATGAACATCGCCGGGAGCGGGGGGACTGGGTTAAAATGATTATTCGACAAATACATCTCCGCCGCAACCTACTACTGCTTATTCTTTCGTTCGGTTTTACATCACAAACGGTAAAAGCGCAAGGCGAATCCAAAACGATCGCGCCAGTCAAAGCGAACGTAAACTACTTGAAGGAAATCAAACCACTACTACGAGACAAGTGTTTTTCGTGCCATAGTTCCCGCAAACAGGAAGGCGGACTACGGTTGGATGCGGCGAGTCTTATCCGCCAAGGAGGTGACAACGGCCCTGGCTACGTCGCCCGCTCGGCCGACATGAGTCTCGTCCTAAAACGAGTCACTGCGGACGACGACAACCGGATGCCGCCAGCCAAGGACGGCGCGCGACTCACTGGGATAGAGATCGCAACGCTAACCGCTTGGATCACAGCCGGAGCTGACGCTCCCGCTGAGGCAATCCCCGAAGATCCGTCGCGACATTGGTCCTTTGTTTCACCAGTCAACACAGAAGTGCCTCAGGTTACCGCACCATGGATTCGCAGCGACATCGACCGTTTCCTTGCCGCCGAACATCAACGCATCGGAGTCATCGCGGTCGGGGAAACATCTCGTTCGACACTTCTACGGCGGATTTCGCTCGCACTGACCGGTCTCCCACCGACTCTGGCCGAACAGCGTGCTTTTCTCAACGACAACTCGGAAACCGCGTATGAAAATACGGTCGACCGCCTACTACAGAGTCCACAATACGGAGAACGGTGGGCTCGGCACTTTATGGATATCTGGCGTTACAGCGATCCATCCGGCTACGGCAAGGAAATTCGTGACGGCCGCGAACATATCTGGCGTTGGCGGGACTGGATTGTTGAATCGCTAAACGCGGACACCGGCTACGACCAAATGATTGTGGAGATGCTCGCGGCGGATGAAGCCTCACCCGAGAGTCAATCGTCCCTGCGGGCGACGGGATTTCTGGCGCGGAACTGGTACAAGTTCAATCGGAACGTCTGGCTCGATAATATCGTAGAGCATTCCTCCAAGGCTTTTCTCGGACTCACAGTTAACTGTGCCCGCTGTCACGATCACAAGTACGACCCATTCGAGCAGCAAGGCTATTATCGGATGCGGGCGATTTTTGAGACACATGACCTGCGCGACGATCCACTGCACACGCCGTCCCCGGACGCGGTGAACGCAAAGCTAGTTCGCGCCTACGATGCTCACCTGAACCGCCAAACATTTACTTTTTTGCGAGGTAATGAAAACCGTCCGGCCGCAGACCCATTACCCCCCGGGTTGCCCCTGATATTGGGCGAGCTGTCGATCGAACCTGTACCACTTCCAGTCACCGTTTGGTATCCAGCATTACGACCAGACAACCGCGCGGCGGCAATCAAGGCCGCCCGCGCGGTTGTCACGAACGCTGAAACTGCACTTGAGAATGCGCGGCTGGCGTTGACCGCTTCCCGCATGAAGCTCGCGCAATTCCAAGCCCCTAAAACCGTAATTGATGAATCCCCGCAAATACCAAGCCCAGCAACTCCCCCAGATCTGGGAGTTCCCGTGTTGACGGATGATTTCTCGATTTTAAATACGGATCGCTGGATGGTCGAAAGCGGTAAATGGTCGGTAGAAGATGGACGAATCGTGCAGTCCACTAAAGCGACAAAACAACACCGCTTGGTTTCGACAATCAGTCATCCACGAGATTTTCGAGCTAAACTGCGACTGCGGATTACCGGGGGCGAAACATACAAATCCGTCGGACTTGGTTTTGACGTAGACGGGCAGGCTATGAATTCCGTCTACCTTTCCGTGTCCGGAACGAAGGTGCAGTTCACCAATCAGGGAGCCGACGGCCGCTGGCAATACCCGATTGGCGGAATGTCGGCGCTCCCGATCAAGGCCGGACAGGATTACGTGCTTGAACTGCTCGTGAGGGATCAGCTATTAAACGTGCTAATCGATGGCGAACTAAAGGTGGCCCACAACTTACCCCAACGAAAAGCCGGACGGATATCGGTTTGGGCTTTCTCTGCAACCGCCGAATTCGATCAGCTTGACGTCACGACACTCCCACCGGAAACTCACCTGGCAGTGGCAGGGAGCGGATCAGTCACTCCAACAAAGTTACTCACGAAACCGCAGCTAGAGCTCGCTTTGAACGTCTCTGAAGCGACTGCGGAGACGGCTGTTGTGCATCTCCGGGTCGCACGATCGGCAACTGTCGCCCTTGAAGCCCGCATCGCCGTAGAGACCGTCAAGTTCGGGCTATCCGCAGGGGACGCCACTGCCTTGGCAATGGTCGCGGGACGTGCCAGTCGTCAACACACCGTCGATCAACTTTCAGAGCAACTCGCGCAAGCTCAGCTGAAGATCGAGCAGGCCCGACAGAAGCAGGAAACCGCGGCAAAGGCTGCTCATTCAAAGACGATGGCCGAATTACAGGCCGCGGAAAAACAGCTGGCTGATCTCCAGAAGAAATTGGTAACCGCCAAAGGGCAACTCGACAACGGTTCCGACCAGTATGCGCCGCTCGGACCGCAATATCCAAAAACCAGTTCGGGCCGCCGTCTCAGCTTCGCGCAGTGGATCACCAGTCGCAAGAACCCGTTAACAGCACGAGTCCTCGTCAATCACGTCTGGATGCGCCACTTTGACGAACCTCTGCTGGAACGCATTTTTGATTTCGGGCTGCGATCTGATAAACCTCGCCACGCGGCACTACTCGACTATCTGGCAGTCCAGTTTATGGAAGACGACTGGAGTCTGAAAAAACTTAACAAGCGCATCGTGATGGCAGGTGTTTATCGATTGAGTTCCTCGTCGAGTAAGGCCTCCGCCGAGACGCGTGGGGCCGATCCCGACAACCACACGCTGTGGCGCATGAATACTCGCAGAATGGAAGCGGAAGTCGTACGGGATAGCGTGTTGTCGCTCGGCGGCAGCCTTGACCTTACGAGAGGCGGACCGCCAATCGACCATACACACGGACAAACAACGCTCCGCCGCAGTTTGTACTTTCGCCAAGACAAGGAACGACAGATGACGTTTCTAAGTTTGTTCGATGGCGCGAAGGTCAATGAATGTTACCAACGAAAATCAACCGTGGCTCCACAACAGGCGCTCGCCATGTTCAACAGTCAAGTCACCGCCGGACAAGCGAAAAAGATCGCCGACGCTCACGCCGCACTAAACGGTAACGAGTTTATCAACATTTCATTTGAACACGTACTCGGCCGTACTCCCCATCCGAAAGAACTTTCCGAGTGCCTTGAATTTCTCACGGAACTCGATAATAGCGCTGCGGCAAAACGTCAGCTCGCGCTAGTGCTATTAAACCACAACGACTTTATCACTATTCGATAACGAGGACCCATGGAAAACAAAATGCGACCGCGACGAGAATTCCTCTCGGATATGGGCACCGGATTTGCCTCGCTGGCTTTAGGGTCGTTGCTCCAGCAGGATGGCTTGGGTGCCAATTCCGGTTGGACTCCTCCGGACGGTCTCACTCATTTTGCTCCTAAGGCGAAAAGCGTTATCTGGTTGTTCATGGCGGGAGGCGTTAGCCAGGTCGAAACATTCGACCCAAAACCCGCGTTGACAAAATATGGCGGCAAGACAATTCCGGATACACCGTACGCCAACGTGCTGGAATCGCCCTACATTAAAAACAGAATCGAACTAGTGAAAGGCGACGCCAACGGAAAGATTTACGACAAACTGTATCCGCTACAAGTCGGTTATCGAAAACACGGTGAAAGTGGTATCGAAGTCAGCGACTGGTTGCCACATCTATCCGAGTGTGTCGATGACATGGCAATTGTACGCTCGATGTGGACGACGGCAAGCAATCATGATGCTCAACTTCAGTTTCATACGGGGCGAAACCGCTTTGACGGATTCTTTCCCACAATCGGAGCATGGGTCCATTATGGGCTCGGTTCACTCAACGACAACCTCCCGCAGTTCATCGTCATGGGTAACAAGATCGGCGATTGCTGCGGCGGAAAGGCGACGGAAGGTGCCGACTATCTCGGCCCGCAACACGACGGAGTTACCTTAACTGTCGATCCGGAAAATCCATTACCATTTGCCATTCCCGTCGAAGGTGCTGGCTCGGCCGAGCGTTTGAAAGCGCAAGGATTACTCGGTCGGCTCAATCGATTGACCGCGAACGAGTATCCAGACGATGCGGCGTTGGCGGCTCGCATCAAGTCGTACGAACTAGCATTTCGCATGCAAACGGCTGTTCCAGATGTCGTTAATTCGGCGAAAGAGACGGCGGCAACCCACCAACTTTACGGGACCACCGGTGGTCCGACACAGTCGTTTGGACAGCTCTGCCTTACCGCGCGACGGCTGGTAGAACGGGGCGTACGATTTGTTCAAATTTATCACGGTGGTGGCGGTGCCGGGGCTTGGGATGCCCATAGCAACTTACAAACAAATCATTCCAACAACTGCCGGCAGATAGACCAGCCCATCGCAGGTCTCCTTAAAGACCTCAAACAGCGAGGGCTCCTCGACGAAACATTGGTGGTTTGGGGATCGGAATTCGGTCGGACTCCAGGCGGCCAGGGTTCTAACGGGCGCGGTCACCACAACTTTGGCTTTTCCGTTTGGATGGCTGGTGGCGGAATTAAGGGCGGTACAATCCACGGTGCTACCGACGAACTTGGCTTTCACGCCGTTGAAAATCGGCATTACGTCACCGACATTCATGCGACAGTCATGCAACAACTTGGCCTCGATCCAAGGCGTCTCACGGTCCCTGGCAGAAAGCGACTAGAAATTGACTTTGGTCATCCGATCACGGATATCATTGCCTAGAATGACGCCTGGAAGAATGCAACCCAACTCGCAAAACTCGTACTCTGGGTTAGCGCAGACTCAAATGACGTGGTAAGGTTGCAAGCCTTCACATTAGTAAACACCGCTGCATTCCGGTCACGGAAATACGTCGAATCAAACGAAAATACCGCTGTTGTGACTTGACCACAAAATAGCTGACCATTTAGTCAGTTGCGTTATCCCATGCCGGAAACACTGTTTCATTTGGTTAACCCCAGTGTTCGACGTACGTTAGTAACACTACCTGTAAAACAAGACCTGGGGCGATAACTTAAAATCTTTAGGTTTGAACTAACTCGACATTTTCCTACGGACTTAAGATAACTTTTATACAATATATCGGGCGAAGTTACCGCGTCGCGAGTAATATAGTGTAGAGATTCCATTATCACTTCGTTTAACGATATGATAAAATCCAAGGAAGTATTTCTCTAACAACACACCGTGTGAATGGACGTTAACCACCATGCCAGACCACGAAGACGACCTCGATGGTAAAACGCTTGACGGCGGTGAAGCGGAAGCAGACCTCGCTGGGCTAAGCCTCGGTGACGGGCACACCATGGGTGATGTTATTGCTGGCAATAGCCTAGGCGATCAGTCCACTCTTGGTGACGCGGTCGTCGACGACGAGCTTTTCGACGACGGGATGGAATTGGTCGACCTATCTGCTCGTTACACTGAAGAACATGTGCTTGGCAAGGGTGGTTTTGGCGAGGTTATTCTCGCTACCGACACCAGGTTAGAGCGGAAAGTTGCCAT
>JABJJO010000124.1 GCA_018660825.1 Planctomycetaceae bacterium | reverse complement strand
ATTACTTCCAAAACGAATACTCTTCATATAATCAGCAAACAATTGCATATCATCATCTGCCAGCAATGAGCCTCCCATTAGATTAGGAAACGTTCCATTGAACGAAGTTAAACCGGGACGATCTGCCCTCCAATGGAAAATGCGATCACCTGCTAGACCACGCAACGTCTGAGTCATCAGCGGTCCCTTCATGGGATGCAAAGGGTTCGCACTACCATCGTTGAATAATTTGCCACCAGGGTCACCTAGATCCCAGGCAAGCCCGTCGCGGTCACCATCGATATGACACGAAGCACAGGATACAGTGCCATTACCTGACAACTTAGCATCAAATAGATAGCCCCGCCCTTCCCGCACTTCCTGAGGCGTGGGATCCGGCATCTCCACTTCCTGTATCTGCTTACCCTGCTGGAGATCCAAAACGGAAATTGAATTTGAAAGTCGGTTGAGCACGTAGAGGTATTGCACCGCCGGATGCAAAGCCAATGCGCGTGGGCCACGCTTGAAACGAGTATTCACACTCGCCCCAGTACTGTCACCGACTTCGACATATCGTTGGAGTTTACCTGAACCATCCAGGATCCCAATGCGATCTGTTCCGTAAGATGTAACAAACGCTTGCGAACCACTTTGATTAAAAATTACATCTGTTGGCTGAGCTATCGCAGTCTCTAAAGCTGCTTGATTGGGAAGGACTGAATAGTCCAGCCCCTCGTTCAAGTCCAAAACCACCGACTCACCATCCTGTTTCGACCTAATAATTGTTATCCGGTTATCAACAACATGCCCTCGTAAGACAGGCTCGAATCGCACAAGGTTTCGGGCTTCAGTATTTGTTACCCACAGGTCGCCGCTTTGGGGATGCTGTGCCAAGTTAAACAGAATGGTCCCAACGGTTGCGAATGAACGCGTCACACTACATCGTTTCGTGTCGATTTCCATGACATCATAGTCTGCTAGTTGAATATTAATTTGTTTTCGCCAACGCTTGTCATTGGCACTAACAATAACGCCCTGCCTAGGAGCCGCCGGTAAGTCCGGGTTTGTTGCGTGTGGTGTATCCGGTACCTGATCGTGACCAACAACTGTTGTTTGATTCCCCGAATGATGAATCGCGACCCAGACTTTTTCTCCGTCCTGACTTACCGCGAGAGAACGCGGATTGTTGCCCGCGATAGGAATTTCGCTAATTGTCTGATGACTTTCTGTATCAATTACATAAACACAACGTTCGGTCATTGAGCTTACAAACGCTAGGTGCCCTTGTGCTGCAAAGACGATATCCCCAGGACGATCACCAACCTGAATAGTTGCTAACACCACTGCTCGTTTCAAATCCACCACACTTATCGAATCTGAGATATGGTTTAGCACCCATACTTCATTGTCATTGCGTAAGGCCAGTGAAATCGGCTCGATACCAACCGGAATTTCCATCAGCAGTTTAGGAGAATTTGGTTGCTCTAAAGAGTACACTGCCAACAAATTTGCCGGTGTGTTGGCCGCATAAAGCTGTGACCCGTCTGAAGAAATGGCAAGTGAATGTGCTTGAGGGCTTTCGTAGTTTACAAAGGGTAATTCCGCCTGTAGCGAATTCGCGATAAAGCCACAGGCTGCGGCGACAATCACTAGGTTACATCTAATATTCATAGCGGCCTCAATCACTCCAATTGTGATTTAGCAAAGAGAGTCAAAGCTACAAGTTCGCAACTATTTAGCTTTACGAAAATCCCAGTTCAGGTATGGCATTCCTTTGGCTGATGAAGTCCACACTGACTGACCGCCTGCAGTGTAGGAAACAACTGCTTCAACACGCGGAGGTAGGTACAGGCCCTTTGCTTCTTCAGCCATTCGCCATCCACCTATTTGTTGCATCGAATCCAGAAAGTATTCGAATCCATAGGGCAAATCACCTTCCCACTTTCGACCGTCTTCCGTTTTACCGCCGGAAAACGTAAATTCAACGTAGATCGCATCTTTGCCGTTATACATAAACGGTTTGTCGAACTGGAAGTTTAAGCAATTTTGAGGACCACCCCATTCAGCTGGCTTTAACGCCGGATATCCTCTTAATGTTGGGAATGTCCACTCTTTACTAAAAACAGCCGTCTGCTCCTCGAGCAGTTCAAAGTCCCGAGAAGCATTGTATTTGATAGAACTCCAATTACCGTGTGCAATCTTAACCGTGATATTATCCCAGGTTCTACCGATTGTGTCATGATCGCGGTAATCAAGCCTGAATGAAAGCCCGTGAATCTCACGGGTTTCTCCCTTGTGACTGTTATCCATAAAACGGTGCGTTGCATTAGCGGCCCACCCAAAGAATCCACATGCCACAGGACCTTCCTTGTCATCACCGGTGGAAGTTAAGGGAAGTATTATTTGTAGCCGCTTTTGCTCTTCGAGCGAATTAATTTTGTAATCGGTTCCATTAACACCTTTCTTAGGTATAAAGGTTGGCCTCTTGACGGGCGGCTTTGGGGTCGGTGCTTGTTTACCACTAGAAATCTTCAGTGTGGCTAACATCCTTTTTGCTTGTTCAGGACTGATTTCTTTTGCCACGACGGCCTGTTTGAGCCGTTTAATGACGGCATTGTAGTCCTGAGCGACTGCAAATGCTGTTGGAACGAGAAATAAGACGACGGCAAAAAAACTGGTCATCGACCATAGAGAAACACGTTGTGTTGTTATGTGGGAAGGCACCATCTGCGGTCTCCAATTAAAAAAAGCATGTAACTAGCTTAACGTCTTGCATTAATTTTGCAATCCGGCACAGGCTTATCATCCTCGACAACCTCCCCTACTCCGCCGCCCATGGTGGCTCCATCACCGAGGCTCTGTTCAGCAGGGTTCGCTTTCGCGTCGCCGTCAAGCGTTTCCCCTCCGAGGCTGTCTTCGTGATTTGGCATGGCGGATGAATAGTGTTGAGAAATCAGGAAACTGGCAAGCCTTAATACTACCCCAGCGTGAGATCAATAACAAATGTAGGTACGGCGATATGAGGGGGCTTTCAGAGAAACAGAACTGCAGACGCCAAGGTCGACTACGGAACTAATCTAACTCTTGAACAACACGGAACCCGTACCCCGCGCTTCGGGTTTCGGGTGAGGAACCCGAGTGGCTAGCGAGGCGGATCCACCCTGACGGTAAGTAAAACGCCCCCCCCCGACGAACACGCTCATTGCCCCGCGGTGGACCCTGAGGATCTGTTTCGGGGGAATTTTGGTAGTAATCCCATCCAAAATAATCGTGGCACCATTCCCAAACGTTGCCGTGCATGTCGTATAAGCCCCAAGCATTTGGCCGTTTTAGTCCAACTTGGTGAGCATACTGCTCACCGGGATTCCCCGCGTTATTAGAATACCAAGCGTAATCGCCAAGTGAGGCTTCATCGTTGCCAAAACTCCACGTTGTTGTTGTTCCTGCTCGACAGGCATACTCCCATTCCGCCTCTGTGGGTAAGCGGTATGTCTTGTTTTCCATAACACTCAGTTTTTTGCAAAACTCGACGGCATCATCCCAGATTACCCACGACGCTGCGTAGTTGGATCCTTCTTTAATTTTCCGACCAAAATTATTTTTATCCTTCCACGGTTCTGTGCCCATTACGGCCTTCCACTGTCCTTGAGTGACTTCGGTCGTTTGCATATAAAACGTTCTACTGATTGTTACCATGTGTGGGTCTGCGTGTTGTTGCATTTCTTGTCCCATCAGGAAGTTACCAGCAGGGATTAGTTTAAGTTTCATGAACTGCGAGTTGGTAATCGGAGCACGAGTTAGAACTTCTGCAGCAGCCTCTTCTGTTTCGATTTTCAACCGCAATCCATCTTTGTTATTTGGGTCTAAGGCAAGTACAGCTTGCCAATTACGCTTAGATAATGCTTCAGTCACCATAGCGGCCTTTTTTCGCGCAACTTCCATATCAGCAACAGCCTTTTCTGCAGCAACCTGCCTCCGCAATCCATCACTGTTATCAGGATCTAAGGCGAGCACCGCTTTCCAATCACCTCTAGCTAATGCAGCGGTAATTTTAGCATCCCTCGCAGCCTTAACCACGGCTGCCTGTTTTACAGCAGCAGCCTTCATCTGCAATCCCTCACTATTATCGGGGTCTAAAACAAGCACTAAATACCAATTGCCCTTTGCTAATGCATCCGCAATCATTGGAGCCTTCTTTGCATAAGCCTTTTTAGCAGCTTGCGCCTCAAGATTGATCTTGATGACCACGCCAATGATTAACACCACCACTACGCACGCCGCTACGATTCCAAGCTTGACCAACTTCCAATTCCGAATGGATGCTGACGCTTTACCCCTAGCTTTGTCCAGCATCTGCTGAATTTGAGGGTCTGGAATGTCAGTTTTTGCGATCTCAGCAAGACAACTACTTATCTTCTCAATCGCAGTGCCATAGGTGCCGGATTCTTCAGCTTCCGCTAGCGCCAGTGATGAGATCTCTCTTAGCTTGGCATAGGCTTCCGCTTGTTCGATAAGAGATTTAATTTCGTCAGTTCGTTCTATTTCAGGAATCGAGTTTAGGGCACTTGTTGCATCACTAAACCTATGCGAACTAATATATTGTTTTGCTTTTACAACGATGTCTTGGTTACGAGCAGCAATCGATTCTTCGCGTAAGCCCAGTCGCTTTTCGAGTTTGATTAGTTCCGGACGATCTGGCTTGAGCGACAAGAGTTCATTCACTATTGGTAGCAACCCGGCAATTTCCCGTTTACTGACTCGCTCACGCACAAACCCTTCGAGTTCTTTTAGACGTGAATGTTTTTTGGTTAGCCGCTTATCAATTTCCCCTGCGGTGCCGCTGATACCCAAAATGATAATGCGTCTCAGTGAAGAAGGAACTTGTGCAATCGTCCGTAGACCCGACTTATAGTCATGTGCCTGTTCATGAGTCAGTGCTGTTCGGAGTAGTTCTTCTAAACGAGTATGCTCCGACGTTCTTGACGACTCGAGCCTAGCCGAGAAATCGTCATGCCACGTAGCGAACTGTTGAAGTCGCGAATCCGTTTCATTTGCTATAACTACGGCTTTCTCTTCCGCAGCATCCAACTCTAACTCTGCCAGCAAACTCTCAGCTTCATCGTGTATCTCCTTGAGGTCAGACAGCTTTTTCTCCACAAGGGCCTCTTGAAGCGAACCGCAATCGCCGCATGCTTGATTCCAAATTTGAATTTCTACTTTACATTTCAAGCACTGTATCTGCAGGGCAGCACCGCACCCGACACAAAACTTGCCATGAGAGGGATTAGGGGCCGCACATTGCGGACACTCTCCCTCACCCAGAGATCGTGACGTGTCCATCTTCCCCGAATGTGCCTGAAGAATAGCTTCACGCATTTCCATGGCCGACTGAAATCGATCTT
>JABJJO010000100.1 GCA_018660825.1 Planctomycetaceae bacterium | reverse complement strand
TGCCCGTCAAATGGATTCACCGTAATTTCATCAACTGCTCTGCCACTTAGCATGTCAGCCATGTTGATGACGGTGATGGCATGCGATTGAAAATACTCAGCAACTCTATCTGACATGAAGCGTGTTCCCGAGATATCCATTAGATTTGAATAGACCACAACGATCATTCTTCGTTGCTGTTGCGAGCCACGCGCCTCAGACAAAGCCACAATTTCTCGCAACTCTCGTTGATGCAGATTCCATGCCATCGAGTCATCAAAACAGTCGGACAAAAACTTGAGGTAACTACCCATTAGCTCTCGAGTGCTAAATCGCCGAACCAAACTCCAATAGACAAAATTTGCGACATAATAATGGTCGACAATCGGTCTCAATAGTCGTGGTGCTGTTAAAGATATCGACGGTTTCTCAATTCCGGCAGCGATGCCAGCATCCTCAATGTCATTCAAATAGTACTGCCAGATCACGATGTCGCTGGATGTTGGTAAAGGATCATTTATTGTTGCCTGCACCTCAGCAAACTCGCTCAACTGTCGCCGCGTTGCCCACCCCCCTTTGGCTATCAATATCATTTCCCAATCAGATCCTAACTCAGTTGCAATAATATTGGCATAACGGTCACGATGATTATTTATACCATGCCCCGCCGTAAAAGAATCACCTACGACATACAGCTTGTTCTTAGTTTCCACCGAACTTGCGCTGTGCTCGACGTCACGCATGCCCCAACTATTCTTTGGCACGCTGCCATAACGACTGCGCCAGTTTTGAGCGGAAAGAGTGAACCCGAAACCGTCCGACATGTGCACATGATGATAAAAGTAGTATTCCATTGCCGCAAACATCACCAGAAACGTGATGGCGGACAACGCTAATCGCGACATTAAACTGCGGAGCTTTGACGGTCGCTGCCACCACTTACGAAACAGCAATGCTACAAACAGCGGTAACACGATCACGAGCGTTATTAAGATAACATGGGCCATATTTTCAGCAATATCCATTTTCAACAGCGCAGCTATCTACTATTTTGTAATCTTTTGCGTTCATTCGTCGTTTGTTGTCGAATCTGACAGCAGTTTCGCCCAAGTCATAAAGCGTTTGTCTTTATTGGAAATAATATCAAGCAACTCTTGCTGCGGGTATTCATAAAACCCTTGTCCGCTCTTAATACCATACTCGCCGCGTGAAATCATGCCAGCCAGAATATCGTGCACCTGAGTGTCACTACGCAAACTTGGAACTAAAATCTCGTACACCTTGCCCAACACGTCCCAGCCGCCAAAATCGCCCACTCGCATTGGACCCTCAGCAGCCCAGCGAATCGCCAAACTCCCTCGAACTGCTTGATCAAGGTCGCTCGCTGAGATAACCCCTTGGTCGACTAAATCTAACATCTCTCGAAACATCGCAACTTGTATTCGATTCAACACAAAGCCTGGGACTTCCTTATGTAGACGAATAGGCTGCTTACCAATTGAGTGAAACAACTCCATTACCTTAGCGACGACGTCCTCTGAAGTGTGCTCCCCAGGGATAATCTCAACGACGGGTATCACATGTGCTGGGTTGAACCAATGCGTGTTGATACATCTTTCGGGGCAGTTCAGTCCGGCGGCAAGCCTTGAATTAGGAAAACTAGAAGTATTGCTCGCCAATATTGACGACTCCCCGACTACCTGCTCACAGCGACTAAAGAACGCTCGTTTGATATCCAAGTCTTCGGCAATCGCTTCAATAATAAAATCACTCTGCTCACACGCCTCTTGCTCACCTTGGCAAACTATCATTCGCGAAATCACATCATCAAGTTCGATCGACTCTAATAGGCCGTTTTGGAGCATGACCTCTAGATTTTGCTGAACTCGAGCAATTACCGAATCTCGCACAGTCTCGTTTTCATCAAACAGCCTAACGTCAAATCCTGCCACAGCAAACGTCTGGGCAATACCATGCCCCATAGTTCCGAGACCAATAACAGTTATGGTTTGCATGAAATTATTCTTTTCGATTGTGTGCTGTTGTATTGGTGCACCGCAGCGAGTGTTGGTGATTCACATTAAGCGCATAAAAAAGGTGACGCTTTTAATAATATAAAAGCGCCACCTGAGGAAGGTTACCCTTCAAAACTAACCTTTAAGGTACAGTTCCTGTTGGAAACTAACCCCAAGAAGGTGTATCCGATGCTGGTGGATCAGAAGGAGCTTCAGGAGCTGCGGGAGCTGCAGGAGCTGCAGGACCAGCAACCATGTCCTTAAGACCTTTCAGAGGTCGAACTTTTACCACTTTACGTTCTGGTTTTGCCGCGACATCCATAAATTCACCTGGGCGAAACGGATTAGGCACATTACTGCGAGCATCTGTAGCAGGCTTGATTTGAGGTACAACTTTGCAAAGACCAGGAATTGTGAATGGTGTTACACCGTCACTGATTGTTTCACCAATGCTAGCAGCTAATGCGTCTAACACGGCAGCTACGTCTTTTTTGTTTAAACCGGACTTATCAGCAATGCTGTTCAGTACAGTGGTTTTTGTGGGAGCCTTAGCCATTAAAATGTCCTCCATGAAGGGGTATGAGTTTTAGGTCGTACGTTCGTTCGTCATTTGACTATCATTAAACCGACGGCGACCTTATGCGAGTAATTAAAGCCTCTTAGAGCCTAAAATTGCAAGAGCCTCCACGGAAAAACATTTGAAAACAGGGCTTTTGATGGCAGATAAACGGTGACCCCACGTTATGTTTCTAGAGGCCATCACCACGCTGCAACTGTTTGAACCTCGTTATTTATTTTTAATAGGAGCTTAAGTCCCTGCTTGTCTTGCTAACTTTTCATCTGCCAATAAAGCCTTATTCTTCACGGTACATACATCATATTTTTAACCATAACCCATTATAAACAAACACTTTACAATATATCCATAGAGTCCTTTCATTGTGGTGCAGGGAATTGTTTAGCAGTACCCCCCTCTCCATTTTGAGGGCTAACGCTAGCTACAACAAAGACATTTATCGTGAAAGTAGGTACAATTGCACATACGCTAAAATTAAGATGCTGAGGGGCCAAAATTTTTTTTGGATAAAAAGTTCAAAAAATGGAGTTCGCTCCCCAAAAACGATTGCAAATCGGTTCGAATGGACCAAATCGAATATATCGCTCTATAAAGAGGATTACATGATGAACATCACTCGTCGCACTAAATCACGCTTTTGGGTCGCTGGCATTACCCATCTCTGCGTTTTGCTGAGCCTTTGCTTCGGCTCCCATGCGTTGCAAATACTAATGGCTCAGGAAGCAACCACTCCCAACATTTTCTTACCCGCGCCTCGTATTTTAAAGCAACATTTGTCGCGTGCGCTCCGCGCGATCGCAGATAAGCAATATAGCGATGCTGTCTCACATTTAGGAACCATTCTAACCGAAGAAATTGAACCTGAAGCCGCCAATGACCCAGAGGGCGATAATCAACAAGTAGAAAAGAACCAAGATTACTTCGTCGAAACACCAGAGGCCCCTGGCAGCTACGTTAGCCTCAAGGGCGAAGCTCAGCGTTTACTTGGAAGTTTACCACCGATAGCCTTGCAACTATACGAATTACAATACGGATCAGACGCTACTCGGATGTTAGATAACGCACTGGCTACGGGTGATTTTTCTAATCTAACGACCATCACACGTAAATATTTCCACACCTCCGCCGGTTATGAAGCGGCTATCCTACTTGGCCACCGTGACCGTGACCACGGACGACCATTAGCGGCCGCATTGAATTTCAAGCGGGTCTACGACTCACCAGCAGCGCGCAGCAAGTATGATCCCGAACTATCACTCATTCTTGCCACATGCTGGCTATATGCTCAGATCCCCAGTAAAGCGACAGAAACGCTGCGTGCCTTAAAGGAAAACATTCCTAACAGTCGCTTTAAGGTAGGCGGCAAACAATACGATATATTCTCAGCCAACGACGATCCACTACAGTGGCTCAATACATTAGCGGGGCAGGGCGAGATAATATCGTTGAGCGACAACATTCAGTGGGTGCTGTTTCGTGGCTCTCCTTCACGAAATGCAAATAGCCAAGGCGGTAATCCGATGCCGTCTTTACGGTGGACCATTCCAACAGGTCGAGACCGTAGCGATGAAATTCATTTACAATCCATGATTCAAGGCGAAATATTACAAAACCAGCATGCCATTTCGACAGTGCAGCCACTTGTCGTCCAAAACACCGTGCTAACTCGCACTCCGCGTCAACTTATTGCCATCGACTTCACCACCGGCAAAAGGCTTTGGGAATTCCCTTGGTTTGAAACCGACAATCAGGAATCTTTATTAAAAGCTTCGACACAAAACCCTGAAGGTGCGTCCACGACTCGACAACTCGAATTACGGCAACGGCTAATGCAAGACAATGCCTATGGTCAGGTATCAAGTGACTCGGAACGAGTGTTCCTGCTTTGGGATTTACCAGTCATCAAACAAACCTCGCGCACCAGCTTCATGGTCAACCCAGCAACTGGAAAGCAATCTGGCGCAGAATCGAGTAATCAACTTGCCGCTCTAGACCTAAAAACGGAAGGCTCACTCGCATGGATCGTTGGGGGCACATCTGGCGAAGACGAACCAGCACTAGCTGGCGCATTTTTTCTGGGACCACCGCTTCCTTTATATGGTGAACTCTATGCCATTGCCGAACTAGACGGCGAAATCCGACTCTGCGTGCTTGACGCCGCAAGTGGTTCATTGAAATGGCAACAGCAACTAGCTCACGTCGATTCACGTGTCATCTCACTCGACAAAAGTCGCCGACTCGCCGGAGCAACTCCGTCGTTTGCCGATGGAGTGTTGGTCTGTCCAACTTCAGCCGGAGCGATCGTCGCGGTAGACATTTCCGCGAGAACGTTACTATGGGGATATACCTACGAAAACTTGAACATGGTTCGCGGCTACCCTTTTAGTCGAACTCAATTCGGAAATGCGACCAAACGCTCGCAACAATGGATTGATGCCACATTAACCATCACTGATGGATCTGTTATTGCCACTCCGGTTGAAAGCAGCAAGCTAATCTGCTTGGACTTATTAACAGGCAAACCGCAATGGAAACCTCTAACACGCAACAAAGACCTATACATAGCATGCATCAAACAAGGGATGATCATCATAGTCGGGGAGCAAAAGATATCTGCTATCGACATGGCCACCGGTGAAGACGCCTGGGAAAAGGCTATCGACATCAGTCCAGGAATCGTCAATGGGCGTGGATTTTTAACCAATCAAACATATTTTGTTCCCACACACGCCAAAGAATTATTGGAAATCGACATCCAAACTGGAAATATCGTCGATAAAACGAAACTCCAAAAGTCACTCGGGAACTTGATTTGTTACGAAGACCAAATCATCTCGCAAACCCCCGATTCTCTAACAGTTTATTACCAACTTGATCCACTCAAGACAGAAGTCGCCACACGATTAGCGGCAGACAAGGACGATGTGTGGGCCTTGTCACGCAAATGTGAGTTATTGGTTCAAGAGGAACTCTATGACGAAGCGTTGGTTGTGCTGCGTAGCACCGCAGCACTTGCTCCCAACGATTTGGGAATTGAACAACTGATGATACGCACAATGATCTCGTTACTGCGGGCTGATTACGCTAGTTACGAAGCATTGGGTCGTGAACTACAGCAGCTTACGTTGACGATGGGACAATTCGAAGAATACCTACAGACTAAAGCGGAAGGCCAACGTAAGACTGGCCAGATCACCGCGTCCTTTGAGACCTATTTAGAACTCATTGAACATTCGAGTAAACAAGCAGATATCGCGGCACATGCAACAGCAGCTTTGCGACTTTCAAGCGACGGCGTCCACGTCCGTATTGACCGTTTGGTCCAAGGGCAATTGCATACACTGCTTAATTCGGCCACTGAACAGCAACGCCAGCAAATCGAAAATCGCATTTCGGACTTTTTAAAGTCCGCGGTTACTACGGCCAACGTCAATCAACTGCGCGATTTCTCTCGATATTTCGGCACCCACCCACTCGCTCAAGAAGCCCGTTTAGAATTGGCAATCGCGTTAATTGAAACACAAGCGGGCTATGCTCGCGAAATGCTCGAAGCTGAAATGCTATTAATCCACCTGCAGCGTCATACCGCGGACGAAGTGCTACAGCGGACCACCATGGTTTACCTCGCTAAACTACTATCGTTGAATAACCAACACGCCTTGGCCGCTCAACATTTCCACACCATCGCCAAACGCTGGCCTAATGAACCTGTGTTTGAGGACATGACGGGTATCGAATTGCGAAATACCGAGTTGCAACGTGATGAATTTAAGGCTTTTCGCGATGACGCTGGACAATGGCCTCAGGGATTCACGACTGTTTCAAAAACGACCGACACCAAGGGACAATTTCCAAGTTACCAGCGAATCTACAACATCCAACTTCTGGAAGTTACGGGACCTTGGAATCAAGGAACTCAAGTTGGATATGACCAACAAAAAAACGCGATCACGCTACGCGACTCCAACGGCAATATCACCCAACAAGTTTCGCTACACCGCGGGCGACAGATATTTGGCACACAGTATCAAGTGGCCTATGCCAAAGTCATGGGACACTACATGTTTACTTTTGTCGGACGAGAGATGCTTGCCATTGACTTGCTCAGCGCCAAAAGCGACCCCAGTGAAGCGATTCTCTGGCGGCGGTCCATCCTCGGACCCAATGCCAACCCAGCATCACCGATACCGGTGAGATCCAGAGTCTCAACCACGCCGTGGGGTACTCGACGCTACAACGCTATCGACAGTGCCGGTCGGCGACTAGGCATGAGCGGCTCGATCAGCCTACTCGGAATCGTCTTTCAGAACCAAGAAGACCTATACTGTGTCGACCCACTTACCGGTGACACCATCTGGGTCCGTAACGGCGTGCCGATTGGAAGTGAAATTTACACCGCCGGCGACAAAGTCGTCATCATCCCACCTCGTTCAAACAACCCACAACATAAACCTCTGTCTCTTAGCTTAATTGATGGAAACATCATCACTACCAACGCTGGTCAAGGGCCGGACGAAAACGACACAGCAAGCACGGTGGTGGCATCAAGTGAACGTTGGAAAGTCAACGGTTTCAAAGCTCTGGGGTATGTCATTAAAGGCAGTGACATCACACTGCGACTCGAGGACGTCTCCACCGGTGAATCACTTTGGCAAATCAGCTACCCCACCGGAATTCGTGGACAACTATTGGATAACAAATTAGCTGTCATGCAGCAAAACGGCAAATTTGAAATTCGGGATCTGCTGTCTGGAGAAGTAGTCATACAAAAAACGCTTAAAGCCGAACCACAAATATCCAACCTCTATGTCATTGAGTACCAAGATCGATTCCTTGTGATCCCCAATCGCAGTCAGAGTTCACGCGGAATCAGTTTACCCTCGGTCGGATTACAAACAAAACTGATCAATGGCAATATCTACTGTCTCGATAAACAGACCAGCGAATTCTTGTGGCAAACTCCAGCGTCCGTCGAGTCTTGGGGACTGCCAATGGCACAATCCCCCAACTCACCCGTCCTCGCGTTCATCCGCCAACTCAATCCAACGAGTACTCAAAATCGAACCCAAGGATCAATTCGCAGCGAAATTTTCTGTATCGACAAACGGGACGGGCGATTGCTGATGCCGCCTCGCGAAATCCCCGGATACATCCGAATCTTCAACGTCATTGCAGATCCTGCCGAAAACAAGGTTACCGTTGTTGCTGACAAGAATCACATTTACGAGTTCGAGCTTTCCGCAGACCCAACCTATCCTGCCGCGCCTGTACGGATGCTTGCCAACTCAATACCAGCTAGTGATAGTTCCTTCAATCAGTTTACTCGGGGTTTCTTTGACGCCTTTGGAAACGCTAGTCGTGCGATCGAACTCAAGCAGGCTGCCGAAAAGCAAAAAGCCTTAAAGCCGTTGCCGCAAAAGGTGCCGCCTGGTGGCAAAATAGTTCGACCTATTAAAATCATCCCGATTCCAATCCGCCCTGGTGCGCCCAAACCAGTCCCCAAACCGGCGCCCAAACCACTCCCCAAACCGGCGCCCAAGCCTTAGGAATCGTGGCTTCTTTGAATGCCTTTGCCATTCCACTTCTAATCAGCAACATCACTGCATTTTTTATTGGCTCAATGCTAGTCAAACAGGGCATGAACAAGGTATCCTGTATAGATTCATTCACCAACTTCAATGTTATTTCCCACTTCCATTTAGTGCCTCGCAAAGGATGAACGACATCATGGCAAGCGACAACCAAGAACAATCGATCGACGTTGACTCAGACTCCGTTAAACAACTAGCGGACGCTCGAGAAAAGATTACAACTCAACTCAGCCGAGTTATTATTGGACAGCAAACTGTCATTGAAGAATTATTGATATCGATGTTCAGTCAAGGCCATTGTCTGCTGGAGGGTGTACCTGGTCTAGCTAAAACACTATTGATTAGCACACTGGCTGATACGCTTAGCCTTTCCTTTAGCCGAATTCAGTTTACGCCTGACCTAATGCCTGCGGACATTACCGGCACGGAAGTACTAGAAGAAAACAAATCGACTGGGTCCCGTGAACGGAGATTTCTGGAAGGCCCCATTTTCAGCAGCATGATTTTGGCCGACGAAATCAATCGTACTCCGCCCAAAACCCAAGCAGCACTACTTGAGGCGATGCAAGAACGTCAAGTCACCGTTGGCGGTGTCCGACACAAACTAACGCGACCGTTTTTTGTTCTAGCAACGCAAAACCCGATTGAACAAGAGGGAACTTATCCGCTACCAGAAGCCCAACAAGACCGCTTCATGTTCAAGATTTTTGTGGACTATCCTAATTTCGATGAGGAATTTGAAGTTGCTCGGCAAACCACAGCAGGCCAAGCCGATACGGTTGATTCGATTCTTTCAGCCGAAGAAATCATTTCGCTACAACAAACGGTGCGACAGGTTCCCGTCAGTGAACACGTTATTCGCTACGCTTTGTCACTCGTTCGCCAAACTCGTATCGGCCGCGAAGGTATTCCAGATTTCATCACCGAAAACGTTGCTTGGGGCGCCGGGCCTCGAGCCGTGCAGTTTTTGATTATTGGTGGAAAAGCACGTGCCTTGCTGCATGGCCGTACACACGTTGCAACCGAAGATATTCAAGCACTGGCCAAACCCGTATTACGACACCGTATCACAGTTAATTTCGCCGCCGAGAGTGACGGCATGACCTCTGATGACATCATTGAACAGTTAATCGACGTAACCCCCAGCAAAGAAGATGAACTAACGAACGATGCCCGATTCCAAAAGATTTTTGCATCCTGAAGCAATCCGACGGATTGCACGATTAGATCTTCGCGCACGACACATTGTCGAGGGGTTTCTCTCCGGCATGCATCGTAGCCCGTATTTTGGTCAATCAGTGGAGTTTCTACAGCACCGCGAATATGTGCCCGGGGACGATCTGCGCCATGTCGATTGGAAAGTATGGGCCCGTCAAGACCGTTTGGTGGTCAAGCAATTCGAAGAAGACACTAATCTCCGCTGTACCATGGTCGTAGATGTTTCGCACAGCATGCAGTATGGCAACGGACCATTAAACAAATTCGAATATGCTGCCACCATCGCAGCGAGTCTTTCCTACCTTGTGCTACAACAACAGGATGCGGTGGGATGTATTACTTTCGACGAAAAGATACGCATGCGAGTACCTATTCGCAGCAAACGCAATCACATTCACAGCGTCATTGATAGCCTTGACACACAATCGCCCTCGGACAAAACGGACATGTATGCGGTGATGCGAGAAATCGCTGAAACGGTACCTCGCCGCGGCATGATTATGCTAGTTTCGGATCTTCTCGGCGACATCGAAGGCACGATAAAAGGGCTAAAGCTTCTCCGCCAACGAGGCCATGACATCCTCGTTTTCCATGTACTTGACGACGACGAATTAGACTTTGAATTCAACGGCGCCATGCGATTTGATGGTCTTGAATCAGACGATTTTATCAACTGCAACCCCCGCGCCCTCCGCGAGGGATACCTCGCAGCGATAAACGAATTCTTAACCGACGTTCGCCGCCAGTGTGCAAGCAATGCAGTTGATTATGCCCTCATTCGCACCAGTGACCCACTTGACGCCGTCCTTGCAAAATACCTCAGTCGCCGACTCGGCCATCGACGGAGCTAACCCCTCATTCCAACAAATACACCTTCCTTACATCCAACGCTATTCACCCAATGAACTTTACCTTCCAAGCACTTACATGGGGCTTCTTGATTGCTCTAGCCCCACTGTTGATCCACTTGATCAACATGATGCGCCATCGTCGCGTCGAGTGGGCTGCCATGGATTTTTTATTGGCAAGTTATAAAAAACATCGCCGTTGGGTTTGGCTAAAACAATTACTATTACTCCTTCTGCGGATGTTTATCGTTGCGATTATTGTTGCGATGCTAGCACAATGGGACCCAGCGAGTAGTTGGCTTAATCGATTCGGCGGTCGTGAAACGCATCATTTTATATTGCTCGACGATAGCTATTCCATGTCAGAAACAGCCAGTGGTCAATCGGCCTTTGACACTGCATCGAAAATCATTGGCCGCATCGGTCTGCGTGCCAGTCAACTCAACAACCAACGCTTCACGCTAATACGATATTCCCGCGCTAACAGTAACGCTATAGCCCCGACTGTGGACACCGCCGAACAATTAGCACAGCAACTTGCCGATTTCTCGGGTGCCTACGTCGACACTAATTTTTCGAACCAACTTTCCAACCGACAGGAAGAAATTCAAGTCACACAACTTGCCACCAGTCCGGTCGCCGCATTAGAGATGTTGCACCACTTGCTGCCACTGAATTCAGATCAACATCGCAACGTCTACGTTGTCTCGGACTTCCGTAAAAACGAATGGGAAGATACCCCCCAAATCCAAGAGGCATTATCTTTAATATCAGGAGAATCTGAAGAAATCCATTTTGTCGACTGTGTCAAAGCGGCGGAGAATAATCTAGCCATTACTGGACTGTCTCCGGCTGACGACACGCGGGTCGCTGGTGTCCCGTTGTTTATGCATTTACAAGTCCACAACTACGGCAAGCAAATAGCAACAAAAGTGCAAGTCCAAATGCGCTCGATATTCCATGCTCGCAGTCAACTCGATTCCAATGAACCAGCGTCGTTAGTTGGTCAAATCGACGAATTGCCGATGCTCGTCATTGACGCCATTGAACCGGGCGAAACAGTCACCAAACGCATCCAAGTATTTTTCCCCGAAGGTGGGCAGCACGTCGTCGATGTTCAACTTCCTGAGGATTCATTATTAGCAGATAATCGCCGTTGGGCAGTGCTCGACTTTGCGGACGGCGACCAGGTACTACTGATTGATGGCTCGCCAGAAAAACGAAATGAATATTTTCTAACTAGCGTATTTCGCCCCAGTCAATTGACAAATACGGGAATCATTCCTGATGTGCAACCTATTGAATTCTTGCGTGACACGACACCCGATGCTCTTCAGAGATATAGTGCCATTTACATGATGGATGTGGCCCGACTCGATTCCGGCGCAATAGCAAACCTCGAGCAATACGTGAAAGCCGGCGGTGGCTTGGCAATTTTTGCGGGCGATCAGATGGACATTCAATTTTATAACGATCAACTTTATAAAGAGGGGCAGGGGTTATTACCCGTACGATTGGCCGGTCCCGCCTTGCTTGTGCCACCACTCGACGAAACCACACCGCATCTCGACATTCAAGACCACCCCGTCTTTGATTTCTTTCTAAACGAACGCAACCCTCTGATTCGGCGAGTTAAGATTGACCAATATATCCAAGCAGATCCGCAATGGGTACCTGCCGCTGACTCAACCGCTCGTGTCATTTGCCGCTTACATAACCAACAACCATTTGCCGTCGAACAAACCTTTGGGCAGGGACGCGTCGTCAGTTTCCTCAGTACACTGAGCGCAGATTGGAATAACTGGAGTCAAGACCCAAGTTTCGTCGTTGTCACGCTTAAACTCCACGCGCACATAACTTCCAACCAACGTCTGCTTGATCAGCATCAAGTCGGTTCGCCGCTTCGCATACCACTGGACATCTCTCAATTCCGGAAAGACGTTGTCTTCCTTTCTCCGTCCGACGATGCAACAACACGGCCAATTGAGCAAGTACAAGCCACTCAACTCGATCCGCAATCCCCAGTGATGACTGCTGATTTTGGCCAGCCCGACCAGTCGTCACAGCGTGACAAAACCGCTACCAGTGGGATCTACGACGTTATCTACCAACGAACCGATGGTAGCTTCGAAGCACAACGATTCGCGTTAAATGTCGAATCCCACGAAGGTGACACAACAATCATCAATCGGCAAACTCTAATCGCAGATTTGAACCCCATCAGTATCGAACTCAATGATTTAGATGACTTCCTCGGTAGTGCGATTCAGCAGGCCGGCGGAACTGCAAGTTTTTGGATCATGTTGCTGTTACTAACCGGCTTACTTGGTGAACAATTCCTCGCCTACCTCATTAGTTACCACCCCGTGGTTGGGAGCAAGTCATAAATACTCTACCTAACTCCCTCCTCAACAACCTAGACATAACGAACATGTTCGCTCAAATGCAACAAACTCGACTTCAGTTCGCCCGTGTACATGCACTTACCGAAGCTTGGCATTGGCTACTGCTGGTCTTTATTTGTGTATTGTTGGCCACCTACGTTGTATGGATGTATCGCCGCGATGCGATCGAATTACGCAAATCAACAGCCTATACTCTGATCCTATTGCGAGTCGCTGCGTTTGTCGGCATCCTTTTCTTTTACTTGAATCTGGAACGACTTACCGAAGAAACGATCGTCAAAAATTCCCGAGTACATGTACTTGTGGATACAAGTCAAAGCATGGGACTACGGGATGATAGCGATCAAACACAAGTCAACCGAATTGCGCACGTTGTCAAGGAACTAGCCGAAGGAGAAACCATTCAGGGCTTGAGAGAAAAGCATGACGTGCTCGTATATCGCTTCTCAGAAGATGTGCGACCTACAGAAATTGCGGCCTTCCCGCGTGTTGCTCGAAAATCAACTGGCCAAGCAAATGGGCTTAATGCCCAAGTTGTTGCGAACGTACGTAAACTCGTTCAAATCGGATTAGCACTGCTTGCGGCAGCAATTCTGTCGCTGCTGTATTATTTATTCCGTGCTCGGCACAATCAACGAAACGAAACCGGTGCGTGGTCGCTATTGAGCGGTGTGGTACTCGCTATTGCAGCAG
This sequence comes from Planctomycetaceae bacterium, assembly GCA_018660825.1. Classification (GTDB taxonomy): domain Bacteria; phylum Planctomycetota; class Planctomycetia; order Pirellulales; family Pirellulaceae; genus UBA721. Next base: position 5,731 of record JABJJO010000100.1, on the reverse strand, counting down.
TCGTTGTGATAGGCGTTGGAAATCTAAGGCATCCAGAACTGTCCTTCGCCGACTCGCTAGGAATCACTTCGCCCGATCTGACCCAAGTTTCTAACAATTCCGATGTGGCTAACACTAACTTCGACTTGCCCGATGTTGATTGGGCATCCGCTCTTTCACCGCGAGGCACGAAAACCAGACTAGGCGATGCGATTGAATATCTCGTTACCAAAGAACGCGGTGGGCCGATCGCTGGTATCGTCGTTTATACTGATGGCCGTAACAATTCCGGAGAATCACTCGAAGCTGCTGCTAGAGTCGCTCGTGGATTCGAAATCCCGCTCTATCCAATCGGTATTGGCAGTGACAAACAAGCCAAAAATGTGCGCATCGTTGACATGGAAGCGCCGCAGCGAGTCTATCCGGGTGACAACTTCAAAATTACCGGTTATATCCAAGCGTTTGGATATGAAAACACGTCGGTAACCGTTGAACTGATTAGTCGACCGACAGGGACCGCCGTTGACGATGAGTCAAAAAACACCGTCGAAGAACAAACCCAGTGGGATCTTGGTAGTGACGGTCAAACTCGACCTGTAGAATTTGAGCTTAATCCCGATGACAACCTCGAAGGAAAACGGGACTACATCATTCGAATTCAGCCTCCGAAAGATGACAACAATCCTCGCGATAACCAAAAGTCTGGGACCGTTGAAATCGTCACTCGCCGAAACCGAGTGCTCCTGATCGCTGGCGGACCAACACGTGAGTATCGCTTCCTGAGAAATCTATTATACCGAGATCGTGAAATTCAAGTCGACGTATTTCTACAAACAGGAGAAGTTGGTATCAGCCAAGAAGCTGATGACATCCTGTTTGATTTTCCCCAACTTGACGATGAGCTTTTTCAATATGATTGCGTTGTTGCCTTCGATCCCGACTGGCAACAACTTGATGATTCACAACTCCAACTTCTTGAAAAATGGGTCTCCGAAAATGCCGGTGGATTAATCGTCGTGGCGGGACCCGTGTTCACTCCCGAATGGTCACGGATGCGGCGCGGTCGACGATCTGGTATAGACTTAATTAAGAACCTATATCCTGTCGTCTTTTACAACCAAGGCGGTGTTACACTGAGTTTAGGCCGATTCGGCGGTGATACCGCATGGCCCGTGCAATTCTCCAATGAAGGCCTCGCGGCTGAATTCCTGTGGCTCGATAATGATCAAATAGGTAGCGAACAAGCATGGGCATCCTTCGATGGAGTCTTTGGCTACTACAAAGCCAAAGACCCTAAACCGGGCGCGAAAGTTTATGCACGTTTTTCTGACCCCGAAACAGCGATCGACCAAGAACTTCCAATCTATATGGCTGGGCATTTCTATGGCGCAGGGCGAGTTTTCTATCAAGCAAGCGGTGAGATGTGGCGACTCCGGAGCATCGAAGAAGACTTTTTTGAAAAATACTATACCAAGCTAATCCGCTGGGCCGCGCAGGGACGATTGCTGCGAGACTCCAATCGCGGAGTCTTACTTACCGACAAAGATCGCTGCTTCCTCGGGGAACACATTAGTTTACGAGCCAAACTTACCGATGCTCAACGAGATCCCCTAACTGTCGAATCGGTGACTGCAACCCTAGTTAATCCAGATGGAACTCGCGACACAATTGAACTGGAAAGACTCGCTGACGCAACACAACTTGGCATGTATGTCAGTGAATTTATTGCAACTCAACAAGGCGACTACCGCATAGAATTGGCACTGCCAGGCAGTTCTGACCTCTTGACGCGTGAAGTAAGAGTCCGAGTGCCTCAACTGGAGATTGAAAATCCTCGACGTGACGATGCCCTGCTAACTCATATCGCCCAGCAAACATCGGGCCATTACTTTATCGGCGTTGAAGACTCCACGAACACTAACGCAAATCAATCACTAACACAAATCATCTCTGCCCATGATCAAGAAACTGAATTGCCGGGAACACCCGATCGCGATTTCGAACAGCGATTGATGGGGTGGTTAATCGCCTTAATCAGTGGCGTCCTTTGCTTCGAATGGATTATCCGCAGATTAAGTAAACTAGCCTGACATGCACCCATTCCAACAATTACTTCCACACCACGTTCATCATGAATTAAATGAATAACCTCACATCACAACTCGACCCAAAGATACAACAGTTGCTGCAAACTCTGCGCGCACGAATTAAAATGTATGTCTGGGCGGAAGGCATTAGCCTCGGAGTGATCTGGGTTGCCTCTATGTTCTGGGTCGGCTTGGCTATGGATTACCTGCCAATTTTAGTCGGTGCCAATGAATTGAGTTCCGTGGCTCGCGCCATTTTACTGGTCGTCGTCACTGCCGCCTTTGGCTACATTCTGTACCGCTGGGTTTTCCAGCGGGCATTCGTTGCATTTTCCGATCGCAGCATGGCAATACTACTCGAACGTCAATTCTCTAATTTCAATGACAGTCTTGTCACCTCCGTGACACTCAAAAAGAATTCCACGCGTGCCGCCACCCCCACGAATGACAACAATGAAACCGATGCAGTTAACGACGTTACCTATAGTAGGCAAATGTTATCGGAAACTGTCGATTCGGCATTGCTATCGCTCCGTGGCGTCGATGTCAATCAAGTCTTCAACAAACGCCTGCTGTTAAAACGCGTCGCGTTAGCCATCGCTCTAGTTGCCTCGGTAACCCTATTTGCCGTGACAAATGAATCGATGGCGAATCTGGCAATGCGACGGTTATATTTACTAGATGGTGAAAAATGGGAACGAGCTGCCCATATTCAAATCGCCGGCGTATCTGTCATTCGAGACAACTTTACTGGTTACGATTTCCAAACGCCAGAACAATTAAATTTCATCCAAGGACATGTCAAAGTTGCTCGGGGAGCGGCACTGCGAATCCTGATTCAAGCCGACGGTAACAAACAGATTCCGGAACGCTGCTCATTTCATTATGAGACCGCCGATGGTCTCAGCGGACAACGACGCTTGATCAAGGAGGGTGGAGCACCTGAACAAGATCAATATTTCGTACTCGCAGACAATCCAATCAATGGAATCTCAGAAAGCCTCGAATTCGAAATTGTTGGCCATGACCATCGCATCGGACCGTTTTATATTGATGTCGTCGAAAGCCCTGAAATAAGTCAAGTCACACTCGACTATGAATACCCTGCCTATACAGAACTATTACCTGTCGAAGATCAAGACTGGATTCCCGGTCGGACTTCCCTGCCACTAGGTACATCGGTAAAGCTAAATCTATTAACCAACAAGCCGGTGCAACAATTGCATATTGTCGACTCCACAGTGGCGCAATATCTAGTGACTTATACAGACATCGAAGATGCCCGGAATTCAAAACAAATCCCTGTCAGCATTTTGTCGCAGTCCGCAACCCCCGCGGATGCACCACAACTCTGGAGCGAATCCCAATTGGCTAACCTCACAAATGCCGCTGGAACCAAAATGCAATTCACACTCGAAAACCAACAACTCTGTGCCTGCGATGAATCTCAAAACATCCTCGAGACTAACTCGGCAATCCGCTGTTTGACTGCCTCTGGGCAACAACTCATAGTTCAACTCGCCGGAGACCGCAGTGCTTTTCCATTCCCCGTCGAACACCTTAATCAAGACTTAGTGCTGAATGTCTCCTTGCTCGATATTGATGGAATTATTTCCAACGAACCATTTATGGTTGGCATAGCGGCGCTTGCCGACAAAGCACCTAGCGTCGAAATTGGGCTTATGGGAATTGGCACGGCGGTTACTCCTGACGTCATTATCCCCGTGACGGGAACCGTTTCAGATGATTATGGCGTCCAGTCAAGTTGGTTTGACGTTCAACTCGATGAAGGCGATCCGCTTAAGTTTTCCATCACCTTGGTAGAGGGCGATCAGGTTCAAGCACCACTGGATTTCCGAGAACAACGGGCTGCCGACCTTCGAGCTGAACTAAAACCAGGCGAGAAAATAAATCTGAGTGTCCGAGCGAATGACAATTACGACTTGCAAGGCGACCCGAACATCGGCAGCAGCAGTCAATTTACGTTGGACGTTGTTACCCCTACGGAATTACTAGCCGGACTTGAACGCCGAGAATTGTCGCTGCGACAACGCTACGAATTAATCATTGCCGAAGTGCAAGGTATGCGGGATTCATTGCAACTCGTACTTGAAAGTGCTACTCAACTTGAAAACAATACGACAGATTCAACTAGTGAAGCAGAACCCGAAGACAATGATGGTAATCAACTGTCCCCAGAGGAGAAAAAACTACGGGAACAAAGTCTGCGACTGCTGAGAACTCAACGAGCGATTGTTCAAAGTCAAAAATCCAATCAAGAATCACTCGGTATCGCCATCTCTTTCGATGATATTCGCCTGCAATTAATGAATAATCGAGTTGACACAGAAGACCATAAAAATCGGTTGCTCCAAAAAATATCTGATCCATTACGATTGATCTGTGAAGTTGAATTTCCTGCGTTGGACATCGAATTAACCGAACTTGAAACCATAATTGGTGGAAAAACGAGCCAAATTGACCAGGCAGCTTCCGCACTCGACAGAGCAGACGTCGTCCTATTAAAAATGTCCGTTGTCTTAGACAATATGCTGGAGTTAGAGACTTATAACGAGCTTATTGATCTGATTAGGGGTTTAATTGACGATCAAGAACAAATCAATGAAAAGACTCAACAAGAACGCAAGAAACAGGTTCTTGATCTGCTAAAATAAACGTGTAACATTCAAATGTTTTCAAGTCGCGAAATAGGTGTGTGTGTATCGCTCGAATCATTCGAACATAAATAGATTCCGACGACGTCGAATTCTTCGCATTGCAATAGACAGGAACCACTGAAATTTCATAAAAACAGTGTGCGCAGAAGCAATTCACAAACAAATTGAACAACGAATTAGGTAGGGATCAACATTCCATGATATCCATGTCTTCAACCGAAACAAACAAATCGCTTTTCCACCCTCTCACCTTACTACTGATTCTTGCCTTACTGTTATTCGATTCCAACCTAATTCGCCTTGCGCCGCAAGTAAAAGCCCAAGGTGCTACGGAAGCCGACGCATTGCCCGCAGCTAAAAATGCCGCTCCCACTTCCGCCGCCCAACTTGCTTTATCACAAAGCCAAATTGCCGAACGATACAAACGAATTGAAGAACTAATCTTGCGGATGGCTGAATTCGAAGCAGCTAATAATCCAAAACGAGCTGCCTTACTGCGACAAGCTTACAAACAATCACGCGACAATCTTACCGCAACCCAACTGCAGACTATTGTCCGACTGCTGAATCAAGAACAACTCAAACGTGCTGTCGACACCCAAGCGGAATCACAAGTTGCATTGCAAAAACTGCTCGAATTGCTAATGACCGAAGATCGCTCCGATCGTTTGCAAAATGAGAAAAACCGTATCCGCGCCTACATCCGAGATGTTGAACGACTGTTACGTGAACAACGGTCAATCCAAGGTCAAAACCAAGGTGGAGCTGATGCCGAACGTATCGCTAAACAACAAGGAGAGCTTGCTGGAAAAACCGGCGACCTAGCTGACAAGATCCGCGAAAACGAAGAAGGCGGCAAACCAGGTGAGGGCGAAGGCAAACCAGGTGAGGGCGAAGGCAAACCAGGTGAGGGCGAAGGCAAACCAGGTGAGGGCGAAGGCAAACCAGGTGAGGGCGAAGGCAAACCAGGTGAGGGCGAAGGCAAAC
>JABJJO010000120.1 GCA_018660825.1 Planctomycetaceae bacterium | reverse complement strand
TTCACTCCCTATAATATTTGCCTTGGCCGTTTTTATGGTTGGCTGCAACAACACTGATTCTCCCAACACTGATTCTCCCAACACTGATTCTCCCAACACTGATTCTCCCAACACTGAATCTCCCAACACTGAATCAGCGGACACAGTCAACATTCCAAACATCCTTGCTGCGCACATCGAAGCCGTCGGAGGTGCCTCGGCAATCCGAGAAATAAAAACGATCAGGAAATTTCATTCGGTAATTTCGACCGCCCCTACCGGAGATGCTACCGGAACTATTGAAAACATATTTGACCTCGTTGCCGATAACGGTCGGGTAGATATAGACTTGGGTCTCTACAAGGAATCCAAGGGATGGTCTGGGCAACAAGGCTGGAAAACAAGTTCTTTCGAGCCTTTGCGGGACCTTACTGCGGAGGAACTGCCCATCGAAAAAATTGGTGTGCCCGTGAGCATTATTTTCACCGTAAAAGACACCTTTGGGAGTGCCGCATTTTTACCTGCGACAAAATCTAAATTCAACGACCAGGATTGTGTCAAAGTCGAAATTGTCGGAAATCCGCTTGCCCTTTACGTGAACGAAAAGACCAAGCTCATTGAGGGAATGGAAATCCCGAATTTATTGAGAATAACATTATCCAATTACAAGAAGGTCAACGGGGTACAAATACCTTATAAAACCAAGGTTGAGATCTTCACGGCGAACTCGACGTTCACGTCCGATCTCAAAAAAGTGGAGTTCAACGGCAAATTCGATACTGATACTTTTTCAAAGCCCGACAACTAAAATGCCGCTTCCCACAGATCAAACTATCAACGCCTTAGGACAAAGCGGCTATGCGCTTAGTTTCCAATTATTGGGCAATCATCAGGACGCGGAAGACATGACGCAGGATAGCTTAAATACTCTCGTTGCAAAATGGGACACGTTTGACGAATCAAAGGCCTCAGTAAAAACTTGGTTTTTAACAATCGTGCGTAATCGCACCATCGATTATATGCGGAAAAAGAAACCGCAGTTTAACCCAGATATTTTAGACCAATCCAGCGACCGCAAAGCCGAAACTGCACAGCAACATATTGAAGCATCCGAACGACAAGCAACCGTACGAGATGCGATTGTTGCCTTACCACAGGATCAACGAGAGCTAATTTTGTTGCGTGATTACCACGGATTCAAATATGCTGAGATTGCCGAGATTCTCAATGTGCCCATTGGAACAATCATGTCCCGGCTTTCTCGCGTTCGAAAACAATTAAGGCTGCAACTACTTGACTTGGGGGGGAATTCTCGATGACTGAAACAGATTGGGATCAATTGCTGACCGGGTATTTAGATAATGAACTTACGCAACAAGACCGCCAACGCGTGGAACAGCGCATGATCAACGAGCCGACATATCGTGCGCAATTCGATGACCTCAAATCCCTACAAACGGACATTGCGGATTTAGATTTTCAACCGAACAAAACAACACAATGGAGTGAACTAGCGCCAGACGTCACTTCACGGAGCGCTCGCTCACTCGGTTGGCTAACCTATATCGCCTCAACCCTCTTTCTTGTCGGCTATGGTTTCTACGAGTTTATCATCGCCGAAACGGCCAACGCATTCGTAAAAACTGCCGTCTTGGGTATATTACTAGGGCTAGGTTTACTACTAATCTCGGTCATCAAACAACGACTCGTCGAATCAAAAACTGATCGCTATAAGGACGTACAAATATGAGTGATATATTAGCCGTTACCACACCGGATGTCCCAGGTCGCCAAGTCGAACGTGTCATTGGTTTAGTCCGTGGCAATACGGTCCGTGCGCGACATATTGGCAAAGACATCATGGCCGGATTGAAGACGATCGTTGGTGGAGAAATTCACGAATACGGAAAGCTGTTAGCGGAATCTCGCGAACAAGCACTCGATCGCATGATGGCCGAAGCAGAATCACTCGGAGCCAATGCAATCCTCAACGTTCGCTTTGCGACGAGCATGGTCATGCAAGGCTCGGCAGAGATGCTAGCCTATGGAACGGCCGTGGTCCTGCAGGACGAGTAATTCGTGATGTGATTTAGTGGTCCTTCTTTTGTGGTAAACTGCATTAGGAGCCACACATGAAATACTTAATCACCGGCGGCGCTGGAAATATCGCTTGCCAACTTACCCACCGCTTACCATCGTCGTCCGAAATACTATTGACGGACGTTGCCGAGCAACCTCTCTCCGCACCCAGCGAAAATAGCCGCTATCAAGTGTCCAGCATCTGCGACGATCAAGCGGTTGCGCAGTGCATTGAGGCCTTTCAACCCGATGTCATTCTACATTTTGCGTCCCTCTTATCCGGACAGAGCGAAGCGGATCGCAAAACAGCTTGGAATGTCAATATGCAAGGTGCCTTTTCGTTGCTCGAAGCCGCCGTTGCGAACCACGTCAATCGTGTTATCTTTCCCAGTTCACTCGCTTCCTTTGGCTCACCACTACCTGAACCGTTGCCAGAGGATTATCCCCAATGGCCTCGAGGGTTCTATGGGTTCACCAAAGCATCCGTTGAACGAATGGGGTTTTATTATCGTGAAGCTCAAGGGCTCGATTTCCGCGCCATCCGCCTACCAATAATTATTTCACCTTACCCATCGCCAGGAGCAGCAAGTTCTTACGCATCGAACATGTTCATCGACACCGTTCTTCAGCGCCCAGTAACGCTCAAAATCCGCCCAACTTCGAATCCATCCCTGATGTATATCGATGACTGCCTCCACGCGATTGATCTACTTACACATGCTGACCCTGCCTCGCTGACTCGCTGTTCCTACAACCTATATTCGTGTAATCCAAGTGCCAGCGATATTGCCAAGACTATTGAACAGTACCTACCCGATTGCACCATCGACTTCGAAACCGACAACGCGGTCGCCGATTTGATCGATTCTTGGCCACGAGAAATTGACGACTCCAGCGCTCGCAACGACTGGGGTTGGACGCCTAAGTTTGACCTCACGCAAATGACCACCCATTTCATCGGCCTATTGGCGGATACATAAGTCCATTACAAGAAATTGGAGTTAACTCGCACGGCTCGTGTTAACCACATCCTCGCGATTCGACCTCCGCCTCCAAAACCCGTCGTTCTCTGGTAGAATAACCGAGATGAGAACAATGCAACTTGCTGAGCAAATCGACACACCCTCTGGTATCTTTCCATTGATTTATGATGGTAGTGAATTTACGTCGCTCGACGATTCTATTACGTGGGCTCAAGAAAATCGTTCGGAATTGCTCGACCTCGCATTTCAACACGGCACCGTACTATTTCGTAACTTTTCAACAGTAACCGATCGTGATTTTGATGCGTTCATCCAAGCGTTTCATCTGGAGAACTTCCACTACCGACAATCCCTTTCCAATGCCGTGCGATTTAACCGAACCGAGCGAGTTTTCACCGCAAACGAAGCCCCTGCCGATGTCAAAATATTCTTGCATCATGAAATGGCCCAAACTCCGATTTACCCAAGTCGGTTGTTCTTCTTCTGTGAGCAACCTGCCGATACTGGCGGTGCGACTCCCATTTGTCGTTCCGACGTATTGGTTGTTCGGCTTAAGGAACAGCACCCTCAGTTCGTCGCTGATTTGATAACCAAAGGCCTCAAGTATCGCAACATACTACCAAACGAAAATGACCCTCAATCCGGCATGGGACGCAGTTGGCGCAGTACCTTCCACGCAAACACGCCTGACGAATGCGAAACGAACATGGCAAAATTAGGGTATTCTGGCGAGTGGCGAGACGACGGCAGTCTCGTCAGTACCACTCCCATTCTTGACGGTATTCGGACGCTCCCCGATGGGCGGCAGACTTTTTTCAATCAACTTATTGCCGCCTACCAAGGATGGGGGTCAGATGAAAATTCCGGACCTCCAGTAACATTCGGAGATGGCACACCGTTGGACCACGTGGCAGTGACCGCTGCCTGTGAGATTGCCGACGAATTGACCTTTGAGGTTCCCTGGCGACAGGGAGATGTCGCATTAGTTGACAATTACGTCGCCATGCACGCCCGACAAACGTTTACTGGCACCCGTAAAATTCTCGCTTCGTTAGTAGCTTAGGATAGAAAACCAGCAATGCTAGCAACACCCAACATTCAGGATGACCAGCAGAAGTGGTACGAAGGTATTACCCGCTATCAATGGATCGTGTTGATTATCGCCTCGTTAGGTTGGATTTTCGACGTTTTTGAAGGACAAATATTTGTCGCTAGTATGAATGAAGCAATGCCTTCGCTGGAGCCAACGGCAGTCAAAGGTGATATAGCACGGTACAACAATATTGCCCTTGGAGCTTTCCTACTTGGAGGTGCACTTGGTGGGATTGTTTTTGGACTCATTAGCGATCGCATTGGTCGTACTAAGACAATGTCGATTACCATCTTGTTTTATTCGGTATTCACCTGTGTATCTGCACTCTCACAGACATGGTGGCACATGGCGATTTTCCGCTTCTTAGTCGCCATGGGTGTCGGTGGCGAATGGGCCATTGCGAGCGCCATGGTTTACGAAGTTTTTCCACGACGAGCGCGCGCTCATGTGGGGGGAATTTTTCATGCATCAAGTGTCTTCGGCACTTATTTGGCCGTCGCAGTGGGTTATTTTGTGATCGGGAGCGATGCCATTCAAACTTGGGCAAATTCTCTCGACATCGAGTGGTTTGATCCCCAGACGATTCCGTGGCGACTCGGGTTTGCCATCGGCGTTGTACCGGCCCTGCTTATCATCTGGATACGCTTGAGTTTAAAGGAACCTGAAAACTGGCAAAGAGCTCGAGCGGAAGCTATCACGCGAAACGGAAAAAAGATGGGATCACTCACTGAGTTGTTTTCCAGTGAGTTTTCGCGGAAAACTTTCGTCGGCGTATCACTTGCTGCCATCGGATTAGCCACCTTCTGGGGTGCCCACATCTACGCTAAGAACGTGCTTAAAGATTCAGCGATCAATGAGATGGTTGAAGCTAGAATTGCCGTTGATCCCAACGACATACAGGACTCTTTGATTGGGGTAACAACCGACATTAAAGCCTCTATCCGAGAAGACATTATGGCCAATAGCGTCTCGACGATTAAGGGCTGGGAGATGTTCGGCATGCTGATCACCGCCACCGGCGGAGGCATCGGTTTAATCGCCTTCGGTCCTTTATGCAACCAAATTGGCCGCATCAAAACGTTTATGTTCTTTCACCTTGGCGGATTTATTAGCGCGATGATCTTATTCAACGTGCCCATGTCGACAACCCTACTTTACACCGCCTTGCCCATTTTCGGTTTTTTAACACTTGGAATGCACGCTGGATACGCTATCTATTTTCCAGAATTGTTCCCGACTCGTATCCGCGCAACAGGGACCGGATTCTGTTTTAACGCGGGACGAATCATCGCAGCGCCAATTTTGTTTTTCGGCGGCGAGCTGCAAAAAGCATTCACCACGGGGCCGCAGCAAATTGCCTGCGGCCTCTCATTTTTGTTTCTCATCGGCTTGCTGATCCTGCTCGCCGCGCCGGAAACTAAAGACCAGCCTGAACTAGCTTAACTCAACTATAATCAATTTCCATTTATTGACTTTGAAAGATAAGATGACTGCACCAGTACGATTTGGACTCGTTGGATTTGGCGCCTGGGGAAACTGTCACGCCGATGCGATTAGGCAAACTGAGAATGCTGAAATCACGGCAATCGCAGCGGAAAGCGAGGACTCCTGCCAAGCTGCCCGCGAGGCCTATGAAACAGCTGCGGTAACCAACGATTACCTAGAACTTGTGCGCCGCGACGATGTGGACGTTGTCGACATCGTTGTTCCGAGTTTCCTGCACCGTGATGTTGCTGTCGCTGCACTTGAAGCAGGAAAACATGTCCTGTTAGAAAAACCAATGGCCCTGACTCTAGCAGATTGTGATGCGATCAACGCAGCCGCCTCCGCCAACGATCGCATTTTGGCCGTTGGACATGAACTACGTCTCTCGTCAATGTGGCGTAAGGTTAAGGAACTTATCGATGACGGCTTTATTGGCACACCGCAATACTGTTTAGTTGAACTTTCCCGCCGTCCCTACCGCCCTGGCGCTGATAGCTGGCGATTTGATATTGAGCGGGTCGGCAACTGGATCCTCGAAGAGCCGATTCACTTCTTTGATCTAGCGCGTTGGTATCTGGATACGGCGGGAACACCACAAACGATTTACGCCCGTGCCAATTCCCGCCAAGCAGGTCACCCCGAACTACAAGACAACTTCAGTGCCATTATGACGCTTGATTCTGGTGCTTACGCCGTGGTTACGCAAACACTAAGCGCTTTTGAGCATCACCAAACTGCCAAGGTCACCGGAACTCGGGGCGCGATCTGGGCAAGTTGGAGCGGTGCCAAAGATCGCACTCTGCACCCCGACTTCAAACTGCGGGTGTTCAACGATGAAAATGAAGAAGTGTTAGACTTGACGCCTGAACGCATCACTGGCGAGGTTTTTGAACTGCGTGATCAAATTGCCTTAATGGCACAAGCGGTAAATGGTGACAAACCAGTGCACGCTACAGGCATCGATGGTCGTTGGTCTGTCGCAATGTGTGTCGCGGCTCAACAATCCGTCGACAGTGGCCAACCCCAATCAATTCCCACCGACAAGGCAATTTAATCTAGCGCTCGTTGACGGCCAAAGTTGGCATTAGATAAGGTGCACGATATTCTTTGCTCAACATTGCGTTGGCGTCGTCATTACCGATAAACGTTTCCGTCTGCGGATTAAACTCCACCCGTCCCGAAGTTCGATAAGCAATCTCACCGAGATGAACCAACGCACAACTGTAATGTGCCGTTTGGGCATTGGCTCGAGTCCCCCCGCCGCTACGGATCGCATTTTGAAATTCCGCCATGTGCTCAGCGTATCCCCGTGAACCACGGATATCCTGTCCCTCGGTTGGCCCTGGTTTATTCTTCGGTCCTAAAAACACACTGAAAGCACCGCGACGAGAGAATATCATATATCCCTCAGTTCCATAAAACACGTTTCCGTTATCAAATCCATGCAACCCATAGGCCGTAAAGGGGTAGTTCTCATAGATCAGCAACCGGCCGTCTTCATATTCATACGTAACATTCATATTGTCCGGATAGTCGCTGGCGTGACCGTGCAACATCATTCGACTACCGCGGGCTGTAATTTGCTGCGGAAATGTTTTGACCCCCAGTCCCCAGGCTGCCATGTCTAAATCGTGAATACCATCATCACCAATTTCACCGTTGGCATAATCTTGATACATCCGCCAACTGCCATGAAAACGGTGACGGTTAAACGCGTGCTTTTTTGCGGGCCCTAACCAACGGTCGTAGTCGACGCCGCTTGGAACCGTCGCATCTGGCACGGGTTTCACTACACTTCGCATTTCAGCCGTCCAAGCTTTCGCAATCTTGATCTCACCAAGGATGCCCGACTTCAACAGTTTCTCAGCTTTAAGCGTCACCGGACTGTTACGCATCTGACTGCCCTGTTGTACAACACAACCATATTTTTTTGCGGCAGCGATGACAGCATGCCCTTCGTTGTATACATGCGATATCGGCTTTTCGATATAAACGTGCTTGCCGTTTTGCATCGCAGCGATCGCGATCGGGGCGTGCCAGTGATGGGGAGTGGCAATCACGACCGCATCTACATTTTTGTCGCGAATCACATCCTCATACCGTCTTGTGCGTTTCGGTGCTACAGATTGAAATTCTTTGCGAACAAATCCAGCCATCCTCGCCGTTTGAGCGTCATCAACGTCGCACAACCACGCAATCTCTACGGAATCGTTCCGCTCAACGAGCCCTTTGACGTGCAGCGACATGATACCACCACAACCAATAATACCGACGACGAGCTTGTCCGGTTCAACCGAGGCTTGCGAATGAACGGCCCCTAGCGTCGTTACTGCAGCAGTTATCGCAGTTGCCGTAGTAACCTGACCACTAGCCTTTAAAAAAGAACGCCTGCTTGTGGAAGTCGCCATAACCATCTCCTGATTTTCACTCACAAATCCAACAACGACGTTACTCGACACACATCGCCCAGATCGTCCCGTCCCCTACGTCATATGTTTTCAGCGGCTGGAGAGCGCCAGTTTTCGTGTCAATCGCATAAGAGATCAACGTGCCTGACTTCTGTCCGGCGGCATACAAAAAACGTCCACTTTGGTTAACCGTCATGGACCGAGGAAACCAAACCGTGGAGTAAGTGCCCACTCGCTGTAAATCTCCGCGACGATTAATGGAAAACGCTGCGATGCTATCTTGCTGAGGATCGCGGTCTTCGAGATCCCGGTTCGATACATAAACAAATTTTCCATTCGGGGTAATACGGATATCAGCCGCAGCTGCGCCACCGCTATATCCCTCGGGGAGTGCCGAAAGAGTTTGTTTCAGTTTCAACGTACCCGTTTTTCGGTTTAAGCTATATGCACTGATACCACCACCGCGTTCATTAGACGTGAAAGCCATCGATAACGAGGGATGAAAAGCGATATGCCGAGGTTGATGATACTGATGCCCCTCAGCGGGACCAGATACAACGGGCGGATCATTGGGTATTAATTTGCCAGTGCCAGCATCTAGTACATACTGATAAATAGCGTTAGGCGTCGTATGCGGAACATAGACAAAGCGTCCACTTGGATCCATTTCGACACAATGCGCAGTCTTCTCGGTCTTGTGGTAATCTAGATGTTCACTGGTCACGATCCCATCTTGGATCCGATAAACATTGATCTCTCCGGTAGCATAGTGTGCCATCATTAAATATCGGCCTGAATCATCAGCACGGATGTAGGGGGGACGAGTGGCGATTTTTGCGACTGCCGACAACAGTAACGTACTGTCTTCTTGCCGTTCTAGCGTCGCTACGAACGCTGTCGCTTGATTGGTCTTAGCATCCCGACCAGCCATCGCGACATACAAATATTTTCCACTCGGCGACAAATCCATTGCGCCGGGGGATGCTGGCAGCATGAGTGACGAAAGCTTTGTTAATTCACCGGTGTCCGGATTCACCGTAAACGTGGTGACCGTCTTTTCAACAATCGAGGCGACGTAAATGACCTCTCCGCCTTTCGCTTTCTCCAAACTTGCAGCAGTCATTGCGGTTACCATTGCCAATAAACATAGAGTCTTCATTCAGCACCTCGTAATGGGATTAAATTTGTCATTTGACAATCTTTAGGTAGTCAAACATTCGCCCTTCAAGCGAAAACGTTTTCATTTCTAACGTGCCACCATTTAATGAAACCATAACATAGTGGTGTCCATGTCGCACGTTATTTTGGAAGAACGGACGCACCGGACTAGGGGTTTCCAGACCACCACCCCCGCCGCCGGTGATCATATAGAACGGACCATCCTTTTCGACCGCTTTACCTTTACGAATCCGCCAAGTTCGCTCGTAGGAGTGAATATGGCCGTTCCACACAATGTCGACATCGTTGTCTTCATATAAGGGTACTAGAACCCGCGCCCGCAAATCACCACGGGAACTCTTATTAGTTTTCCAGAGGTCGCCGTAGTCGTTTTCATCCGAAGAATACGGAGGATGATGATGGCATACAAACTTCCAAACGGCTGTAGATTTCTCCAATTCACCTTTGAGCCATTCGTATTGTTTGGAACCAACACCAACATTCTGATTCGTATCCACCATAAAAAATTGTGTGTTGCCATACTGGAACGTGTAATAGTATTCGGGTTCCGGCAGAGAAACATAGTTGTAGTAATGGTCGGCGTTTTGTTCATGATTTCCCAGCACAGGAAAAAACGCGACTCGATCGATCAACGGTCGCATCCCCGGAAAGAAATGATTCAACCAATGATCCTTGTTTTTCCCGGTGGATACTAGGTCGCCAGGGTGCAGCAAAAAATTGGGGCGTTGAGCCCATGCCATCTTCGCTAAAACTGAAGAAACGGCAGGGTTGCCCTGAGTATCACTGATGACGGCAAACGCAAACGGTGAGTCATCATGTACGGCGGTTTGAAACGTTGATACATTACTTTCATATTTCTCCTCAGCTACAGTGACCGATTCCACGCGATAAAAATATTGCGTTTGCGTTCTCAAATTCGGGATTTTCACTTCATGAATCTTGGCATCGACCGCAGAAACTGATTGTTTGCAGGCGCTCGTTTCTCCGTAATGCACAACCGATGTCGATGTTTCATTCGTTTCCCACATCACCGTCATCGATGTTTTTGTCGCCCATTGCAGGTAGGGGTCAACAAGCACTTCTAAAGGTTGCGACTGCACGATTGCCGGCTCTGTGGCTAACTGCTTGTGGTGGGCAAACGCCTCCGCCACCCACTCAGCCTTAGCCGCTAAATCGTAGACTTTAACTTCTCGAATTCGACCATGATGAACGTTCAATTCATCACTATCTGTATAAGCCCCGATAACATAGGGTGTTTTCGTCGGGTAGAAGATATCTCCCGATTGTTGGGTCCCGCTCGATTCTTTTTTTCCGTTGACGTAAATCTCTGTCGTCTTGCCGTCATACACGGCGACCACGTGATAAAGTTTGCCAAGTTCGAATTTGGTAGTGCTTCTGAAATAGGTCATGAAACCATCGCCGTCATCCACCCCCTTGGTAGACAGACCAAATGTAAAGTGCTGATTGTCGTATCCCAACACCCACCCCTTCTCCACACCACCGTTATCTTGAACGACACCAATGATTCCACCCCATTGTTTAACAGTGTCAACAGACACCCAAGCGGCAACTGTCATAGCCCGAATTGGCAAATACTCCTGGACCTTGTTATGATCCGTTGCGATAACACAGTGGGGTGTGCGTCCTGAAAACAAAACCGCTTCACCGGCCGTATCCATGACGAACCTAGGTTTTGCTTGGAATTTACCATCGGGGCCAAGTCGAGCTGACAATACGTTATCTTTTACGTATTCGTCCTGCAAATACCAGTGACTCAACGGGTCGGGACCTTCGTGGGCCACAACCGCTAGTGACGGTACCGACATACTGACAGCTATAACAACTCCGATTACAAAAGACTTCGTTGCCAGAAGCTGCGACGTTGCTCGTACCTTTAACACCATTGCGTAGTTCCTATTTTTTCTATTGTGCTATAATTCACCTAACACCCACCCGATTAGCTTGTTTATCTATAATGACCAAACTCCCATTGAACTTCAATCACTCTCACACCCTTTTGTTATGGTTTCCAGTTTAAATCACCCTCCCGCCGTTTTTGGTCGTACGCCTGTGTTGCTATGCATGGTATTGTTCAGCCTCTCCCAAATCTGTAGCGCGCAAGGTCTATTTGATTTTGAAAGACCCCCTATTGATTACCATCAGACAATCGCAAACAACTCAATTACTCAACTACAATCGCAACTCGACCAAGGCAAAACCACGCTAAAATACAGCGACCAACATGGTTATTTGCCCGGATTGATGAAATTACTAGAGGTGTCGCCAACTACGCAAGCACTCGTCTATTCAAAATCTAGCTTACAATTACGTCGTATCAACCCGACCACACCCCGCGCTCTGTACTTCAATGACGAAGTCTATTTGGGATGGGTACAAGGAGGTGAAGTTGTTGAAATCATCGCGACTGATCCACAGTTAGGCTCTGTGTTTTACACCCTGTCACAACGACCGATCGATTCACCCAAGTTCATTCAAGACAAAGGGCAATGTCTACAGTGTCACGCAGCACGACGTACGCAAAACGTACCGGGGCCAGTCGTCCGCAGTCTTTTCACAAGTCACAATGGTCAACCTGTCTTCAACTTTGGAACCTACGTTTCAGATCACACCAGTCCGTTTTCTCAAAGATGGGGCGGTTACTATGTCACCGGTACTCATGGAAACATGCGTCACATGGGGAATATTTTGGTAGATGCCAATCAAGGCCGCAGTGCGGTTGATTACGACGATGGAGCAAACGTCACGGACCTTTCTAAGCTCGTGAATACCAAACCCTATCTCACTAATGAAAGTGACATCGTGGCGTTGATGGTTCTAGAGCACCAAACGCAAATACAGAATCTGATTACGTTCGCACACTATGAAGAAGTCCGCGGGAGGGAATATGACAAAAGCATGAACGCTGCGCTAGATCGCGATCCTAAATTCCAAAGCGAATTCACAAAACGGCGTACTACGAGATCTATCGATACTCTAGTGCGTTACTTGTTATTCGCCGATGAATTTCAACTGACCGCACACGTTAAAGGAACTTCGGCGTTTACGGAAACATTTTCCAAACGTGGCCCCCGCGACAACCACGACCGCAGTCTATATCAACTAGACCTCCAAACCCGCCTCTTTCGATACCCGCTGAGCTATATGATCTATTCATCTAGCTTTAAACAACTTCCCCCCTCAACACTGCAACGCATCGCACAAAAGCTACAACAACTCCTTACCGCCGACGTGAACGAAAAAGGTTTAGAACACCTAACGCCGAAAATCAAAATTGCCCTACTCGATATTCTGAAACAAACACACCCTCAGTTCGTGAAATACTGGTAGTACACACATCGTGATCCCCGCGCGGTTATCATAAAGCATACCAATCTATTTTCTCCTACGAGTACCAGTCATGCCCAAACCGTTAAATCGCCGTCGTTTCATTCAATCGAGTATCGCCGCTGGAACCGCAGCGAGCGCTACATTAATTCCCCTTAGTTTACCTGCCGCCACACGTAGTGCCACAAATAGCGTTAAGAAAAAAATGGCTATCGTTACCACAACTTGGTGGGAGCGTTCGCACGCATGGCACATGGCGACTCGCTTTCTCGTGGGCTATCCAAACGGCGGAAAATGGGTGCATCCAGAAATCGACGTCGTTTCAGCCTACGTTGATCAAGTCAAAGACAATGATTTAAGTCACCGACGCGCCACAGAATTCGGTTTCAATATCTATCCAACCGTGGCAGAAGCGGTTCGCAATGGCAAAGACAAGATCGATGTTGATTGCGTACTGCTGATTGGTGAACATGGGGATTACGAGCAAAATGCTTACGGACAAAAACTGTACCCTCGTTACCGTCTATTCAATGGCATAACTGATGTCTTTCGAGCGGACGGCCGTAGCGTACCGGTCTTCAATGACAAACACCTCAGTTGGAATTTCGAGTGGGCTCAGGACATGGTCAACCAGTCGGAACAACTAGGTTTTCCGCTGCTCGCGGGGTCTTCATTGCCGGTCACTTGGCGTATGCCCAGCGTTGAGATGCCCTTTGGTGCTGAAATCGAGGAAGCATTGATTGTCGCTTTCGGTGGCACGGACATCTATGACTTCCATGCCCTCGAAACGCTCCAGTGCATGCTTGAACGGCGGAAAGGCGGCGAAACCGGCGTTCATTCGATCCATGCAGTTCGCGGCGCCAACGTATGGAGGATGCTAGACGGTGGCAGCTTTACTAAAGGTGGTTGGTCGAGTGAACTGTTTGAAGCTTGCCTCTCGCGCAGCCAAACGCTCGCTCAAAGCAACAACTTCAGCCATCGCTATCCCTCACGACAACAGATGCAGGAATTTGCTAAAGACCCAATCGCCTATCGCATCGTTTATCGCGACGGCACCCGCGCGACGATGTTGCTTCTCAACGGGCTTGTAACAGATTTTACTTTCGCCGCAAAATTACGTCGACGTAAAACTCCCTTATCAACAATGTTCTACCTACCGCCCAACCCCAACGTCGTCTACTCGGCGGCATTGATGGACAACGCCAAGCAAATGTTCATGACGGGTAAAGCACCCTATAATGTAAAACGCACATTACTGACTAGCGGCATGGTGCAATCAGCGTTAACCTCACTACATCTCGGACACGCATTGCAGACGCCACATTTGGACGTTGAATACACCGCAGATCGAAAAAGCAGCTTCTATCGAAATTAGCGAACCTTCCTTTTCTGTTTCCATCATCACCTTAAATTCACGAGGTCCACAAACCCAACATGAAACGAACCGCACTTTTTTCTATACTGGTTTTTCTACTGACGACTCTTGGATTTGTTACCGCTCATGCTGTTGACCGACCCAATATCGTCTGGTTGTTATCGGAAGACAATTCTGTGCACTACCAACAACATTACGGCGCCAAACACGGCCCCACTCCCAACTTAACATCACTCGCTAAAGATGGGTTCACCTTTGAACATGCTTTTTCCAACAGTCCCGTCTGCTCCGTCGCTCGGACAACACTAATGACAGGCATGCTCGCACCTCGCATTGGATTTCAATATCATCGCAAAATCACCCAAACCAACTTGCCCCCAGATGCAAAGATGTTTCCCGTCTATTTGCGTAAAGCCGGATACTACTGCACGAACAGTGCAAAAACCGACTACAACGCCGTCAATAAAAACGTGTGGAACGAATCATCGCGTAAAGCATCCTGGAAAAATCGAATAGACCCACAACAACCATTCTTTCACATGCAGTCGTTTGCCCAATCACATGAGGGGTCACTACATTTTCCCCAAGCCGCAATCGACGTCGCGTCCCTAAACACAGACCCCACTGCGGTGAAAATATTCCCCTATCATCAGGACACCGCACTGTCCCGCTATACGGCTGCTCGATATCACGACCGTCAAACCGTTGTCGATGCCGCAATTGGAAAAATAATTGATCGTCTCAAAGAAGATGGACTCTACGAAAACACAATCATCTTTTACTTCGGCGACCATGGGGGCGTCTTACCTCGCAGCAAAGGTTATCTTTATGAATCCGGGTTACATGTGCCGCTAGTAATTCGAGTGCCTGACAAGTACCAATCAGCAAACACATGGAAATCTGGGACCAGAGTGGACGGATTTGTGTCGTTTATCGATTTCGCCCCAACTGTATTGAACCTAGCGGGTGTAAAAATCCCCAGCACAATGGACGGCACTCCATTTCTAGGTAACGGCGTTAAAGCCGCGATAATCGACAAGCAAGACGAGGCATTTGGCTATGCTGATCGTTTTGATGAAAAATATGAACTAGTGCGCAGCTTCCGAAAAGGTAATTTCAAGTACATTCGCAACTACGAGAATTTCTACCCCGATTCATTGCAAAACAATTACCGCTATCGCATGCTCTCATTTAGAGAATGGCGTGCACATTACAACCAAGGCAAACTCAACGAAGCACAATCCCATTTCTTCAAAGCCAAACCAGTCGAATCGCTATATGACATTTCAAAAGACCCTCACGAAATTCACAACCTTGCTAGTGACCCAATGTACCGAGAAACGCTATCGCAACTACGGAGTGCTTTACAAACGCAAATCAAAGAAATCCATGACCTCAGCTTCTACCCTGAAAACCAAATGATTGAATTTGCCATCGCCGATGGAGCGGGGTTTGGTGAAACACATGCGGCGGAAATCAATTCGCTTGTGGACGCAGTTGACCTAGCACTACTCCCTTTCGCTGACGCAACTAAAGGAATCGCTAAAGGCTTGAAATCCAAAAACCCCAGAATGCGCTATTGGACTCTTACGGCCTGTACTAGTTTTGCCGCGCAAGCCGAGCAATTTGCGAACACCGCCAAAGAATTACTTGACGATGAAGATGATCTAGTGCGATTACGAGCAGCGGAATTTTTGGCGATCATCGGGCACACCGATCCGCAGAGCACGATCTACGACATTCTAGCAAACAACCCATCCGGCACGGTCGCGGCCATCACGCTTAATACGGTTGTGTTTCTACGTGACCACCACGACTGCGATTTCCAACTGGATTCCTCGAAAATCAAAGGGATACATGAACCTCTGGTACAACGACGACTCGAATATTTGAACAAACAGGACTGAACTCCCGCGAATCGGTTCACGAGTACCGGAAAGTTTTTCTACATGGCATATATTTCACAAATCAGCGAAAGCGACGCTCGTGGGCCTCTGCAACACGCCTATGAACTTGCCCGAGACCGTTCCGGTGGCCTCGCCAACATCATTCGTATTATGAGCCATGATGTTGAGACGCTTAATGCTTCGATGCAGTTTTACGTCAAATTGATGAAATTACCCAATGCCCTTTCATCTCAACAAAAAGAGATGCTCGCCACGGTCGTCTCGGGCGCCAACGATTGCTATTACTGAACACTAGCGCATTCGCACGACTTCGGTCTGGA
>JABJJO010000060.1 GCA_018660825.1 Planctomycetaceae bacterium | reverse complement strand
TAAAATATTGGCCATCGTGACGCCACCGGCGAGTTGGTGATAAATTGTCATATCATGTGAATCAATAAAGTCGCCTATGCGAACTTCGGCGGTTATGGATTGTGCGCTCTCGTTGACTCCTCCATCGGTTGCCATGTGTGAATGACAATCAATAATTCCGGCAGTGATGTGTTTGCCCGCTGCATCGACTACGATCGCACCGCGAGGTACTTTTAAATCGGCTCCCACTGCGACAATGACTCCGTTTTCAACAAGCATGTCAGATTTTTGTAGGATCCCTTGTTCTCCGGACGTCCAAATTGTTGCATTGGTTATGAGCAGTACTTTTGGTTGATTAGGTTTAGTGTCTCGGCCATAGGCACCAAGTGGGAAATTCACAGCAAACGTTGCTTTGTCTTGCGCCTCAGATTTTTCATCCTTTTTCGCTTGTACCGCGGAATCGTCTTGTTCAGTTGTTTTCTCTATTTCCCGTGTAATCGTAATGTCCGTGATCGTCCCGTCCGGTGTGGTCCATTGCCCTTGTCCGTGAACAGGACCCGTGGCAGAATCGTTTCCGATTAATGTCAAGGTAAACATGATAAATCCATCATGGTCAAAATGCTTCCCGGGCAAGACAGCACTTAGGCGAGCACCTCGCAGTGAAACTTTGGTAAGCGGAATTACTACTTGGTCGTGTTCGTCTTCTTCAGATTCTTTTTTGGGATCTTTATCGTTGTCTTTATTTTGTTGTTTTACGGTTTGTGTCAATTGCCCGGATAGTTTGGGAGCCTTCCCTGAAAGTTTAAGATTCCATATTGTGGATTCTTTACTGAGCGATAGCTTCCAATTTCCGCTGACGTCTACGAGTGGTTTTTTGTTGAGTTCAAATCGTTGTCCGGCGACCCACACTTCATGGATGTTGGTTTTTGCATTAAAAATATCACCAGTTGTAATAATCAAACTTGCTAGTTTTCCTGCCGCGACAGTACCCACGAGATTTGTTACTCCGAGGGCAGTGGCTGGTTGAGTTGTGAGAGCAGCTAAGGCTCGTTCAGGATCGAGTCCGCGTTGAACAGCACGGCGTAGGTTTTTGAGAAAGTCCGATCGTTTATTGAGACCATGGCTGGTGAGCATTATCGGGATACCAGCGCTGGCAAGGCGTCCCGGGTTTTCTGGGGCAATATCCCAATGCATGAGCGTTTTGAGCGACACAGCACGTGCTGATTCGATACTGCCAACATTGGGTGCTTTCGGAAAAGCAACAGGTACGATAACACTGCGAGCGGCTTGTTTAATTGCGTCGAGACGTTGATATTCTTTACCGGATCCGAGCATGATAGCTGACAGGTTAAATTCGCGTGAGAATCGATCGGCTCGTAGAAAATACTGTTCGTTGCCGGTAACAAACAGCGCCGTTTGTTTTTGTGAAATCAATGGTTGTAAAGCAGCGAGGGCGTCATTGCGTTCAGGGCGATTGGTCGTTTGACCACTATTAAAAGTATTCCAGGCTTTCGCATACCATTGGGCATCCAGCAGTGCTTGTCTCGCTAGGGCAACGGCTCCCATTGGTGAATTAGGATAATTGGTGCGTTCGCGCCCGCTAGGTATTGTTAGGTGGATGTGTTGAAAAACGTTTTGACGCAGTACAACACGATCATTGCTGCCTGCGCCACAAATCACAACGGCGCTGTTACCTCGAAAGATCCCTTTGGGAGGAATTGCCAATCGTGTTGTGAATCCCTGGCTACGATAAGAAGTGTTTAGTGAACTACTGTTGCGGTAGTTCGTGGCCATATCTAGCTGTGGTGTAATCGCATCATTCCAATAGGGTGCTCCAAGCGAATTGGAATTGTTCTCAACGCTGTTTTCGCTGTAGGCATCGATAAAGCCCGCGTACACAGTTTTTCCAGAAAGATCGATGATACGGGCACCAGCTGGTGTGGCTCCTGATTTTCGGATTTCTTGAATTACGTCACCTTTGATGACGATCTCCATGTCCTCTAATTTCTCTCCGGGTTTTGTAATAACTCTAGCATGCGTTAACACAGTCCAATTAGGAGTGTTGTTTTGTAAGCCAACGACTGGGTCTGTGGTCGGTGGTTGAGATTGTGCGGATAAAGAAACCGCTCCGAAAAATAGGACTAACAGACAGAGATTAAAAGGGCGTAGAGTGTAATGCAACATAGTAATTCGAGTGTTTCACTGAATAAAAATGGACTAAAATCAACTTCTTCAATCCTATGATATATTGCTGCACTTTGAAATCTACTGTTCAGATTAAAACGTAGATTGTTTGATGGTGTAGAATAGTGCGAGTTCGATTTCCTTTCCTTTTTAATGCTGTTACTCGCTATGCCTAAACGTAATGTTGCCATCATTATTGCTACGTTGTTGCTATCACTGATTTGTTATTCAAAGATTCCGCAAAACAACTATATTCGGCTCTATCAACGGGCAACAACCATGCTCGATGCGCGCTATGTCGAAAAGATTGATCAGCGTCAGTTATTCCAAGGGGCCATGAACGGGATGATGGCGACTCTTGATGAGCACTCTGTATATATGGCACCACGAGAATACCGTGGCTTAGATGAAGTGCTTAATCAAGAATTTGGGGGTTTAGGGATATATATTGAGCGAATCCAAGAATCCAATGAAATACGGATTATTACACCAGCACTGGGAAGTCCGGCGCTAGAAGCAGGGCTTGAGGCGGGGGACGTTATCGTTCGTATTGGCGTTCGCCATACCGCAGATTTGACAATTGAGGAATCACAAAAACTGCTGAAGGGTCCCGCTGGCAAAGATGTTGAATTGACGGTGCGGAGAAAGGACGAGGACGAGTTGCTATCGTTTACGGTAACTAGAGCGATTATTCAAATGGCGTCTGTGCGAGGTTACAACCGTCAAGCGGATGGACAATGGCAATATCGACTGCCGGGCGCCGACCAAGGAATTATTTATATGCAGTTAGTTGATTTTGCCGCACGTTCGGCAGCAGAGATTAAGTCAATTTTGGAGGCGGCCGCTGCACAAAGTAGCTATCGAGGAATTATTCTCGATTTACGAGGCAATGGCGGGGGACTGTTAAATACCGCCGTCGATGTTTGTGATTTGTTCATCAACCAGCAAAAAATTGTGAGTGTTCGTTTTCGTAATACGCAACAAAACCGTAGCTATGAGGGTACGGCTGATGCGACGATTGATGCGACCACACCAATGGTGATTTTGATTGATGAGAACTCGGCAAGCGCTAGTGAAATTACCACAGCTTGTTTACAGGATAATGAACGAGTCGTTGTAATTGGACAACGTAGTTATGGCAAAGGCTCGGTTCAGGATGTTGAGATTTTACAAGCGGGTGATGAAGAGCACGCGATCAAATTTACGATCGCGCATTTTTGGAGACCCAATGGACAGAACATCCATCGCCGCGAACCCGTTGAGCAAACGGACGCAAACGCTGTGTGGGGTGTCCGGCCAACGGAGGGCTACGAAGTGGTCCTGACGAGCGAACAGCAAGCGGCAAATCAACAAGATCGGTTGAGAAGGTTTGTGATTCAACCACAGTCGAATGAAACCAACAATGAGCCGCCAACCGCACCCGCAACAAGTGTTGAATTTGACCAGAAGTCTACTAAGCCTAAGGTGGACCCACATTTGCAAAAAGCGATCGAGTATCTAAACCAGCGAGATTTTGCCGCCTAAAAGGCTTGTTGATGGAAGCAGCAATGGTCGTGAATAGGATTACCGCTAGATAATCCTCGTTAAGCAATTATTGACTGGTGTTGGTATCTTCCTGCACAGGATTAAGATTGTCGTACCCCCGTTCTTGTAGATCACTGGTGGTCCAGTCCTCTTCATTACCGCTGACAATGATGGTGGCGCCGCGGGTTACAACAAACTTACCCGTTTCTGGGAAATATGGCGGTCGTTGTAGTGTGTATTCGTAATTTCCTGGCGGCAATGAGATTGAAATAGGATTTGATTTTGATAGTCCATCATCTTGCGATTCATTGATTTGATAAATTTCCTTTCCGGCAGATGTTATTTGAATCTGCCAACGCTGGTCGCGGTATTCAACTGGGAATTGAACTTGGACATAGCCCAGGCGAGTCTTATGCCAGATGAAGCCACTGAGCCCACAGAGGATAATGATGGTCAAAAACGTAACGAAATAATTGACTTTTCCAAAAGTGCGTATTACGTTTCGTTTAGTGGCGACCGAGTCGGATTCGATCTCGGGTACCGCTCGGCGACTTGGTTGGTGGGTTGGGTTAACTGTTAATAAAATATCAGGCCGTTCGACTTCCATGGTCGAGGCATCCCCATCCCCAAGGTCTAGGTCGATACTTTGAATCGACTGGATGACTGACTCGCCCGTTTGGATATTAGGTTGTACTGACACGGTTGCCAAACGGCATGTTTCTAATGCTCCGACCACTTCGTCCATCGATTGATAGCGATTGTTAGGATCTTTAGCAAGCATCCGGCGGAATATTTGGTCCAACAAATCTGGTATGTCATCACGAGAATCGTGAAGCGAGGGTATGGGATCATCTCGGTGTGATAGGAGCTTTTGGATTGCGGAAGACCCTGGAAAGGGCGGGTGTCCCACGAGGAGTCGGAAAATAGAGCAGCCGAGGCTGTAGATGTCAGCGCGTTGATCGACATGATGAACGTCGTCCGCTTGTTCAGGCGACATGTAATCTACGGTACCAATGATTTGGTTGTGCTGAGTGATGCTGTCGTCGTCGTCACTGCCTTGAGGTCGCTGCAAGGAGACGAGGCCCATATCGAGTATTTTTATGACCCCATCGTTATCAAGCAGCATGTTATGTGGCTTGATGTCGCGGTGAATGACGCCTTGATTGTGTGCGTAGGCAATTCCCACTGCAGCTTGGGTCATATAACCAATGACTTCGGGGACCGTTAGGACAGTCTCGCGTTGCACGATAACCCCTAAATCCTCACCTTGTACTAATTCCATCACCATGTAGTATTTTTTGCCAGTTTGGTTGGCATCAATTGCTGTGACGATATTAGGGTGAGATAGTTTGGCGGCGACTTCGACTTCGCGAAAAAACCTTCGTAACGTAGAGTTGTTGGCTGTTACTTTAGATGAAATCACCTTAACGGCCACTCGGTGTTTCATCGTTCTATGTTCAGCTTCATAAACAATGCCCATACCGCCGCGGCCAATAATCTTGATTAAGCGATAATTATCGAGCAGGAGTGAGCGCACTTTTCCTTGGCAGAGTCTTTGAGCTTGAAATTTACTTAGAATTCCTTCTTTTTGTAGTGTCTTGGCCAAGGCATCGCCATCGATCGGTCTCGCTTCGATCGGTTGATCAGCAATCCATTCACGGACTGCCTCGGCGGTCATGATTTCCGCTTCGTCTAAATAGCGGATGAATTGTTTTAAGGAGACGGCCATTAGGTGATGAAATTGGAGTGGGGGGGAAATCTGTCAGCTAAATTGAAGGCGTGTATTGCTCCTTATAGAATACCACGGAACTGATGTTCAGCGATATTCGATGTTGCAAGTTTATCACGGTAAAATTCACCGACAGATAGAACAGGCCAGCGACAGAAGGCTTGTAAATGTTGAGCCTCCGTTTGATGTTCAGTGAAAAAAATAATGTCGTTGGAAGTAGCATTGCGTAAATCAAGGTCTCCGGCAACTCGTTCTTCTTGTTCCACACGCCAGTCAATCGATCCCTTGTTGATTTGAAAATAGGCGCGGTCGTTGGTGGATAGGGTGGTGCATTGTTGTTGTGTGCCGTAGGAGACGGGGCGTAAGCCTTGGGTTTGCAACCAATCCCGATTGATTAATAGGCCATAAGGACAAAAATCCCAACGCTGGAGATGGGGTCGGTAAACATGCTGTGCCGCCCATTGAGTGATTGGCACTCTAGTAAAACATGTCATAGGCAATTCTCCGTGAATGGTTTTACTTCCGCCAGTCAAGGTTTCCGAAACAATAATGCGCCTTAAAGTGTTGAGGGCAGAGTGGTTTGATTGTGGAAGTTCGTCTAGCAATTGGTTGATCCAATGTTGACGTGTTTCACCTGGCCAAGGGCCGTCACAATCGCGGGTCCAGTGGCCAAGATAGTGTTCGCGGGCGAACCAATCAGGTAAAGCAATAGTTCTAGTGGAATTGAACGGCTGGAGTTTGACTGCTTTTGAGGTTGGTGTTTTGACATCCAAGTACCGAACATGGTCGGTTGGTTTGTTATGTAGTAGTGCAGTGAATAAACTGTTATTTCGGAGGTGTAGCACGTCGATAATATTAGCGCTGGCGATTAGAATGCGATCGCGGAGCGCAGGCTGGTTGGATAGTTTATTTTTATCAGCTGTCGTTGTGGCATTAAGGATGGGGCCTGCCAAAACGTCGTAGGGTGCAGATAATTTGGATTGAGGTTTGTTGATGATTGCGTCCCATTTGGTGGGGTTGGGATAGCAATGTATGGTGCCTAGAGTAAAAGCCAGCTTCTGTTGTCGTGCTTGGATGAACTCGTGAGTAGTTGTATGTGGGGTTGTTAGGATCAGTTGTGTTTGTTGAGAGGCTTGTGCGAGACATTCGCTAAGTGCTGCGAACCAAGGTAGTTGGTTATAGAGTGGGTGCTTCAGGCGTGAAGAGATAATAGCGCGAGATTGTATGGACGGTAGTTCACTCCGATAGACATATAGGCGTTTATCAATGGCGTTTCCGATGGATGATGTGAACCACGGTGGCGGGTCAAAAGTGATTTTGTACGACGGTTGTTGGGCCAGCGGTGGCATCGCATTTCCCCTATTCGCTAGTGCTACATAAGTGCGAGCGGTGTGCAGGAGATAGTATTTTAAGTGTGCTTACCAATAGTGGATAGATTTGTTGGATGTTCGGTGTCACAGCAAATGACAATATTGGGCGAAGCTACGCGAGCCAGTGTTGAAACCAATTTTCGAGCATCAACAGTGACCACAGTCGTTGGCTGTGGTCCGTCTTTCCAGATTGGTGATCGTTGAGCATCGTCTCGATCTGCTTACGTTGAACCCAGTCGTGGCACTGAGCGTTACTCGCGAGAAGCGTGTCACGAGTTTGATCACGCAGTTCATTGCGGAACCAGTAATCTAGCGGCACGCCAAATCCCATTTTGGGGCGGTGCCAAATATTTTCTGGTAACAATTCCCCAAAGGTGTCCTGCAGAATCTGCTTGCCTGTGCCTCGTCGTACCTTCATCGAAGTCGGAATACTAGCGGCAAATTCTACAAGGTGATGATCCAAAAACGGTTGTCGACATTCTAGTGAATGGGCCATTGTTGCAATGTCAACTTTGGTGTTTAAGTCACACGGCAAGTAGGTCAGTAAATCAGCCGTACAAGCAGCGGCGACCGTATCCCGTTTTCCTGCTCGGTTCCAAGCCGCACTCAAGAACAACGCGGGATCATGATCTCCCTGCTCCGCTAACTGCTCGCAAAAAGAATCTGTGTAATAATTTAGCCGCTGCTGGTAGGGGAAGATATTAATCCAATCTAAATAGCGATGTACCGGAGAAAATCCGATGGGGTCCAAAAACCGGTGGAGTCGCCGTAAGCGCGATTTGTAACGGGAACTGCCGGGTAATAGTCGATGTAATCCTAAACGCAGCAGAGCCTTGATCGGAGGCATACGGTCTATCTTATTGGCCAGCGCAATCGCCCGGTATCGTGGATAACCCGCAAATAACTCATCTCCGCCGTCACCTGATAGTGCTACCGTGACATGCTCGCGAGTCAACTGTGCTAAATACCATGTTGGAATTGCGCTGCTATCAGCAAAAGGCTCGTCATAATGTTTGCTGAGTGAGGGCAGGATATTTATTGCATCGGGCTCAACATTGAATTCATGGTGGTCGGTACCAATATATTCTGCGACCTGACGAGCATATTTGCTCTCATCATATTCCTTGACGGGGAAACCAATGGAAAACGTTTGTATCTTTGACGCGTTTTGTTGTGTTTGCTGATGTTGATTCATTAGGGCAACGATTAACGATGAGTCCACACCACCGCTGAGAAAAGCACCTAAAGGCACTTCGCTTTCCATCCGAGAATAAACACTGGTTGTAACTAGTTTGAGTAATTTTGTTTTTGTGTCACTCAGGGATAAATCGTGAACACGCTCAAAATCGGGATTCCAGTAGCATCGCGTATGTAATTTTCCGTTATCTAAAATGGCATAATGGCCCGGAGCTAGTTTATCAATCGATTGAAATATTGATCGCGGATGGGGGACATATTGATAGACCAAAAAGTCGTCGAGCGCGCGGGGGTTCATCTCACGCTTCACAAGGCCACTCGCAAGAATGCTCTTCAGTTCACTACCAAATATGACTTGCCCACTACTTGGGTGGTAATGGTAGTAGAGTGGTTTTTGGCCAAGGCGATCGCGGGCTAACATCAACCGTTGATTATTGGAATCCCAAATCGCAAAAGCAAACATCCCGTTTAGATGGTCGAGTAAGTTGACGCCATATTGTTCATATAGATGGACAATGGTTTCGGAATCGCAATGGGAACGAAAGCTGTGTCCCTGACTTATGAGCTGTTGGCGAAGTTCTGTGTGATTATAAATCTCACCATTGAAAACTAACCAAATAGATTCATCTTCATTACACACCGGTTGTTGACCTTGTTCGACATCAATGATCGCTAACCGGCGAAAACCTAAAGCAACGCCTAGATTGCCTGAGTTCGTGGATTTAGGTTCGCGAGCGGGAAGATGCATCCCGACTTCATCAGGACCTCGGTGCTGTAAGGCGAATATCATATCATCTAATCGCTCCTGAGTAATCGCTCGGGATGGATCAGACCATACGCTACCGGTTATTCCGCACATCAACGACTCTGCACACTAGAGGAAAAAACAAAAGACACTCTATATGTATCGCACTGTGTGTGGTAACAGTTCACTAATGAATTTAAGAGGAACAAAGATATTTAGCTGTTTAGTATCGAATTGAATTGATTTTGATACTGTGTTAGTTGTTGTTGGGCGTCACGGATGTCCTTGGATCGGGTCGGTGAATGGACATGCTGCTCAGTATTAAGTGCGAAAAGCACCTGTTTTGCGAGACTGCCAGCATCTGGCCCACCTAACATAATGTTATTATGATTCGTAAGATTAGCCAATTCCATATGACAAACGCTATGAGTTGCGATATTGGCCAATCCAAATGCATTGGCCAGAGGGACTCCAATACTTTGGCCAATGTGATCCCCAGGTGTCAATATACAATCAAGTTGCTGTAATATTTGTGGCGAAAGATACCAGGGTGACAAGAAATGTACGTGGTCTCTTTGCCACATATGGTCACGGTAGCGGCGTAGTATTTCGCGTTGGGGTCCGTCGCCGATGAGTACGACATGTACGTCGGTTTTAACCTTTTGCAGAATATCGACAATCCACGTTGCTTCTTTAAGTCGAAAATGCGGTTTGAATTCACCAAGGCAACCGATTAATTGCGTGGAAGAATTCAAGGCTAAATGTTCTCTTAAGTCCAAACCGTTTCCAGCGCTGGTCGCTGGTAATGCAAACTGAGGTGTGATCTGGTTGATATCCGCGATATCGGAAACTTGTTGCTCTAGTTGAGAAGCTAACGTTGTCGATGAGGTCACGATGTATTCCGCCCGCTGCAACAATTTCTTACCCATATATGTAGGGAACCGCAACTCACGGGAGCTCGGTAGCGTCATGACGACAATTCTACGAGATTGATTTTGCAACAGCAATGTAGCTTGGAAGTTTGTGAATTGCATTGGATCCCAATAGACCGTTATTGGCGTGGCGAATAAGGCGCGTTTTTTCCAGAGGCTCCAAATGCTCCCCCACGTCGATTTATTGTCGATGACGGTCAGTTCGACGCAATCACCGAGCCATGTTTGCAGTAGGGTGTTGGACGCAGCTCCGATTTGGTTGAGGCACAATAACCGGTGGATCGATTTACTATTGGCAGCGAGTGTGCGAATTTGCATGATTGCGTCCACTGCCGCATCGCTCGATACAATATGTAGCACATCATTGGTCATTGATTAACTTTCGCCAGAGTTTGCTACGGTTTGAGAGAGCAGATCAAGGTGCGCTAGAGCCATGCCGGCAAGCGAGAACTGGGTTGTGACTCGAGATTCGGCTGCATCTATTTGTTGTTGATTGTCATTAGCAAACGTTTCGTAAATTGCAGCGGCTAGGGACTCTACCTCTTGTGCTGGAATAAGTCGACCGTGCGTTCCATCAACAATGAGCTGTCGATTGCCGACGATGTCACTGGCAATCACCGGTAAACGATGGGCCATTGCTTCTAGCAGCGAGAGAGAAAGTCCTTCGGCATAGGAGGGTAATGTGAAGGCGTCAGCGGCAGCAAGAAAATCTTCCACATCGTCAAATGTGCCGGGCATAACAACTCGGCCGACCAAATCTAGATCTTTGATTTTTTCGAATAATTGGTCTCGGTCGGGTCCTTCGCCGACGAGCCATAACTGGCTATTGGGGACTCGCTCTGCGACCGACTGCCATGCGGATACTAATTCGAATAATCCCTTTTTATGTGTTAATCTTCCTGTAAACAATGCGATTTTAGTATCAGGGTCACAACTAAGGTCATGATTAATCTCATGTAGTCTTTGACGGACGGTCATTTTATCAACGACACTGCCCGATCCAATAGCGACTCCGTTAGGTATATGGTGCAAAGTACTAGACTTGAAACCAGCATCTAATGCTTCGTCGTATGTCGCTTGACTCGGCGCGACAATTGCGGCGGCCTGTTGGCAGCGGCGGCGAATACGTTTCCCAAATCTGGCGGATTCATGCCAAGCACAATCGCCAGTGTCGCCTCCACCTTCAATTCGTAGCATGATAGGCTGGGCGGTCTTTTTACAGGCTCCCAGGGCAGAGTAGGCTGAGTGTTTCAGCATAGAAACTAGTACAGCGTCATATTGTGATGCGTTGTGTTTGAGCCAGCGCGACAACCCATCCATATATGTGTAAGTGCCCCAACCTTGTTGAGCCGGATTCGGTAACCGTTGTACAGGAATTTCGCGGTGTTTAATTTGTAGCGGCCAAGTGGTATCCCATTGGGCTGTCAGAATAGTTGGCTGTGCCCCAAGCTTTTTGAATTCACAGGCGAGGTTTGCCATAACCATTTCTCCGCCACCCACGAGTGGCCAAAAACGGCGAGTGATCATAGCAATCCTTAGTCCGGACATAATGGTTGTTGTCTGTTTAAAGGTGTAGTGTGATGGTTGGGCGCATGTAAATATAATGTAAAGCCTAAGCGGATGCGTCGGTGGCCTGTCTGATTTCGTGTTCCTCTAAGACGGCGACATATGGCAAGTTGCGATAGAGGTCTTGATAGTCTAATCCGTAACCAACGACGAATTCATCCGGAATTTCAAAAGCGACGAAATCAATATCGAGTTCAATTTCCTGGCGGCCATTTTTTTGAAGCAGCACGGCGGTATAGACAGCCGCAGGTTGTAGTGTTTGGATGTGTTTAATGACCTCGTTCAAGGTATGCCCAGTGTCAAAAATGTCATCGACGATCAATACGTGTTGGCCTTTGAGTTTGGGCAATAGGTGGGTGTCGAGTGTTAATTCACTGCGGTCGGTATTGCCCTTATAACTGCTCGCAGACAAGGCGCCTAATCGCAGGGGCATTTCTAGGTGCCGAATCAAATCTGCCACGAGTATAATACTGCCTGTCAACACGCAGATGACGGTAAGGGGAGTTGATCCGAGTTGTTTATTTATGTCTGCCGACATGCTGGTGATACCAGTTTCAAGTTCGGCTTGGCTGATCAGTGTTTTCACAGATACTGTTCCTTGGAATAATTCCGCCCATTGTACTGTTTTAGTAACATCAATTAAACTTCATTGTTCACCTTTGTTTAGCATTGTCCACCAGTGATTACCATTGGTTATTTTTTGAATGCTGTTGATTGTCGGCGAGATTGAAAAGGAAAGCAAAAGGCAAAATGTCTATGTGGTCAAATATTGAAGTGCGGGGTCATCAATGTGAGGTGTTTGAGCCAGTGACGGCAAACACTGATAGTCCTGTTGTTATCTATTTGCATGGAGTGCATTTAGGTCGTTTACAAGACAAGCCAATCTTTACTGAGCAGTTTGAGAAGCATGGTTTACGAGTCATTGGTCCGTGCACTCAGCGGAGTTGGTGGACAGATGTGATCTGTGAGGAATTTGACTCCGAGATCACGGCTGAACAATACTTGTTGGAATATATATTGCCTTTTATCGAGCAGCGGTGGGGCCACAATGGTCAGGAGATTGCCTTGATGGGCACCAGCATGGGTGGCCAAGGTGCTTTGAGATTTGCCTATAAATATCCTAATATATTTCCTATAGTGGCAGCGATTTCCCCAGCGATTGATTATCATTTGCGGATGAAAAGAGGTGAAGACGAGACTTTACCGGACTTGTATGCTGACCCAGAAGCTGCTCGACAAGACACGGCACTGTTGCATATTCACCCGCTAAACTGGCCTCGGCATCAGTTCCTATGTTGTGACCCGACAGATCGCGATTGGTTCTCAGGCGTGGAGCGGATGCAGATGAAACTGTATTCGCTTGGAATTCCACATGAACATGATTTTGACACGGTGGCTGGTGGACATAGTGGGGATTATTATGATGCTCAAGCAGTCAAGGTGGTGGAATTTATTGTGCAGCGATTAGAACAAGAGCGACAACGGAGTGTTTGATCAGTTGGTTGTGGGGTGTGTGTTGTTGTTAGCTTTGAACATCAGCCACGAAATAGAAAATACAGCCTGAGTCGCCATGTTTTTGCTTTACCGTCCTGAGTCGAGGACGTTGGGTGCATAGACGTCGACAGTACCCGTTTCTATAGAGTAGATGATTTTACGAGCAGCAACATTCGGCACTGGTGACTTGTTGCGATTAAGCCATAATTTAGCGTCGCCGCGACTACCTTCCATGATTAGATTGTTCTTGGATTGCGAATACGAAACTCGATGTGCGAGGCCGACGTATTGTTGTGATTCAATATAAGTGTTACCGATGGCATTTAGTACGATCGAGGGTGTGGAATTGGTTGAGATGTTCGCGATGGACAACTGATCACAGTTCACCTCAATCCCCTGTCCTCCCAGTCCGGCGGTCGCATTGGGGTCGAGCTTAACGTTCCAATTATCGACTGCTCCAAACAACGATTCGACATTTCCACTAAAGGTCAAATGTTGTCGAGTTATGTTTCCAGTCACACTCTTTTTGAACGTAACATACAAACTCTGTAACGCATCCGTAGCATTGGCATCTAATGTTGTGCCAAGTGCCTTGCCGTTATTTCTAAATGTGGAGCGAATCCAGCCTCGGCCATTAGATTTTATCTCTCCGGATTTAGGGTAAAAGCTAAGATTGTTGGCTTGCATCTGATGAAACGCTTGTTGCAACTTATTTGCGTCGAGCACTCGGTTAGATATCGCAACTGAATCGCTACAGCTAAGCATGTGCAACTCGGCAGGTGCTTGTCGTTCTGGTGAACTAAAATCGACTCGTTTTGTTAAGTAACCACGGAGAACACCGGAATCCAATGTTAGATCAAACGTAGTTTCCTCGTCAGTAGTAAACTGACCCCTAGTTTTCACATTCCCAAAAAGCTCTAATTTTGAACCATCAAAACCCATTTGCTCTTGCCATGATATGCGGCGAGTTTGTGCAGTGGCAGTATCGAGTGGGCTAAACGTAATTTCACCCGCGCCTTTAATCCCCAAGAGATTCTGTCGTTGATTGAGTCTAATTTGATTTCCGCTAATTTGGAATTCTTCGAAGGCGATCCATGCTGGCTGTCCACGGTCGGAATTTCCTGTGAGTGTCATGTCGAACAATCCAGCAAGGTCTCTTTTTAAGTTGACACTATTTCCATGCAATACGAAGGGAGACCGTGCACCGGGTGAATTTGAAACTTGACGCAGTACTAATTTGTCCTTAATTAAAGCTTCCTGTAAAATGTGTTTACCATCCTTTTGGGCTAATTGAATTTGAATCAAACCACACTGGACAACATATTTAGGGCCGGCTTGTTCCGCGGCATTGTCATCATTGGTGGGCATACTGGGTGGGGGTGAATTCGAAGAATCTCCCGTGGCTAGTGTTTTATCTAGCAGCCACACCTCGACACGCTGTGTGTTGGCTCGCAACTCAACTGTGTCTAGCAACGTATCTCCTACCGCTGATATTCTAACGGGAGTAATTTTGCTTTTGCTGGTTTGGTTGGTTGCTTGATTTGAGGAACCCAATGATTCTGCTAACCAAATATGGATACGGTCGCTTGCGATTTTACCAACGCCCGAGATGTTGATCTCCGCCTTTCCTTTTAATGACAACAGATGTTCGTCTTCGAGTTTCTCGAGTGTGCATTTGTGATTCCATGACACAGCAATTGTATGCTCAGCAGAATCTGGATCTGTGGTATGAAATGAGCCAGCGTTATTGGCGACAAACGCTCCTAATTGCTGTGGGTCGTCGATCATTTGATATTGAAAGCTGGCCACCTTAAATTGATGATTACCAATGTTGACTGTGCTCTGTTGGGAATCTTCGATGGAAAACGTTCCTTTCTGCCTGTCAAAAGAAACGGTCTGTCCACGAATGGTTAATTGTTGCTTGGGAGATTCTATTAAAAGCGGATTTCCGGTTGCCGTTAGGCTTTGGAAGATAAAGATATTTGTTGGTTGTAGTGCCGAGGGCATGGAGGGGTCGAGCGGTAGCTGGTTAGGCATCGAAAACGCTAGCTCTAGCCGTTCGCACTGCATGCGGTCGTCGCTTTGGCCCGATTGTGAAACAACCAGGTCGACTTGATCTTCCAAGGTTATCAGTGAATTGGAAAAGTCGACCCGCAAAGGGCCCTGACAGTGGATTAACATTTCTCCTGGACTGGGTTTGCGATTGGCGGGAGTTTTTTTCGCAAAGAGATTTTGGTCTATCGATAAACGCACAAAATCTACGTCGATAAGCTCAATGAAATCAATTTGTGATACAGGACTGGTATTATCACTCGCGATACGTGATGGTTCTATTTCTTTGAGGTTAATTACTAGGTCGCGGCCTTGACCCTCATGATCCCCATATTGGAAATGAACGTCGTGGGTTGTCCAGATTTGGTTTTTTTCAAATTGGATATTACGAGTTTCAATTCGAAAAGCATCATTTGCATTGGGTTGGGATTCTCTACTATGGACTAAAACATCACCGATCAAACGGCCAGTGGGAATGGTATCTGCAGCATTGGATTCAGTGAGAATATTAGCGGAAATGACAGCGCCATTAACCGCATTGAGAGTAATGATCCGCTGCGAATCGCCTGCTGTGGTTGGATCATTATCGGTATTTAGTCCGACAGTGGAATCCGCGTCGTCTTGAAAAATAATATAGGTACAGGGCTTGATAACAAACTCATCTCCGTTGCGTTGGTAGTCTTGAAAAAGCAAAATACCATGGCGGGTTTCAATCGCTTTTGGATGCTGTAGTTGCCAAGCGTTCGGTGGAAATAGTGTTTTGAGGGCCTGCCGATGATTGGAGTCTGTCGTCTGCCAAAATTCGTTGTCGTCGCTGGTCTCCATTGTGTGATAGGCAGGTTCAATTGTTGAGGCAAATGTAAGCGCATAAGTACAATAGGCGATCGAAACGCCAACAAGGCAAGCAAAGGTACCAATGAAATGGCGGATCACTTTTGGTCCCCCGCTAGGTGGCACGGATAGTATTGCTCAACGAGCCCCTGCCAACGCTCGGTGTTACGTAGAATCATTTCGACCAATTCGCGAACGGCTCCGCTGCCACCGCTGGTTTGGGTTACGAAATCAGCCTCGGCACGTACTTCCGGAGCAGCGTCAGCTACCGCGACTCCTAATCCAACAGCAGAAATGACGGGCATGTCGGTTAAGTCATCACCGACGAAACATACTTGATCTAGGTTGACGTCTAGGCTTTCTATTAACTCAATCGTCGCAGGCAATTTATTTTCAAAACCCTGCCGAACAATATCTATTCCAAGTTCCTGGCAGCGGACTTTAACAATATGGGAAGTGCGAGCTGTTAATACTCCAAATTGAAAACCAGCACGTTGCCACATTTTTATTCCTAATCCATCTCGGATATGAAACTGTTTTGTTTCGATACCGTTATTGTCGAAACTGATGGCGCCGTTGGTCAAAACACCGTCGACGTCGGACAGAATGAGCCTGATGTTTTCTATCGTGGTGCTAGATATCATGATTTACTGAGTTGGTCCGAGGTTGATATTTTAATGACGGTTGCATTTTCGTTTGCAGATTGTGTTGGATAAAAGGCAACGGTGTCTGTGATATCGACTAATCCAACGGCCTCGCCGGCAGCATTCGTCACAGGCAACTCACTAATGCGTCTGTCACTGAATATTTCCACAGCATCCGCTAACATTTTTGTATCGGATATCGTAATTGGATTGACAGTCATGTAATTGCCAATCGGAGTATCAAAATTGGCGTCGTTGTTTTGTTCGAGCATTCGCGCTAAATCACTGTCAGTAAATAGGCCTGTTAACACTCCAGCATTGTCACTGAGCATAATCGCGCCCGTTCGCCGCCCTGGCATACTACTTGCTACAAATACGTCGCGGATCGTTTGATGTTGATTCGCTACTCGGCATTCCGCTAGCGGTCGCATTACCTCACGGACACTCGCAAGCTTACGACCTAATGACCCGCCTGGATGGAATTGAGCGAAATTATTTGCTGTGAATTGTTGAAGTTCACTCGTGACTAGTGCCAAGGCGTCTCCCAGTGCCAGCATTGCAGTAGTGCTTGTGCTTGGTGCGAGTCGCAGCGAGCCTGCTTCCTGAAGAATTCCTAATGGTAGTACGATACTGGATTGCCGAGCTAGCGTGTTGTTGAGACTTGATGTGATGGCAATCCGAGGGATTTCTAGATCTGTTAACTTGGAGAGCAGGCGAGTGATCTCTTCCGTTTCACCACTGTATGATAATAACAGTACGGTATCGTTGCCTTGGATACGGCCTAGGTCTCCATGAATCGCTTCACTGGGATGGAGGAAATGAGCGGGAGTTCCAGTTGAAGCAAACGTCGCGACAAGTTTTCGACCGATGAGTCCTGCTTTGCCGATGCCGATAATAATCAGGCTGCCTGTTGTTTGTGAAATTGCTGCAACAGCATCACAAAACTGCTCCGGGAGATTATTCGCTAAACATGTTAGCGCTGACGCTTCACCAAGAATAATCTCTTGGGCAAGTCGTATTTGTTCAAACGTGTTCAGGTGTTTTAGTGGGGTCACTGAAACACGCGCGGGAGTACTCATCGAAACGTCGTTCCTTACGGTTTTATTGCGCAGCACCCGCCCATCGTTTGGGATTGTCAAACTGCGTAGAGATTTTACAGCAGAAAGCGATTTGGGAGCAATGCTGTTATCAACCGGCCATGTTCGTTGCGCAGCAGCAAGTCGACTGGGTCTACTAATGAACGCCAATGATGGTCGTGTTTAAGCGTTAGTCTATAGTGTCAGCCGAAGTTTTTCAGCGTTGCCGGCTTGGCCGAAAGCGACCATGCGAGCGACACAAACTTGCTTCATCGCTTCACGGGCTGGCTTGAGGTAAGCGCGAGGGTCAAATTCCGCTTGGTTCTCAGTGAGTACCTTACGGATTGCTCCGGTCATTGCCAGACGATTGTCGGTATCGACATTGATTTTTCTAACGCCGGAGCGAATTCCACGTTGAATCTCTTCGACAGGGACACCGTAGGTCTGCTTCATGTTGCCGCCAAACTCGTTGATGACGTCCTGTAATTCTTGAGGCACGGAAGAACTACCATGCATCACGAGGTGTGTGTTCGGGAGGCGAGCGTGGATAGCGTCGATGCGATCCATCGCAAGTACTTCACCATCAGGCTTACTAGTGAATTTATAAGCACCGTGACTTGTTCCGATAGCAACGGCCAAGGCATCAACACCGGTAGCAGCGACGAATTGTTCCGCTTCTTCGGGATCGGTTAGTAATTGCTCTCGTGATAAAACTCCCTCGGCGCCATGGCCGTCTTCTTGATCGCCCATGCCTGTTTCTAGTGAACCTAAACATCCTAATTCACCTTCGACTGAAACACCTTGTGCGTGTGCTAGATCAACAACTTGCTTGGTCACGTCCACGTTATATTCGTAATTCGCTGGAGTCTTTCCATCTGCTTCTAATGATCCATCCATCATGACAGACGTGAAACCGTTCTGCATCGCACTGACACACGTGTCGACGCTGTTACCGTGGTCTTGGTGCATCACAACAGGGATATGAGGATAGAGTTCAACAGCCGCCAGCATCAGATGCCGTAAGTATGCATCTTGCGAATATCCGCGAGCACCTCGTGATGCTTGTACGATGACTGGAGAATCGGTCTCTTGAGCCGCTTCCATAATGGCCTGGATTTGTTCCATGTTGTTTACATTAAATGCAGCAACGCCATATTCATTTTCAGCTGCGTGATCCAAAATGACACGTAGGGGAACCAAAGCCATGTGTTTACTCCTTAAGAGCTATATTATGTGAGAAAACTTGTAACTACAGTGGGGATGATCAACCGTCGACCATCTCTTGTTCGCGATTATCTAACAATCATTATTATTGGACACGCGAATATTCTCAAGCGGGTGAAACGGAAGATTGTGGGCATCCTCGAAAAATAACAGTTAGTGTTATTCGAGTGGGGTTTCGTTCGGAGCGAAAAGATCGTCGTATTGGGTGTGCACTAAACGCATTAATAGCAAGTGGTTGGTTTTTTCGTCGTCATCGTTGATTACAAAAAATTGCCGGCCTAAACCTTTGTTGTCAGAATTTGCACTGAGCAACAACGATTCCCCTGGCGATATCAGCGCCTCAATCGGCACGGCGTCGTATTGTTTTATGGCGCGCTGTGTTTTAAGTAGCCAAGCCCCATCTTGCCCGATGAATTCCGCCCGCGGATCTCCGTGGTGGATTTGCGGAATTAATTCGATTCTGACGCGTCCATCACCTTGAGGGTATGTCTTGATTTGAAATTGGCATTGAGCCTGATTGAAACGTTCGGCCGTCGCATATTGGGAATCTGAAGTAATCACGGTCAAGTTCTCTTTAACCGATTTACTCATCACAATTTGCCCCGCTTGCCCTGCTCTAAATTGAAGGCGTTGATTGCGATTTTCTAAGTTTAAATTCAAACTGCCAGTCAGCGCTTCCAAGTCTACGGTGTTGGCGTCACCGTTGATGAGTTCGTTGAGCGAATCCGGCAGTGCCCCCGCGATTAATCCGCAGCGGATTCCATTTTGCGAAATCCGTTTGCGGTCGTCCACAGATAAATGCATTTCGTCGATATCTGGCCAAAACGTGGAATCGCTACTGTTTATATTTGCTGCAACACGTATGAATGCAACTTCTAAGATAACGGCATCACGGGCCAGTTGAGGTGCGGAGAGTGTTGTTTTAGTGACTTCGTCTTCGAGCGACCATTGTGGCGTTACGATGGACCGGCATCCAGTTAAACCGATAGAGACGGCTAAAATAACCAGAATATTGGTGGTGCAACGGGGGGAAATCACTGGTATTATTTGGTTGAAGTTAAAGACGATTTAAGGAACCTCAGTAAGACGGATTTCATAAAACCCGAAAATGAGGCCCACAGAGTACCCTTTATCGATGCTCAAAATCAATATCAGTCACTACGGCGCTGCGGTAATATCAACATGAATGTGTCTGCCACAAATGACATCTAATCAACCACCGCCTTACTCTCACAATGACTCAGCGATTTCCCGCAATCAACTCACGGGAGAGGTAGTGCCTGCAGGTTTTGATTTTACTGGGAATATGCGACGGTTGTGTGTCGATATTACCCAACGCCATAAATACATGACCCACATTAACATGGAATTTGTTGCGGTTGCTTTTTCACAAACTCGAAAAGGGGTTCGCCATGGTGTGCATGCGACGCTAACGCCAATGAGATTCGAAAACGGTGCTCGCGAGGGTATTCGAAATGGAAAACGGTATGGGGCGCAGCGGTTGTTTGACTATCAAGGTAGAGAAATGCTGTATATCCTCAAGTTCTACTTGCCCCGGTTTCAAAACGAGCCGTTTCTCGAAAAGTTGACGACGGTGTTCCATGAGTTGTGGCACATTAGCGCTGATTTCAATGGGGACCTGCGGCGATTCGAGGGTCGCTGTTATATCCATTCAGCGTCTGAAAAAGAATATGATCGGCAGATGCTGCAGTTTGCAGAGCAGTGGTTAGGGAAGAATCCACCGATGGAGCTATTCGAATTTTTGCACCACGATTTTAAGCAACTAGAAACACGCCATGGACGTATTGTGGGCATGAAAATTCCACAACCTAAATTACTACCGAAAGCGGCTAGAGTACGCTAGCCCACCGCCCCTAGTCTTCTTCAGCAGGTGCGTCTTCTTCAGCAGGTGTGTCTTCTTCAGCAGGTGCGTCTTCTTCAACAGGTGCGTCTTCTAGGACAGGTGCTGCAGGAGCTACAGAATCGCTAGTGTCTCGGTTGTTGTTTTCACCGAGAATTTCGAGAATAGCTTGTGTCCCATTATCCCCTAAACGTGGCTTTGCAATCTTCAAGATTCGTGTGAAACCGCTGACGCGATCTGGATTTTCTTCGAGTAACGCGGGAGCAATATCGTTGAATAAGATATCAACTGCTTCGCGGCTACCGAGCATCTGCAGTGCTTTACGTTGAGCGTTAACAATCGGAGCTCTGGCCGCCGCCCAAGCTTGCCAATCGTCGCTTTTGCGCCAAACTTTGTAGGCTTCTTCTTGCTTGTTGAGCTTGTCGGCTTCGCGAAGTGATTCAGGTAACAAAGCCTCCGCCGCTCCATAGGCGGGCTGCACTTTTCGCGCGAGGGTAATACATTTTTCAACTATGGAACGAACTTCCTTAGCTTTTTGGATCGTGGTAGTGATTCTTCGTCGGACGCGTGGCGCGTTACCGTGAATTTCTGTCGCTAGTTCATCACGTTCTGTAAGGAATAGACTGCTAGCCATGTTTTTCAACATTGCTTTACGGTGGGATGAAGATCGACCTAGTTGTCTGCCTCGTCGTCGATGTCGCATGATTCGTTAACGCCTATGTATGCTTTTGATAATTTATAATTAGAAGGATGTCTGAGCTGGAGGTGGAACCCTCATGCCCAAATGTAATCCGAGTTCACTAAGTTGTTCACGAACTTCAACAAGAGTTGTTTCACCAAAGTTCCGCACTTCGAGCAGTCCGTCTTCGGTTTGTTGAACGAGTTCGCGAACGGTATGGATGTGTTCTGTTTCCAAGCAATTGTTCGCACGAACTGACAACTGCAAAGATGCCAATGGCATATTTAGTTTCGCATCGAGTTCAATATCCGCAGGACTGCGAGCTGAGCGATCAGCAGCATGGACTTGGGCGCCGAGTTCCGAATATTGCACAAATGGGTTGAGGTGTTTTCGCAGGATTTTTGCTGCTTCTACAATTGCCATTTCTGGATTCAAGGAACCGTTGGTCCAAATTTCAATTGTTAATTTATCGTAGTTCGTTTTTTGACCCACTCGAGTTTCGTCAACATGGTAGCGCACTCGGGTAACAGGACTATAAACGGCATCGATGGGAATAATGCCGATTTCGTTTTCCCCAGCTTCTTGTTCCGAAGCGGGGACGTAACCTCGTCCGTTTTCAACGACCATTTCCATCATGAATAGAGTGTCTTCATTTAATGTTGCGATGACGTGATCTCCATTGATCACTTCAACGTCAGCATCCGTAATGATATCCGAACCTCTAATTACACCCGCTTCATTCTTTTCGATATGAATGACTTTAAGGCTGTCTGAGTGATTTTTGATGCAAAGTGATTTGACATTCAAAACGACGTCAGTCACATCTTCCTGAACACCTTCGAGTGAGGTGAATTCGTGTTGAGCGCCTTGGATTTTGATTTGAGTCACAGCACTACCCATTAAGCTCGAAAGCAAAATGCGTCGCAGGCTGTTTCCGATCGTGACTCCAAAGCCACGTTCAAAAGGTTCTGCAGTAAATTTTCCATAGGTTGCAGAAAGTGTAGATTTGTCACATTCGACTACACTTGGTAGTTCGAGTTGTCGCCATCGAATATGCATGAAAAGTCTCCGTGTTATCGTTTACCAACAGTGTGGGGATAATGTCTACAGTTGCTTGCAGACAGATAGGTAGAAAGTGGGGTTGTAGTAATTAAACGCGACGCTTTTTAGGAGGTCGGCATCCGTTGTGAGGGATTGGGGTTTTATCTTCAATTGTTTTTACATTGAGCCCGGCCGCTTGCATGG
>JABJJO010000134.1 GCA_018660825.1 Planctomycetaceae bacterium | reverse complement strand
GATTGATCAGTCTAAACGTGACTTCATCGAACGACGTTCAGCGCGGATTCGAGCTCGACGCTTAATGTCACTCGGCTTTTCGTAGTATTTACGACGACGCATCTCTTTTTTAAGACCACTACGCATCACCAATTTACCAAACCGACGCACAGCTTCCTGAATCGTCTCCCGATCTCTAACGATAACCTTTACCACAGCGTTAAATCCCCTAACCTTGCAATGTATGTTTTCTATTTTATCTCTCGCTATAGCTTGAATAATCACTCAAGCTCAAACAACAAATTCTATACTGAGATTCGCCATCTTGACCAGACCCAGTAAGCGTTTTTCGCTAACTTA
This sequence comes from Planctomycetaceae bacterium, assembly GCA_018660825.1. Taxonomy (GTDB): domain Bacteria; phylum Planctomycetota; class Planctomycetia; order Pirellulales; family Pirellulaceae; genus UBA721. Next base: position 3,379 of record JABJJO010000134.1, on the reverse strand, counting down.
ATTATCGGCAGCTAGACTCGCGCACACCAAAAATTCGTCACTACGGGCGAAAACATGCTTATTTGCATAGGCTGGATGAGCCCAACAGACTCCTTCACGGCGTCGTAACTGTTCTAAAGTCGGTTCAATCAATTTCGCTCGGCTAATTTCCACCATCCCTTTTTTACTCAAGCGACTGATAATCAATTCCCCCCGCTCATTGAACATCCACACCCGCTCGCCATTTTTCACAAAGTGAATAGTACTCCATCTAGCACGCGGCGTCGCCGTTTGATTTTCCCAAATCCGCGCCCCTGTCTTTTTATCAAGACATCGAAGTTCACCGTAACTGTCCACTCCGTAAATATAGTCACCCAGAATAATCGGCGTACTAATAATCGAATGGATTCCCGCCGTGTTTTTTTCATCCGGGCCCGTTTGTCGCCACACCAACTCTGCCTTAAGTGCATCCTGTTTTAAATCAAGTAACAAACAGCCATCATAAAACGATGTCACAAACAATTGATTGTTTGACAATACCGGTGTGGCAACTCCAATAGGCATCCGCGATGGCGGAAAAGGATGTCGCCAGTGCAATTTACCGGACTTTGGATTCAAGCCGGAAATGGAATCTCCCGTCCAGACAACGACAACTTCCTCACCCGCTTGCTCAATAAGAATCGGCGAAGCATAACAAGCCCGTTCCTGCAAAGCGGACCACTTTTGTTTGCCAGTCTTCACATCGAATCCAACAACACATGCTGTCTTGCCGCCAAGTTGGACAATCACCGTATCCCCAACAACCAACGGAGATCCGGCAATGCCCCAAATCGGCATGACGATGTCGTATTCAGCGTTGAGGTCATGCTGCCACAACACGCCACCTGTCGTCGCATCTAAGCAGTGAAAGTGCCCCATGGCACCCAACGCAAAAGCGCGGTTTTCGATAATTGCAATTGCCGCTCGCGGACCTGCCGTATATCCAATTTCGTATTCACAAATATACGTATACTGCCAGAGTGCTTTACCGTCATCTTCAGCAAAGCACAAAATTCGTTCAGTCTGCTTTTGATCTTGTGGATCAACTTGTCGATCGGAAACATAGACGCGGCCGTTGGCGACTGTCGGAGCACTATAGCCTGAGCCAATTTTGACTTTCCATTTATGCGGTATTTGAGCTGCTGAGAATTTATCGATGATTCCCGTTTCTTGCCAAACACCATCACGACTAGGCCCACGCCATTGGGGCCAATCATCTGCGTGCGCTATTCCACCGCAATGAGAACCGAGCACCCCCAGCGTCAACACAATTTGCACTAAGTTTTTCATCATCACCTCCTCATGCGGAAAATAAAATCGATCGTATTTATCAAGCAGCTTCGCGCCGTGGTATCAAATCCTCACCAGCGACAGCAACAAAAATCAAATTATGTTCCTTGGCGAACTGCAACACAGCGGGTTCGTCAATAATTATCGTGTGCTCCGCTTCAACAGCCAAACAACGACCACCCGCTGCCACGATCGATTCTAACGTACCGATGCCGACGGTAGGGACATCAAATCGAGAATCCTGCTGCGGCTTGGCTACTTTGACAACCGTGAATCCACCTTTTGGACATAGTTCGCCCGCTCGTGCAATACAATAATCTGTTCCCTCAATGGCTTCAACGGCCAACACAGCGCGATCTTTGACAACCACGGTTTGACCAACATCAAGTCCGCCCATGCACTTAGCCAACTCCCAGCCAAAGTCGATATCGCGTTGTTGTGCGGCCGTAATTGTACTCTCTGTTAAATTCCCTGGTTTCACTAATAACTCCGGTGCAAAATAAGTTGCGGGCACAACGGTCAAACCCTGCCGCTGGAACATCGCTACAAAGGCTAACAAAAACGCGTCGTCTCGAGTATCACTGCTTCGAGCAACAAAATGATTATAAAACATTTTCAATGTGGTCAGATCGGGGATCAATCTAAGCCAAGCAAACTTGCGAAACAAAATCAATTTCTGAACTTTTCCAGCCATCATGACATGCTTTACATTATGTCGCTTAAAAAATCGTATCCCCTTGCCACCGCGTGCGGGATTCACGGTCGTGTAAGCATCGCAAAGTTCGGCTAACTCAGCATCCGCATGCTCACGGATCCCGACACAGATGACACGGTACCCTAAGAGTTTCAATTTACGAGCAACAACTAACGGGTAATCACCCCAACCAGCTATCAAACCGACGCAGTCTACTGCGGGAGGATCATCCGTAATAAGTGGCGGAACAGAACTCATGAGCAACGTTGTTCCTTATGCTGCATCCTGTTGTGAGGGCGAATCATCCCCTTCGGCGGCTATCTTAGCAGATAGCTCAGCTAGCTCGCGCTGGAGCTTTTTGACTTGTTTTAACAGTTGTGGCAATCGCTGCAGGCTCGCTATTTCAATCATTCCTTGGCGAAACGGAACACATGGCGTTCCCACGTAAACTTGATTTGGCTCGAGTTGCCCCATCACGCCCGCTTGAGCAGCTAATTGCACATTGTCGGGGATGTCGAGATGATCTTTGATGCCAACTTGGCCTCCCATAACTACAAAACTCCCTGTCGTTGCACTACCCGCAATTGCTGTTTGGGCACAAAGAATATTATGTTTTCCGACCTGAACATTATGGGCAATTTGGACGAGATTATCTATTTTGGTACCCGCTCCAATACGTGTTACCCCAAAGGTCCCGCGGTCAATCGCAGCATTCGCTCCAATCTCAACACCATCTTCCAAAACAACGCAACCATACTGCACACTCAATGCATGCCCAGTCGCATCCGACTCGTAGCCAAACCCATAAGCTCCAAGTACCGCTCCGGCATGAATGATACAGCGGTCACCAACAATCGTGTTCTCATACAGCACTACATTTGGAAAGATCGTGGTCCTCGAACCGATCGTGGAGCCATCCAAAATAACAACGTTTTGCAGAACAACCGTATTGGCACCAACCACCACATCTTCACCAATCACAACCCCCGCACTGATGGTAGCAGATTCGTCAATCATGGCAGTCTCATGCACAATGGCATGCTGGCTAATTCCGCTCGACGGTGGCGCCATCATGCGACGAAAATGGCGTACGATATTACCAAAACACTCCAGAGGTGACTCAACTCGGATAACGGCTAAGTCGCACTCTGGAAAGTCAAGACTGACAACGGCAGCTGCAGCCTTACTTTCAAGTAACGCATCTAAGTATTTTGCCGAGTCAGCTAGCGTCAAATATCCAGCTTCGGATTCTCGCAACGTACCCGCATTGGTAATACGAATCGCAGGATCACCGTCAAGCATTGCTCCCAACTGGGATGCAATTTCCCCCAATGTCAATTCCATATAAATCGGAATCCTTCCCGGTCCATCACTTAG
>JABJJO010000101.1 GCA_018660825.1 Planctomycetaceae bacterium | reverse complement strand
TTTGACCCCTTTTTGGTTACACAGGATCCAAACTCCCCCAAGTTCTCCGTCAGGGAATTTGATGTTCCGGACGATGTTGATGTTGGGAGAATTCACACGCGAAAAAGTCTGTTGTCCTCGCTTGACCGCTACCAACGAAAAGCAGAAGCTCAATTGGATTTTGCACGATCTCATGACAATTTCACCGCACAAGCTTTAAGTCTGTCAACTAGCCGCGTTGCCAAACAAGCCTTTGATCTAACCAAGGAAAAGGATTCTCTCCGCGATCGTTACGGGCGTGACCGCGTTGGGCAGAGCATGTTGATGGCACGACGCTTGGTAGAATCTGGTGTCCGTTTCGTGACAATCCAAGGATATGTTGATACGGGGATTTACGCTTGGGATCACCACTGGGGGATCTTCGACCATTTAGACACACAATTGCCGATCTACGATCGCAGTTATTCCGCCCTGTTGGAAGATCTTCATGACCGAGGCTTGTTAGATTCAACAATTGTTATTACTGCCGGAGAATTTGGACGGACACCTCGCATCAATGATGAGAAACGTGGCCCCGGGCGAGACCATTGGGGGCGCTGTTTCACCGTGACCGTTGGCGGCGGAGGCATCAAAACGGGCATGGTAGTCGGTTCGAGTGACTCAATCGGCGGTGTCCCCGAAGACCGTCCTGTTTCAGTGCCAGATTTCGTAGCAACCATTTATCACGCACTCGGACTCGATCCCACTCGCGAAGTTATGGCTCAAGGTCGCCCGGTCAAGATGCTGCCCGAAGGCACTCCGGTTCGAGAGTTGCTGTAGAGTTCGCAAAAGCGGTCGCTACGCATTCTAGTTACGCAAGAATATCGTGGATGACCTTACCGTGAACGTCCGTTAGTCGGAAATCTCGACCGCTGTAACGATAGGTAAGTTTCTCGTGATCCAGTCCCATGATGTGCAGCATTGTCGCGTGCAGGTCGTGTACGTGTACGCGGTTCTCAACCGCAGTCAAACCAAACTCATCGGTAGATCCGTAAGAGAATCCTTGTTTGACTCCACCGCCGGCCATCCAAATCGTAAAGCCATAATGATCATGGTCACGCCCCTTTTGACCTTCGGAGGTTGGGGCCCGGCCGAACTCTCCACCCCACATTACCAGCGTATCCTCTAGCATCCCACGTTGCTTCAAGTCTTGCAGCAATGCCGCAATGCCCTGATCGCATGCGTCGGCCAATCGTTTGTGACCACCGACGATATCGCCATGCCCTGTATCCCAAGCAATATCGTAGCCATCGATGGACAGCGATAGTTGCACCATCCGCACACCCCGCTCAACCATCCGTCGTGCCAACAAACAGCCTTTTCCGTATTGAGTTGGGCCGTACAAATCCAACGTGTTCTGTGTCTCACGCGAGACATCGAATACATCAGGTACCGCAAATTGCATTCGGAATGCCATTTCCATTGCGGCAATATTAGATTCAAGACCAGCGTCTTGCTGTTGATTTCTCAGGTCAATATTGTTGAGCTGTGTCAGCAGATCGGCCTGTTGCCGTTGCGAAGACCGTTGTAGATATTGATTCTTCAGATCCGCGACGATCCGATCCGGATGCATTGAATTAATATTCACATAACATCCGCTATAGGCGCCCGGAAGAAAACTATTACCGTAGTTTGCAGCTTTCCCTCGCGCCTGCGCATGCGGTGATAACGCCACGAAGCCGGGTAGATTATCAGTTTCCGCACCTAACCCGTAAACTAGCCAAGAACCGAGACTCGGTCTGACCGCTTGAATATGCCCGAGATTGAACATCAGAATCGCGCCGGCATGTTCCGGAATATCTGTATGCATTGAATGAATAAAACAGAGTTCGTCTACCTTGGAGGCAACTTTAGGAAAGATGTCACTAACCCATTTCCCAGATTCTCCGTATTGCTTAAACCCGAACGGCGACTTCATCAAACCGTTCTTGGTATTACGTAATGATTTGCGGTCTACCAGTTCAGGGCGTTGTCCGGTGTATTTTTCGAGCGCGGGCTTGTAATCAAACGTGTCAACCTGGCTTGGACCACCAGGCATGAATAATTGGATAATTCGTTTTGCACGCGGCGCAAAGTGCGGAGCCTTAGGTAATAGCGGCGAGTTGGCCCTTTTCCCTGCTGCGATTGTGTCTTGTTCCAACATACTAGATAGGCCAAGCGTACCAAAGCCCGCGCCAAATCGAGACAGCATTTCACGACGGGAAATACCGATCGCTGCTGGATCAAAATTGAATGGCTTATTTTTCATGTTGGTTCTAAACGTCCTGAATTGTTGAATGTCGAAACAATAGTTCGTCTGTTTTAACGGATGAACATCAGTTCATTGGAGCTCAATAAGACCTGACAATATTGAATCCACTTATCTAGTTTATCGGTTCCTTGAGTCGGCGGGGACGCAACAAATGCCAGGCCAATGGTCAATTCTTCCTGTGTTGGCTCCCTGTTATACAGTAATGCGTAGCCTCGCTCGATGCGAGTCTGTGAATCCTCCGATTCAATAGCTAGACGGTTAAAGAACTGCCTCGCCCGCTCGATCATAAACTGGCTGTTGAGCATGAATAGAAATTGTTGTGGAATGGTGGTAGTAGTTCGTTTGGCAATGCTTGCACGAGGTGTGGCGAAATCAAAGAGTCGCAGAAATCGATCGGATTCGAATTGGTCGCCATTGCGACTCGATGCAGCATAGACCGTCCGCCGACGACTTTGAAGAATGTTGTTTTGCGGAGGGCCTCCAAGTTGTTGATCTAGCTCGCCGGTAGCAAACATCAACGAGTCCCTCCAGAGTTCGACGTCCATCCGTCGAGGAGGATATCGCCATAGATACTTGTTGTCGCCATCTACACTAAACGCGTTCGTGTTGTGGTGACTGCTTTGTTGATAAGTCGCGGATGTCAGAATTATGTAATGCAGTTCCTTGATGGACCATTCCTTGCGGATCAACTCACTGGTAAGCCAATCCAACAGTCGGGGATGAGAGGGCTTGTTGCCCAATATTCCAAAATTACTTGGGGTGGTAACGAGGCCTCGACCAAAATGATGTAACCATAATCGGTTAACGAACACCCGTCCCGTGAGTGGATTGTCAGGGTGGACAATCGATTCAGCTAATTCCTGTCTGCCGCTGCCGTTTTTGTATAACACCGCTTGTTCGCCTTCTATTATTCGCAAGAATCGGCGTGGAGCCTCTGGCCCTTTTTTACGAAGGTCCCCTCGCAACGCGACTGTCATGTTGTTGCTACCGATATCCCTCAGGACGTGGGCCTCATTATATTTTGGAGGCACGTTTTTCTGAGCTGCATCCCGCTGTAACTGCAGAGTGTCTCGGTGAGCGGTCTGTTGTGCGGTTACACCACCCGCTGCTTTCTTAATTACATCATTTGCCTTTTTTAATTCATTGTTAAGACGATTGACTTCGCCTTGAGCCTGATTGAAGGAATCGACGATAGGCTGTGGGGAGATTGGTGCGATGTGCGAGGTGGAATTATTGAAAATCCCCGCCAGTGAGTAGTAATCGAGCGTAGGAATTGGATCGAATTTATGGTCGTGACACCGGGCACAGGCAACAGTGACGCCCAGCAAACCTCGAGTTAGAGTGTCGACTCGATCATCCAGAGTTTCGGATTTCGCGGAGGCAGCACTATCAGCATCGCCGCCGTCGGTTCTAAATGTTGGACCGAGCGCAAGAAAGCCTGTGCCAAGTTTGGTTTCCACCGTACCGTTGAGATCTCCAGCAATTTGTTGGCGAACAAAGTTGTCGTAGGGTAAGTCCGCATTGAATTTTCGAACTACCCAGTCGCGATAACGCCAAGCAAAGGCGTTCGGACCGTTATCAGTAAATCCTCCGAAGCCTTCATTGTATCTGGCGACGTCCAGCCAATGGCGTCCCCATTTTTCACCATATTTTGGTGACGAAAGTAGCTCGTCGACTAGTTGTTCGTAGGCATTCGGATCGTCTTGTTGTATAAAATCGGTGACCTGTTCAGGGGTGGGGGGGATTCCTAGCATGTCGTAATAGAGCCGTCGAATGAGGGTCCGCCGATCTGCCCTGGTCGCGGGTTCTAGACGATGTTCATCGAGTTGTGCGAGAATGAAATAATCGACGGGATTATTTACCCAGTGTTTATTGGAAACATCCGGTAGGTCAGGTCGTTTGACTTTCTGGTAGGACCAGTGCTTACTTCTTTCGGACTCCCAATCCGTTGTAGCCGGTGCGTCACGCGGGGCGAGAGCCGTTGTTTTTGGCCAAGCCGCTCCGGCCAAGATCCAATCGTTGAGCAGGCTGATGTCTTTGGCAGATAGTTTTCCATTGGGAGGCATTTCGTAACTTTGGTATTTAACCGCGGAAATCAATAAACTCTCTTGGGGTTTCCCTGAAACGATAGCAGGGCCCGAATCACCACCGACAAGCAATGCTTCACGACTGTCGAGCAAGAGTCCGCCCTTTATCTTGTCCGCATCAGCACTGTGGCATTCGTAACAATGCTGTATCAATAAGGGACGTATGTTTTTTTCAAACCCTTCAATTTGTGCCGGCGAGAAGTCGTCATCTTGCGCCACCGCCACACTGTTGCACAGCGATAAACCGATCCAGCACCATATCAAGGATTGGATGCGGCGATAAATATCAGAATTGTGTGGTAAGCGTGGCATGCGACAATTATAGCAGATTGTCGGAAAAGAAATGAGGTTGATATCGTCACCATTTAACCGCTGCGATTACTTTTGGTTGTTCATTTCTTTGATTGTGAGTCGCCCGTCATTGTTGGCATCCCGCTGGGTAAACATCTTGGTTAAAGCAGGAATGTTTCGGTTCGTTGGGTCACCAATGTATTCTTTCAGTGTGAGAAAACCGTCCTCGTTCGTATCCCGACGTCGGAGAATCGCTGTCGGACTACGTCGAATTACCGCTGCTGAATTGTCGGCAATCTTTCGTTGCTGCTGCACAGCGTTAAACCGTTTCTCGATGTCGGCTAGTTTCCCCAATGTCAGGTAAACATCGTACCGTACGACTTGTCCCGTGCTTAGTGAAAACGTGCGTAACGGCGCTACATAGGAACAAGCAGACCCTTGAGGTCCCTGCTTGCCATTCCCTTTTGCTCGATAACACGTAAATGACGTAGTCCCTGGCGTAAAAACTCCGATGCCCCAGTCCGATTTGTCCACGTAAGCAAACCACTGCCCCGAAGCGGTACCGTATTCATTCGGCCACTGGGGAACGCGACGTTCAAGTTTACCCTGATCGCGATAGACAAGATTCTCTAACGCCGCGTCCACGAATACCGCGGGCATTTCCTGGTGTCTAGCCAGCATTTGATTTTCACCAGAATAGGTCCATTGGAACTGCACGCGTGCAACTTCTCCATCTAAAGAGATCGTCTGTTGCATGACCGCTTCGGGACAGGTTGCGCCAGTTGCCCAGTGTTGTGGTTGCACTCGGGAGAAAATAGTTTGCTCCAAATTATGTTTGTGGAATTCAAGTATCTGCGACGAATCCCCTTTCCAACTGCCACCCTGCACTGGATTGTAATTCCATGGTTTTCCATTCCACATCGAACCATCCTTTTTGCCATAGTAGGACTGTTGGATAAAACGCCCTTCGTCAAAGTGATTGAGCACATTGCCGTGGGTTGTTGACGGTGAAAGGTAGCCAATGCCCGCGCCGCGAGATCGGTCAACACCGATGCGGATTAAGCCGTTATCCAAAAAGTACCAGTCGTCACTCATGTGCAACTCAGCACGCAGTTGTTTATCGGAGCGGGAGATCGTGTCCATGTCGAAGTTTGGGTTGGGTACGGGCACCAGAGCTTCGGTGTTTCTTAAATATGTGCTAATCGCATCATTTAGTTGCCGCACAAGATCCGGATTGGCGGTCGCAATATTTTTAGACTCACCAATGTCCGTGTCTAGATTATAGAGTTCAAAACGGTCATCCCCCTGATCTCCATCCGCGTGAAAGCGAATCAGCTTCCAGGGACCACGTCGTATATAGGTCGCGGGAATCGTGTCTGGTCTAGGGAAATAGTTCGGCACGAAGCAGACAACAGAGTCACGCGGCGCGGTTTTGCCTAGCAGCGCCGGTACCTGACTGATTCCATCGAACTGGACGCCGGTTGGATTTTCAATCTGTAGCATCTCCAATAGTGTGGGATACCAGTCCGTGCTGCTAATTAGTGCAGCGGTTGTCTGCCCCGCTTTCGTCCTGCCGGGCCAGACAACGGCACAAGGGACTCGGGTACCACCTTCATAGATAGTCGCCTTGCCTCCTCGCAAAGGAGCGTTACTGGTAGGCGGAAGCCCGTCGATGCGACTGTACAAATTACCACCGTTGTCAGAAAAGAAAACAACGATGGTATTATCTGTAAGCTTAAGCCGATCCAGAGTATCAAGCAGTCTGCCGACCGCGTCGTCGAGACTCTCCACCATTGCACCGTACACGGGCAGTCGCTGGGCATTGGTGTGATCGGCCTTACGGGCGTACTTGTCTTTGAGTGCCTTTTTCCCATCCCACGGGCCGTGCACCGAAAACGCCCAGTAATTCAGGAAGAATGGTTGGTCTCGGTTGGCTGAAATAAAAGCAACGGCTTCATCGGCCATACGGTCTTCGATGTGTTCGTCCGGAACGGCAGGGTCAAAATCAAGCGTAGACGGGAATTTCCAAGGAGCTACATAGGAACCAGCAGGTCCAGGACCAGGCCAGTGCGGGATATCGATGTCAAAACCATGTTGCAGAGGCGTGTAAGGTTCCGGTCCTAAATGCCACTTCCCAAAATGCCCCGTCACGTATCCTGCCGCTTTCATGGTTTCCGCCAGCGTCATGTACTTGGTGTCGAGTCTGGAAACACTCGTTGGCGTCAGTACTCTTTGGTCCGGCTTAGCCCGAGGCGCTAATTGTTTTTCTAGGGTTACAGTAGCGACGTGGCCGGCTGCACTAGTGAATCCCGTCCGAGCGGGATCTAAGCCGGTCATGATACTGCTGCGGGTTGGAGAACAAAGTGGGTGAGCCGCATAGGCATTAGTAAATAAAAGTCCCCGCTTGGCAAGACGCTGGATATTTGGTGTTTCGTAGAAACTAGTCGTCCCGTAAAGCGTCGTATCACTCCAGCCGAGGTCATCAGCAAGAATAAAAACGACGTTGGGCCGAGTGGCGGCACTTATCGCGTTTGCCGCGCAGATAAACAAAACGGCCAACTGGAAAGTGAATCTCATCGTGATGGTTACCTTTTTTGCGTAACGAAATGTCTTTAGGTTAATATCGTATAAGTTAGAACAGTGACTTGTACAGTATAATGTTGTAGATTACAAAACGCTAAAGGTGCCAAGCCTTCCCTTTGTTTGCAGGAATAACGACTTATGAAAACATGTTTAACGCTGATCTGTATGCTACTCACTTGCATGTTACCGACCATCAACGCGGCGGAGTTGTCTGTATCGCGCAAAGCATATGGCAAGACATCCACTGGTGAAAAAGTAACACAGTATACGTTGACGAATAAAAACAAGATAACAGTCAAGTTGATTAACTTGGGTGCTACGTTAACTTCGTTAATCACGCCGGATCGGGACGGCAATCTAGCGGATATCGTTCTCGGCTACGACGACTTGGAGGGTTATGAAAACGACGGTATCTACTCCGGTTGCATCGTGGGACGTTTTGCCAATCGCATTTCAGGCGCGAGTTTCAAGATAGGCGACCAGCAGTATAAACTTGCCGATAATTTTGCCAATGGCCATCATCTGCATGGGGGTGAAGTTGGTTTCAATTCGCGAATCTGGAAGGCGACTGTGTTGAAACTAGATAAGGCAGTCGGTGTTTCCTTTCAGTTAGTTAGTGAAGATGGAGACGAAGGGTATCCTGGAAAACTCATGATTCGTGTTAACTATACGCTCAATGCTAACAATGACCTGGCCATTAGTTATTTTGCCACTACGAGTAAGACCACTCATATCAATTTGACGCAACACTCCTATTTCAATCTAGCCGGCCATGATGCCGGAGAGGTCCACAACCACTTTGTGCGTCTATACTGCGATCACTATTTACCGGTCGACGATGACGGCGTACCAACTGGCGAAATCAAAGAAGTCGCTGGAACTCCCTTTGATTTCCGCGAGGGCGCGAAAATCTCAAAGCAGGTCGATGTCGGCCGCTATGATCACAATTATGTTTTCGCGATGCAGCGGCCCGCACAGCCGGAATTGATCGCACGGGTATCTGAACGCTCGACCGGTCGTGGCATGGCGGTCCGTACTGATCAACCCGGAGTACAGTTTTATACCTCGATCCATATGAAGGAAGTTAAAGGTCGCGACGGTGCTATTTATAAAACCAATCAGGCGTTTTGCTTGGAAACACAGCATTTTCCAGATTCACCTAACAAGCCCAACTTTCCCAGCACACTGCTGCAACCCGGCACTCCATTTAAGTCCCGAACTATTCACCATTTCTACACATGGACGCCGAAGCAAGAGTAACGCCGTTGAATGATCGTGGAATTCAACTATTCTGGATTCGTTAGACGCAGAGGTGTTCTAGCATTTTCTAACGTCCGTTGCATCCGTTGCACTTGTTGTTGGCGGGATTCACCAAACTGATTGCGAATTTCGCCGGGGTCGTTCCTAAGGTCATACAGTTCTTTTCCAGAATCGCCCCAGTCCGCATATCGCCAGCGATCAACGCGTACGGACAGACCTAATTCTCCCCCGCCTCGAGTCACTACCGTGTACGCCTGCCGTTTTCCCGGTAGCGAGGGATCCTCTAATAAAAGTTCCAGCGAAGTCCCTTGGACGTAATTCGGAATGGTAATATCACAGAGGCTACAGAGGGTCGGCAGCAGGTCCACCAATTCGACGAGACCCTCAGTGGAACTGCCGGCGTTGGTACGTCCCGGAACATGAATAATCAAAGGAACTCGCGCGCATTCCTCAAATAATGTGACTTTTCCCCACAAGAAATGCTCCCCCAAATGATAGCCGTGGTCGGACATGACAATGACAATCGTGTCTTCCCATAACTGTTGTTCATCCAACGCGTCCCACAGTAGCCCGATTTGTGCGTCGATAAACGTAATGCAAGCGTGGTAAGCCTGCATGTAGTCGCGCCGTAATTTCATGTTTTCAACACCCCGTTCAAAGCCAAACGCTTCGTATCGGTGTACTAATGCCCGCGGCGGAATATCGTCGAGATCATCAAGCGGAACGGGTTGTACTGGGATTTTATGCGGGGGATACATATCGAAATATTTCTGAGGGGCCCAAAAAGGAACATGAGGTTTGTGAATTCCGCAGGTGATGAAAAATGGCTTATCACCATGGCTCTGTTCATTAATCCATTTTGCGACCTGACGTACGTTTTTGCCGTCGCGGTGCTGAGCGTCAGTCATATCGGTCGGACCATATCCTGGAGGTGACTGCCCACCCACAGCAACTCTATTTTCCTTTAGGGCAGCACGCCATGCTTTCTGGTTTTCAGGTAAATCAATGGATCCATGCTCTTTTTCAAAAGCATCCTGTATCGGCTTTAAAACCGGATTCCAAGAATTTTGAAACTGATGATACTCATGCCAAGCGGTGTCGCCGTGATCGAGTTTCCCATGAAAGACCTTACCGACTCCGCCGGTCCAGTACCCATTTTCCTTAAACAATTGGGGTAAGGACTTCAATTCTGGGCGGACATTGCGGATATCACTCTTGTTATCCAAGATACCCGTTGTTTCAGGATACACACCACTTAGAAACGATGCCCGCGATGGACCACAGACCGGATATTGACAGTAGGCGCGATTAAACGTCATGCCCCGCGTCGCCAATGCTTCCAGCGACGGGGTCTTTATGTGTTGATAGCCGGAGGTCGTGACATGCCGATTCAAATCGTCGCAAATGACCAAGAGTACATTTGGGGTGCCTGAACGTCGCTGAGTGCTAGCAGGCACAGGTTTCTTCTTTGCTGTTTGTTGTTCTCGCAATGTTGGCGGGCACTGTTTTCGCCAGGCTGTGAATTGCTCCTGCAATTGCTGGAGTTTTTCGGGGTGCACTTCTTTTAGGTCATGTTCCTCACCAATATCCTCTGCGAGGTTATAAAGGCTGACAGTGTCGTTGCGCACCACCAATTTCCAATCGCCGTTGCGGATGGCATAACGCCCTTCATCACCATCCCAATAAAGATACTCGTGTAGTTGCTTTACCGCCTCGCCCTGTAGTAGCGGTAGTAGACTCTTGCCATCCAACTTCCTATTTGAAGGGATGGTAATCCCAACGGCTTGGCAAATGGTGGGCAATAGATCGAGCGCAATAACCGGTGTCTTGATCACTTTTCCAGCCTCAACTTCGGCCGGCCAACTCACCATAAACGGTACTCGAATGCCGCCCTCGTAGGTGGACTGTTTGAAATCCCGTAGTTTTCCATTGTTGGCAAATACTTTTTTGCTGCCACCGTTATCAGACATGAACAAAACCAAAGTATTCTCAGTTAGTCCTTGGGATTCCAATTCATCCAGAACGACGCCAACGGCCTGATCCATGCGATCTAACATGGCCAAATAAATATTTCGTTCTGGGTTATCGTTGCGGTACCGTTCGACATCTTCCTGCGGGGCCTGTAACGGCCAATGAACTGCATTAAACGGCAGGTAGCAAAAGAACGGCTCATCGTGATGATTCCTAATAAATGCGGCTGCTTCACGACCTAGATTATCTGTCAGATATCCCGTGTCATCGATACGGTCCCAATTACGCCACATGCCGTTGTGCTCATCATCCGCTTTGAGCTCAAAGTAGTCATGTGCTCCATGCCCGAGAAAACCATAGAACTCATCGAACCCACGACTGAGCGGGTGATGTTGTTTTTCCAGTCCTAAGTGCCATTTTCCAAACACCCCTGTCTTGTAGCCAGCGGTTTTCAGGAGCGTCGCCAGTGTGACTTCCGATAACGGCAATCCGATTCGCGAATCGCCACCACTATAAAACCCAAACCGCTGCTGATACCGTCCCGTTAGTAGCCCAGCTCGCGACGGTGCACAAACATATGCCGAGGCATAACCGTTAGAAAAGCGGGCGCCCGCCTTGGAAATTCTATCCAGATTAACCGTGGCGACTTCTGCCGGATGATCATAGGCGCTGATATCACCGTAACCTTGGTCATCGGATACGATTAAGACAATATTTGGCTTAGCCGCAGCATTGGCGAAACTCACAAGGAAGCTTACGGCAATCAGTTGGTAGTATAAAAACTTATTAAACATAATTGACAATCTTGCTAAAAAAGTAGTCGCTCAGGCGAGGATTTCGGATATCACGTGCCCATGCACATCGGTCAGTCGAAAATCCCGTCCTTGATAGCGATAAGTTAGGCGATGATGGTCGATCCCCAGCAGGTGCAGGATCGTCGCATTTAAATCGTGGATATGCATTGTTCCGGGCGTCCATTGGTCCTTTGCCGGTCGGGGTGACAAGGGTTGCCCATCCGCGTCAGCGATGTTGTATCCGTAATCGTCAGTTTTGCCGTACGTGATTCCCGGTTTGACGCCTCCGCCGGCCATCCAAGTGGTAAAGCATCGGGGATGATGATCGCGGCCGTAGTTTTCGCGTGTTAGATTACCTTGGCAATACGGAGTACGGCCAAATTCTCCCCCCCACACGATAAGAGTCTCTTCGAGCATCCCTCGTTGTTTAAGATCTTTGATCAACGCCGCGGTTGCCTGATCAATATCTTTGCACTGCGAACTATGCTCACCGGCTAGGTTTCCATGGGCGTCCCAGCCTCGGTGAAATATTTGAATATTACGAACATTGCGTTCAGCTAAACGACGTGCGGTTAAGCAGCAGGCTGCAAAGGTCCCTGGTGTATTAACGTCGTCGCCATACAGTTCGAGGGTGTCTTTGGTTTCGTCAGAGAAATCTACCAGTTCCGGGACAGATGTTTGCATCCGAAACGCCATTTCATGTTGTCGAATACGCGACAGAATTTCAGGATCTCCAAACTCTTGTGCTTGCTGTTGATTGATGGATGCCAACGCGTCAAGTTGTGCACGTCGATCTGCGGAACTTACTCCATCGGGTTTACTCAAAAACAGCACTGGATCTCCCTGACTGCGCATCAGGATTCCTTGATGATCCGATGATAGAAATCCAGGTCCCCACAGACGATTAAATAAACTTTGTTCAGGAAATCGGGTTCGGGCATGCATGACAACGTAATGAGGAAGATTCTCATTGGCTGAGCCAAGCCCGTAGCTTAGCCACGCACCTAGGCTGGGCCGACCGGGAGTTTGAGAGCCGGATTGGATATAGGTAATAGCTGGATCATGATTAATCGCTTCGGTAAACGTGCTGTGCACAACGCAGAGTTCTTTGGCGACGGTAGCCGTATGCGGTAACAATTCACTGCACCACAAGCCGTCGGCTTGATTGTCCTGCTTGGTGAACTTATAGCGACTTGGCGCCAGCGGGAATCCACTCTTTTGATTTGCCGTCATTCCCGTCACCCGTTGGCCATCTCGGACCTCGTCTGGCAATTGCTTGCCATATAGGTCGCCCAGTTTGGGTTTGTAATCCCACAGGTCTATATGGCTTGGCCCACCACTCATGAATAGGTAGATGACCCTCTTGGCCTTGGCTGTGTGATGGGGAAGTCCCCGTAATGGTTCGGCTGCGGCCCCCAATTCCGTTTGTATCAACCCAGCCATAGCAGCCGTACCGAGTCCCAGAGCAGATTTACCAAAAAGTTGCCTGCGGGTCATCAGCAGTTCGCGTTCACGGATAGGGTGCACGGTGTTCATCGTTTTATTATTTCAAGTTAGGTGTTTGGTCCATGATTAGTAAATCAATATTGCCGGGTCGCTCGCTAAAATAGTGACCGCAATTAGAGTCCACACGGCGTGTTCCGTGGGGTCCAAGTCCTCATTTTGTTCAGCATCTCCAATTGCCAGTAGAGCCTGAGCGTCATCTTCACTTCCCACGTAATGGGCACGCAGGTTGTTTATTAAATCCGCAACGGATTGTTGTTCGACCGCCGATGCTTCCCGACTGGCCAATAATTTAAATAGCAGGTTAACCCGTGCCTGATCTGTTTGAGCCTCAAGTAATAGTCGTTCTGCTAGAACTCGCCCCATTTCGACTCGCTGTGTTTCGTTGAGGAGCCCTAGAGATTGCAATCCAGTATTTGTGCGTTGTCGTTGGACGCAACTAGATTCTCGGTCGGGAGCATCAAATAACGTCATCATGGGATGGGGGCTGGTTCGCTTCCAGTAGACGTATAGACTGCGGCGGTACAGCAGCTCACCTTTATCACGAACGTATTGTTTGGTGTTGCTGCCCGGATGTGCTAACGCTTTCCACATCCCGTCGGGTTGGTAAGGTTTTACCCCCGCACCACCCATGTGTGGACTCAATAACCCACTTGCCCACAGTCCGATATCTCTGAGAACTTCCGCGTCGAGACGGTAGCTCGGCCCGCGTGCCAACAGTCGATTAGTCGGGTCGTCCACCGATTTACGCCAAGCCGATTCTTGCTTGAATGTACGGCTATGAACCAGCAGACGGAGTATATCCTTGAGATCCCAACCGTTCTGCTGGAAATCAACAGCCAGCCAGTCGAGAAGTTCCGGGTGCGTTGGTTGTTGCCCCTGTTGGCCGAAGTCCTCTGGTGTTCGGACAAGTGGATCACCAAATACTCGAGCCCAAATGCGATTTACCAAGACCCTCGTAACGACGGGATGCTCAGCAGCGGTAAGCCACTGTGCCAAGCCTAAACGGTTACGTGGTGTGCCGGTTGGCAATTGACCCATCACACTAAGAACGTCTGCTTGCAGCGGATCCCCTTGTGGGCGATCGTATTCGCCCCGCTCCAGAAGTCTTGTTTCGCGTGGGTTGGGGAGGTCTTTTGTTACCAAAGTTGTTGTAAAAGTTGTTTTGGCTTCGTCTTTTCGCCGTTGTAATTCAACCGCCTGTTGAAACAGTCCGAGCTTCGCGAAGGGACTCGCTTCAGAAATGATAATCACCAATTTTGAGTCCCGCGACGCACCTTCCCATTGCTTTGCCAAAGATTCGGAAAACATAACTTCCATTCCGATCATTTTGGTTGCTTGCGAGATTATTTCCGCTTGTTCTTTTTCTATTTGATTCCAGTCTTGCCATGCATTCTGATCTGAGGGCGCTTTGAGTATTGGCGGATAGGTATACGAGTTTCCGTCTAGCGGGCTTTCCGCCGTACTATTGAAGAACGCCAGCAGTTGATAGTATTCCGTTTGCGTGATGGGATCATATTTATGTGAATGGCAGCGTGAACAGGTAAGCGTCATTCCCAACAGGACCGTTCCAATTGTCTCAGTACGATCAAAGTTGTTTTTAGCCTGAAACTCAGCGGCGATCGCTCCGCCTTCGGCCGTACTGGGATTGAGCCGCACAAATCCTGTTGCCACTTGTTGACCCAGCGTGGGATCCTCCAGTAGATCCCCAGCCAGTTGCCAACGAATAAACTGGTCCATCGGTAAATTGTCGTTTAGGGCGCCTACAACCCAGTCGCGATAGGGGTATATGCCTCGTTGGTTATCCAGATGTAACCCATGTGTGTCTCCATAGCGAACAGCATCCAGCCAATAACGCGCCTGATGCTCACCATATCTAGGATTCGCAAGCAGGGACTCGACAAGTTTTGAATAGGCCTGTGGACTGTCGTCGCGGATATACGTTTCTAGAACATCCAATTCTGGCGGTAGACCTGTTAGTACCAACGAGACTCGCCGTGCCAGAGTTGCACGATCCGCTTGCGGTGCAAAATCCACCTTCGAGGATTTGAATCCATCTTTGACGAAAGCATCAATTACTTCGTCGCGTTCAGCGCGTCGATTGGATCTGGGTATGACTTGGATCGGAGCCTCGAATGCCCAGTGTTTGGCATAGACGCCTCCTTCTTTTAACCAACGCGTCAGCAATTCAAGTTCGTCGGCAGTCAGTTGTTTTTGCGCATCGGACGGAGGCATCGGTTCATCCGCCGAGTGCAACCGTGATAGCATGCCACTGTTTTTGGGCTGTGCCTGATCAATGGCTCGATACCCGCCGCGGTCGGCAGTCGCCGTGGCTTCGCTGTCGAGTCGTATCAAATCTGGGTCGTGTGAATCGGGCCCGTGACAAATGAAGCACTTATTTGAAAGAATTGGTAACACATCACGGGAAAAATCAACGGCTTTGGAAGGCGCAACCGCCGCGACCGACAGCGGCAGGTTGGCACAGTAAAAAACGAAAGCAAGAATTCTATATTTCCAAATCATCATTGCCTAGGGTGTTGAAAGAAGGAACTGGACTTGTTGAAAAATGGACGGTGACAAATTATTTTACGCCATTTTGAATTTGGTTGCACCCATGTCTATTTTGTCTTTTGAAATTCAAGCATTGATTTTCCGAGTGCATTTCCGATTAAAAAATAGCTCTCCGCATTCCCAAACCAATGGTGACCATGGCCAACATTAGGTGATTGTTCCTTGGGACGAGCAAAAGGCGTAGTTTTGACAAACACTGCATTCGGTATATTTATCGCCGCATTTTTCTGAGCATTGCGAATGGCTTTCATGTTTTCCGATACATCTTCTCCACCATTGCCCAACTCACCTATCACAACAGGCATGTTGTGCGCATTGAGTTCGTGGCGAACGTCCTTGATGAGATTTACTAGATTCTGCTCGTAATGATCTCTGGCTTCTTCGTTATACATATCATTCCAACCCTGGAACCAGACGAACCCTCGTAGTTCGTAATGTTTGTTAAGATTAGGGAATTCCACCGATATTTGATTGAGGCCCTGTTTGATTTCGGAAATCATCTGTCGGTAATATTTGCCGACCTCACCGCCACTTGATGGGGGGCGGAAATCCTTGTAGAGACTCTTACCACCCCAGGCGGTCTTGATTAGTAGTACAGGCTGTTTGATCGCCTTGCCGACGACATGGCCGAACTGAAATTCCGGACCAATGTGGTGATTGCCAGGGTACCCAGTGAAACCGACCGATAGTCCACCCCGCTTAATCTCTGATGGTGTTACATAACGTACGAAGACATCATCACGTACGATAAAATTACCTTCTTCGTTTTTGATATGGGCATACAAATCCTTCATCTTGGGATTCAGCATTACTTGATTGAGAATCCCTTTGCCCGCGTTGTAGTGCATCGGATGATCTAGATCGACGACACCCTGGCCCTGCATATTGGACTGTCCGGCAAGAATGAAAACTTGTGTTTTCTGGGATAGTACGGTATGTGGTGCAATAATGGCCAACAGCAGTACCGTCGTTGTTAAAAGTATAATTCGCATATATTACTCCTTGTTGGGTAGGTTTTAGTTTGACATGCGAACCTGGAAAACAGAACCTCACGGCCCAATAATCCAGCTATTGACGTACATGTTTAGTTTTGAATATGGTACAATGTATATTATAGGATCGTAAATCTAATTTTAAAGATTCTCCATGAAAACGCAACGACGGGATTTCCTCAAAACTTCGGTCGGCATGCTTTCCTGGTCGTTGCCCATGTGGCTGAGTATGCAACGACAGGCAGCGGCATCCGCAGCGGTTCGATTTCGATCTGGCAGTGGCAAGGCGAAGAATTGCATTGTCGTCTATTGCTGGGGTGGCATGAGCCATCATGAGACGTTCGATCCAAAGATGACCGCTTCGGCAGAAGTGCGTGGCTTGTTTGGAACCATTCAAACCGGTATTGCCGGATACCACATGAGCGAGCACATACCGTTGATGGCGCAACAAACGGACAAACTTGCCATCATCCGTTCGATGCACCATTCGGATTCCGCTCACGGTCGCGGTATGTACTGGAATATGACAGGCCACAAGCCGCCGCGTAGCGGTAATATTCCACCGTTACGAGAAGATTGGCCCTCACTGGCCGCCACCGTCAGTGCTTTTCGAGACGCTCCACGTGGTGTGCCCAAAGCTGTTCGGTTGCCTTATCCCATGGTCGACAATGGTACTTTGCAGGCTGGCGAGTACGGAGGGTTTCTAGGAATCAACTATGATCCAGTCGTCATTCGTACTCCTGCAGGCAAGGCTTGGGGAGGTGTCTCTCGAACATTGGGCAGTGAAGTGTTGGATTTGGGTGAAGAAAAAGATTTGCCCCAACTGCAAAGACGGAATCAATTGCTGTCGCGACTAGAAGATCCTCTCAACCACGAATCTGTCTTTCAGAATTTCGATCATTTCCGAGAACTAGCAACCGACATGCTAATTAATGGCAAAGTTCGTAACGCTTATAATTTGGATAAGGAACCTGCTAAAACCCGCGAGGCCTATGGGGACCACATTGGCGGGCAAAGTCTGTTATTGGCTCGTCGACTGATCGAAGCCGGTGTGCCCATCACTCAGGTTACTTGTAGTGCCGGAGATCTTAACGGTGGAAGTGGGGATATGTGGGACACGCATTCTGACAACTTCAATCGTTTGAAAAACAACCTGCTTCCGGTTTGGGATCAGGGTTGCAGTGCATTGTTGAACGATCTGCAGGATCGAGGCATGCTCGAAGAAACTTTAGTTGTCTTTCTTACTGAATTCGGGCGTACGCCCAAGATTAACGGCAATGCTGGACGTGACCATTATCCCAACGTCTATTCCGTCGCCTTAGCCGGAGGCGGCATCCGTGGTGGACGTATCTACGGTAGCAGTGATATCAATGGAGCCTATCCGCGGAACAACCCCAGCACACCTGCAGATTTGCACGCCACCATATTTAATGCGTTGGGAATCCATCATAACAGTGAGATCCACGATCCACTTGGACGTCCGCTTGCAATATGCGAAGGTGAGCCATTGCCGCTGCTTTAGTTGCTGCTGCTGAGTAAAGACAGCCGTGACAATGAATAATGGCTAGTTTCAGGTTATCCCGGGATCATTACACGTCCACCGCTGGCAACCACGGTTTGGCCGGTCATAAAGCTTGATTCCTCACTCAATAAAAAGCGGGCCACCGCGGCAAGTTCCTCGGGTTCACCGATTCGACCGAGTGGTGTGTTTTGCATGATCATGCGGTGGACTTCCGGCGAAAGAGTATGAGCCATTTCAGTTTCGGTGAGTCCCGGACAGACACAATTCACACGGATGCCATGCTGGGCCCACGCCTCAGCCATGCAGCGGGTCATGGCAATTACGCCAGCTTTGGCAACAGAATATGCAATCTGGTTTTCCCGCGCCCTCAGCGCCGCAATTGACGAAAATGTGACGATGCGACCAAATTGTTGCTGTTGCATTTCTTCAATGACGGCATAGATCATATTGAATGTTCCGTCTAGGTTTACGTTCAGTGTGGTCTTCCAGCGTTCCCAAGTCATCGCGTCAGCTGATCCGGGAATGCTGAGGCCCGCCGCCGTTACGAGCATGTCAATCGGTCCGTATTGTGCACGGGCCAGCGTCACAACATCCGCGGCAGTTTTGGGAGATGCATTATCGCCTTGCACGGCGAAGGCCTCACCCCCCAGCCCTGTAATATGAGTAACCGTTTGTTGGGCATCCTCATCGCGTGAAAAATAATTGAGCGATAGTTTTGCACCTTCCGAAGCGAGTCGAACAGCTAGTGCACTTCCAATTCCCCGGGTTCCACCGGTAATCAACACATGTTTATCGTTGAAATCATTCGCCATGGTAGTCCATCCTTTGTTTTTCTAAGTTTACTGCGAGCGATAAATTTAGCACGTATTGCCGTCGTGGAATCCGTTACGTCTTGGGCACCTGATTGGCCGATCGGAATGCACCAATCCCCCATATCCCGGTTGTAAATCCATTGCAGTTGATGGCTCCTGAGATTACATCGCCCGCATCTCCGCTGATTTGACGCGTACCGCAATGCGAACGACTTAGATTTCCCGATTTTACTTTTCCGCCGGCGATCACAAAGGTGCCGCTCTCTTTTATTTTGACGGTATAGCTGATCATAACTTGTCCACCGCCAAAAGTCGCTTCGCTGTGTTGGAACAGGACGACATCTGCGGTGACTTCATTTTTAAGATGGACATCCATCGTGTTGGGCGACGTGAATGCTGTTGCCACGACGGTTTTTGTTCCGGACTGGGCCTGCGACTGTTTATTCATATTCATCAGCATCCAGAAAATAAAAAGTGTGCCTAGCGGAATGCCGAACGCTGTGGGCGCGTTGAAGTCGATATCTGCGAGCATGGTAAAGATCAGCGGGAGCAAATTAAGATTCACGTTTTCAACCCTGCTTGTCTTTTTTTATGGGAGGAGGGGGAGGGAGTGTTCCTGGGGGGCGAGTTGAATTTATTGGTCGTGATGACGGAACAGGACTGTCACCAGTTTTAGCAGTAGAAGCGTATTTTGTTTTCTTGGGCGGCGGCGGAGGCGGCGCGACGGGCGGTAACGGCATTGGCTGTGCTGAATCGACGGCAGCCGCGCGAACTGTTAACGTAATATGGTTAATTGCATTGGCGTCGTTTGGTTTGACTGAGATGGAGTGCCCCGTCGCGACATCGCTGCAGAAAATAACGCCTTCTTCCATGGCATAACTGTATTTTACTGGCGGACCTGTTGAAAGCCAAACCGTACAACTGCGATCATTACCTACGGTAACCGGGCGTGCACCTAAGTTGACCCGCGTCTTCTCGTTTTTACCGTAGCTGATCTCGAGCCAATACGATCGCGACACAATTTCGGATAACGCTACCATCAATCCAATCAGCAGGCCCAGGCAGGCCGCCCCCAGAATACGCCCCAAGCTATATCCTAAGCTGGACGTCAGTAAATATCCTCCAGCACCGATTCCGCCTCCAATCATGCCGCCTATCGCCGCGGAAGACCATTTCAAATTGGGAATGAAAAAGGCCATCGTTCCACCAAGCATACCGCCCAGCATAATCCACGCACAAACTCGGCTAATGATTTCTCGCGAGTAGTTGCCCGCGTCGATCGCTTCTGATGTGTCGGTAGTTCCTAACGCATATTGGAACAGTAGTTGTCCGGCAATTCCCGAAATAATCCCCGTAGCCAAACTGCCCCCTCCACCTTTAAGTGCCTCGGGCAAGGTCATCAGTTGGCGCCTCAGCGAAGCATTTTGCGCAGCAATGAGGGTTAGGCAAATACCACACGATAATATTCCTGTCCACAGGCCAACAAGTGCCAACAGTGTTGAGGTTTGGTCATCCGCATATTCCACTCCGCTCTGCAGCCCTTTGACGCTGGCTACAGTTATGGCTTGCCCCACCTCAGGCAGGATATCGTCAAACCCTTCAGAACCCGCAGCCGCTGCAGATAATGAAAAGAACTTGCCACGGATATGCGATGTGGTTTGAACATCCCGATAATGACCTTCAAAGACTTTCATAGTTACGACGTGCAATTGAGAAATTTCATTATCAGATAACCGCTTGGCTGTCTGTTCGACACCACGCATTGCCGTATCCGGGATCCGTGGTGGTGCGTCGGTAATCAGAACCAGTACTTTCTCGGATTTAGCTCTGAAATTCAGATCTGAAGCTATCGCTAAGGCATCAAAACTACTTTCCGGTATATCACCGCCACCCGCTGCCCGAACCTGAGACAATTTATTACGAAATATGACAGGATCATTCGAAAAGTGCGCGCCATTGAAATCAAGGATTTGTGGTGGGGTGTCATAACTACTGTCTCGGAAAGCCACAAGCCCCACCCGTGAATCCAGATTGTCATCATCGAGCCCATCGACAAAACTTTGAATTCCTGCCTTCGTCCCGTCGATTGCGAATTGCATGCTTTGCGTTGCGTCGAGAACAAACACGATGTCCACCTGCTGTTTCTGGGGCGGTGGCGGTGGAGTTGGCTCTAACAATAAGTGCAGCGGCTCTCCAACAAAAACG
>JABJJO010000058.1 GCA_018660825.1 Planctomycetaceae bacterium | reverse complement strand
GACCCACACTCAAACGACGCAGTTTTCTAAAAGGCGCCGGTGTCGCCATCGCGCTACCCATGCTCGAAGCAATGATTCCTTACGGTTCAGCGTCCGCCCCCAATGCAGAGCCCGTAAAACGCTTTGTATGCCTATCGAACAATTATGGCATTTATCGCGATGCTTTCTTCCCGTCTGCCGACCAAACTGGTCACGATTACGAGATCCCCGAAACACTCAAACCACTGGAAAAGCACCGCCAGAATTTTACCGTGTTTTCCAATCTGGATCATGGGAATACCATTGGCCATCAAGGCGTACCTGTTTTGCTGAGCGGTGTTCGCCCTCACCTAGCCTCTGATTACCCGGAAGGAAATATCAGCGTCGATCAGAAGATTGCCGAGCATGAAGGCGCCAACACACGATTTCCCTCCATGACGGTTCGAGTCAATGAATCTAATTTCGTCAGTTTCACCCGCACCGGAGTTCAAGTTCCCGCCATCGATCTACGTGGAATGTTTCGGGCTCTCTTTATCGAAGATACTGCAGACAAGAAAGTTTCCGCCACAGAAAAGCTAAAACGACAAACAAGTATTTTGGATGTCGTGTTGGACAAAGCCAGAGTTATTGAGAAAGATCTCGGAAAACGGGACCAACAAAAATTCATAGAATACCTGGAAGCTGTTCGCAGTCTGGAAAAGAAAATCGAATTTGCAGCAACCCTGGTTACATCGCCCTAAACCGAAAACGGATCGGACAGAGCCTCAACAAGGAAAGGGAACCGAATCGGACTTGCGGTCCATGATCGAACTCATTGCCTTGGCTATCCAAACTGACTCTACGCGTGCCATTACTCTCAGTTCAGGATTCGTGAACGGCGATTTTGGGCTAAGCGGCGGCTACCACGGGTTTTCTCATCATGGAAACCGTCCGGACCACATCGACGCCTTAAAGAAGATCGAAAACAACATCATGCGTCAAATGTCGCATCTAATCGACCTGCTAAAAGCACAGCAAGACATACACAACGGCGGAACGCTATTTGATCACACAACGGTTATGTTTGGTTGTGGTATGGCAACCGGACCACACTCGACTAAGAATCTGCCACTGGTAGTCGCCGGCGGCAGCTTTAAACACGGCGAGCATAAAGTGTATCCGGATCCAGAATCAGCTCATCGTGTTCCGGCGGCCAACCTGCTTTTGTCCATTCTGCAAAATCACGGGTTAGAAATTGAGCGGTTTGGAACCAGTTCCGGCACGCTCACCGACTTTGAGTGGAGACCATCCTAATGTGCCATGCTCGCAATCTGCTGGTTCCTGCATTCGTGCTCGCTTGGCTCTTTGCGTTTACCGGCGTAACCATCGGCGCATCACCGTTGGAACAGGTGCGCCCTTTCCTGGCCAGGTACTGCACGGAGTGTCATGGCGCCGAAGTACAGGAAAACAGCAAGCGATTTGACAACCTGCAAGATGATCTTACAAATATTGAAACGCTACAGCTATGGCAGGGCATCGTTGACCAGCTCAATCTCGGCGACATGCCTCCGAAAGATTCGTTACAGCCCAACGACGTAGAAATCACGAAAGTGATCAAGTTACTAACGCCACGCTTGCAGAATGCCTACGCGGAACTTAAAAGTACGGGGGGGCAAACCGTTGCCCGCCGCTTGAACCGATTTGAACTGCGAAACACGGTCCGTGACCTTCTCTATATTCAGGACCCCGAACTTCGAATCGGAAACAAACCACGACTCGTCGATAACAACGGTAATGGGCGCGTTGAAAACACCAGCACCGATCCATTTCGTTCATTCCCGGGTGACGAGGTGGAAGAAGGATTCGACAATATTGGTAATCGACTGGTGATGTCAGACTTTCTGCTGCGACTGACGCTGGATGCGGCAGAAGAGAGTCTCGCATTAGCAACCTTCCCGAGAGCCCACCCTGATATCCCCATCCGGCAATACAAGGGATCACTCCTCAAAACCCACCGCAAGGATCTCCCCCGTTTAGCCAGCGAGATCCATCCCGATGTCGACACCATTTTCTTTCGTGAAATGGTCACACCGGATGACCTTCGGGGCGGAGTCCGTTCATCTTCCCGCTACCGACTTACGATTGAATTGTCGGCCCACAACCAACAGCATCCCTGGGGTGAAATCCTTCGAACCGACCAATCACGACCGATGATGGTCAATGTGCGACTTTTTAAACGAGGCACCCGCAACGACCATATCCCACTCAAAATGATCGAGCTTGCCGGAGACGGTCAACGCCAAACCGTTACCGTGGAAATATGGATCGATAAGGAATGGATGCCACAGATCATATGGGAGAACGCCCCGTCAGATCGCGAAGCGCGGGCAGATTTGTTGGCAAAGACCTATCTACCGGACGTTTACCGTGATCCACCGGATAAAAACGTAATCACGGATAAGCAGAAGTTTGATCAGGCACAAAAGGCATGGCAACAGGATATGCACCACGGGGTGATTCGCAATTATTTGGGACCGATGATTCAAATCCACTCCGTTAAGCTCGTCCCACTTCTCAATCAGTGGCCACCTCAAAGTCACACTTCGCTATACGGAACAGAATCCTTTGATGATGCGGAAGTACAACAACTCTTACTGCGATTTGCTCAGCGAGCCTTTCGACGTCCCGTGGAATCCGCAGAAATCCAGCCCTATCTCGACTTAGTACTGTCCAGGATACATACCGAACCTATGGTCTCAGAAGGAGGTATTCGTCAACTTACCTATAAGGTTTATGAAGGAAAATGGTCAAAACTACCCGTGTTTGACGAACTTGAGGCTGCCAAAGAAGGCCCCTTAGCTGAGGGTTTGGTAGATATCCGTGTCGCCACAAAAAAAGAACACTTTGGAGTCATTTTTGAGGGTTGGTTGGATACAAAAACGGATGCGGAATACGAGTTTAAACTAGCCTCGGATGATGGGGCCAGAATCATGATCGATGGCCGGCGCGTAATCGATCATGATGGATTGCATGGTGCTTCCACCAAAACCGGCAAAACCATACTCAAAGCAGGCCCGCGAAAGATTCGGATTGAATATTTCGCCTATGGTCAGCCAAATAGCTTACGCGCGTTCTGGAGCGGGCCGGGATTTACCGATCTACCTTTGGCTGTCGGTACCACGAGCAATTCACCTGTCACCACCGACGAGAAGACACTAGCTGGCATCAAGGCAATGCAACTAGGTTACACGGCCATCTTATGCTCACCCGATTTTCTCTATTTAAGGGAAGATAACGAAAAGCTGAATAACTACGAGATCGCATGCCGATTGAGCTATTTTCTCTGGTCATCCATGCCCGATGACGAATTAATGAGACTGGCGTCGGCAGGAAAACTGCGAAACCCCAAAGTCCTGCAGACTCAGGTGGATCGCATGCTCGCGGACTCCCGCTCAGCGGCATTCGTACACCATTTCACGGAACGCTGGTTGCGACTTGATAGAATTTCTGAGAGTCCACCGGAGCTCAATGGTCCATTTCGCATTTATTGGGACCGCCGGATGGAACCACAAGTCATTGCACAAACGAACCAATATTTCGGCGACTTGTTACACCGCAACGGCCCGATTCGACAGCTCATTGAATCAGACTACACGCTTATGAACGAGCAAATTGCGTTGGTTTTCTACAATCGCAGTGATATTAAAGGTGACCATCTAAGGAAGGTTGCCACTGAGGATGCCCGACGAGGTGGGGTGCTTACCATGCCCAGCGTGATGACATCCACGGCCAATGGTGTGGATACGTCGCCCGTCGTTCGGGGAGTTTGGTTGCTGGAAAATATACTCGGCACACCACCCCCACCGCCTCCACCGGACGTCGAACCACTCTCACCGGATCTCACATCTGCCAAATCCATTGGAGAGCAGTTAGCCATTCATCGCGATCAGCAGGCATGCAACCACTGTCACCGCAAAATCGATCCTCTTGGATTTGCTTTCGAAAATTTTGACCCTATCGGACGATGGCGGGATAAATATCCGGGGGCTCGCGATAATATTGATACTTTCACAACAACATCAAAGGGGCACGAAGTGACGGATATTGTTGCACTGAAAAAAATGTTGGTTCAGCATGAACAACAGGTCGCTCGTGGTTTGACGAAAAAAATGCTGACCTATTCCAGCGGGCGGATTTTAGAACCCACCGATCGAGGTGACGTTGATGAAATTGTCCTTAAGCTGCAAGCCAATGGTAACCGCATTCGAGACCTGATCAAACTGGTTGTTCAAAGTCACGTATTTCTTACAAAATAGAATACATCGAACGTCACTTTATTCGGTAACTTTGATTCGAATCCGCCGATATTCCATTTGTCCACGATCGCCTTCAAGGCCAATGGGGCCTGTGGCCGGCACCGACATATTATCCGTCAATAATTCGCCGTTACAGGTGGCATGTGCTACACCGCCAGTCACTGTAACCACAAGTTCGTTCCACAGCTGAGGTTTGTAGTTTTTCAGATCCTTGTAGGGACCAGCCAGCACGTAGTCTCGGCATTGAAGTTGAGGTTTACGAATAAAAACACCGCTATCCGCATTAGGGGTGGCTCGAAACTCAAGCTTCAGTACAAAATCACTCGG
>JABJJO010000078.1 GCA_018660825.1 Planctomycetaceae bacterium | reverse complement strand
TGACGTGTTCCAAACACAGACGACATTATTCTTAAAGAAATATTGCGTTAAGTGTCATGGCGCCCAAACGCAAGAAGGCGACTTACGTTTGGATACGGTTTTACACGACTTGGCCGATGATCAAACCGCTAAATTGTGGAATGATATTTTCGCTCAAGTTCAGTTTTCTGAAATGCCACCAAGTGAAAGTGAGCAACAACCGTCGCCAGCGGTCAAAACTCAGTTTTTGCAGCGAGTCGAAGAGGAGCTCATGCGATTTGATCGCGGTTTCAACTTGGATGAGAAGATGTTGTTGCCACAGTTTGGCAACTACGTCGACCATCAAATGTTGTTCGATGGCACGGTCACGGATGCTCCTTACACTCCCGCTCGATTATGGCGGCAGCGGCCGATTATCTATGATGCGATTTGGAAAAACGCTTACGGACGGGCGCCGTGGTATAGCATCAAGATTGGCGGGACGGGTAACCATCTGATTGAACAAGGCCCCCATAAGGGAAAACTTCTGGCCCACCGGTATTTTGCCGATGCCAAATACGCGAATCCCTTTTTTGAGTTTGTCCATCACGCGTCCGGATTCACTGATTATGCATCCATCGTGGCCGACCAGTCTTCGTTAGAAGCGCTGATGGTCAATGCGGAAACGATGGCAGAGATTTTGACGCTCGGGCAGAAAGTTCGTATTGTCACGCAAATTAAAAACAAAGGGAGCCGCACTGGAAATAATGAAGCGATGTTTGTGGGAGGTGTGACGACCTCTGCAAATGAATATCGCGGACGGATTCCGGTTATCTTTCAGGAAATAATCAATACGCAAGGCGACATTGAGCGGGTGAATTTTGATGAAGCGTTGGACGTTGTGTTCGCTTTGTTCTTTCGCCGACCACCATTGGCCGACGAGTATGAGCATTATTGGAGCGAAGTTTTCCAAACGAATGCGGAGCTAGGTAACACGATGGCGCTACAGGCGGTGCTGATTTATGTGGCCTTGTCTCCTGAGTTCGTTTATCGCATGGAATTGGGACTCGGCGAAGTGGACTCACACGGTCGTCGATTTTTGTCATCACATGAATTGGCCCATGCATTGAACTATGCGTTGCACAACAAACCGACGTATGGCATCGATGAAATCGAAACGGTGGATGTGTACACCAAAGACAGCGAAGCACCGGTCAAAAAAACAATGTCGACGCCAAATCCTGCATGGGCAGCTAGACACAGCTTTCTGGTAGAAGAACTGAAGAGCGGTAGGCTGAAGACAAAAGCTGATGTCGAACGCGTGGTGCGACGGATGCTTGACGCCCAGCAAAACGGCTGGCTCACCAATCACAATCGAACTTACTTGAGCACGCCCAATCCGCGCATCCTACAGTTTTTCCGCGAGTATTTTGGCTACTACAAAGCTGCCGAAGTGTTTAAGGATGTCGATAAATTCAAGGATCGAACCGAATTCAAACAGTTCACAGACCGCAGCGCGTTCCAGTTTGAGTATGACACGGATAGCCTGATCCAGCATATTTTGGCGGAAGACAAAAATGTCCTCTATGAATTATTGACCACGAACAAGGTGATTGCTAGTTACTGGAACGGAACGAATCCCGCAGATCAAATTCAACGAGCACGCGGCGAAGAAGAGTATCGTGAAACGCATCATCTTCAGAGTTATAACTTGGATCCCTTTGAGTTGGCTTACAATAAACAAGAGAGCGATCACGAATCTATCCGCCGAAATGGAAGGGTCTTCCTCGCCCCGAAAAATGAGAGGTGTGGTATTCTCACACAACCTAGTTGGTTGGTGGCCCACAGCGGTAATTTTGACAACGACCCTGTTCGCCGTGGTAAATGGATTCGGGAAAAACTTTTGGCTGGAATTGTGATGGATGTGCCGATCACGGTCGATGCTCAAATTCCCGATGATGAAAGTAAAACATTGCGGGAACGATTCAGTGTGGTTCATGCCAATGATTGTTGGCGCTGCCATAAAAAGATGAATCCGCTGGGTATGCCTTTCGAGGCTTATAATCACGTAGGTCGTTGGCGGTCTCTGGAAAAAGAAAAGCCGGTCAACACGCTCGGCGGCATCAGGCACACCGGCGTAGCAGCGATCGATGGCGACGTGAGCGATGTTCGTGAGATGATGGAGCGATTGGCAAAATCGGATTTGGTCCGTCAGAGTTTTATCCGTCACGTCTTTCGTTATTGGATGGGACGCAATGAATTTTTGAGCGACTCGCAAACGCTGATCGCAATGGAAAAAGCATACGTTGAAAATGACGGCAGTTTCAAAGAACTGCTAGTCGCGTTACTCACTTCAGACTCGTTTTTATATCGGAAGTAAAAGTACATGATCGATCGCAGAGGCGCCTTAAAAGGCATGACCATGGGCGCGGGAGCTGTCGCGCTCTCGCCGTTTATGCAGCATCTCAAGATGGCCCACGGAGGGAATGAACAACAGCTCCCCAAGCGTTTCGTGTTTGTCGTGAAGAGTAGTGGCTTACAAGCCGAGTACCTCAATCCAACGGGACTCAAGCACGGCGGAGACAAGCTTGTTGATGAGCCGCTTGGCGATAAAACTCTAGCGGACTGCATGAAGTCCTTGGAACCCTTTAAAGATAAACTCACGATTATCCAAGGCCTTAGTGGCAGAATGACACTGGCAGGTCATAGCGCGTTTTATGGGGCGTTGGGAGGTTACAAGGCCGCAGCCAATACGCCGCCGTTGTACGCCACGATCGATGGATTTCTCTCAGAAAAATTCCCATCGGTGTTCAACCACCTCGGTTTCAAGATGGGCGAGGGCAGCCAAGGCACAACGTTTCCATCGATTTCGGCAAAGGGAAAAGGGCAGCAGTTGCCTTTTCAGCAAAATCCTATGAGCGCCTTCGAAAATCTGTTTGGTAGTATTTTGGAAGGTGGCGACCTTAAGAAAAAATATTTGCGGACCGGTAACGTCCTCGACACGATGTCCAAGGACATCGTGAAGTTGCAGAAGAACTTACCCGCCCAAGAACAGGAGAAACTGGGACACTACCTCGATGGATTTGAAGCTTTGAGAGACAGACGAATCAAGCTTGTATCCATGCAGAAAGTATTGAAAGAGCACGCGCCTGAAATTGATGACAAATACACTTCTCGTTTCAGGACGCACCACCTCGAAGCTCATTTCGATATGGCTTCCGCGGCATTGATCTCCGGCCTGACGAATGTCGTGACCGTACATGCCGACGGACTTGATTCTGTTTATTCTGGAATCGGCGTTGGTAACAATGTCCATGCCATCGGCCACGGTGCCGGCTATGCGACGCTTTCCTCGCAAGACTGCCGCAACGCGATTCGAACCTTTCACATCGAACTAATTGCCTCAATGGCCGACAAACTCAGCCAGATTCCCGAAGGGAATGGTACGATGCTGGACAATACTCTGATTGTTTACCTTAGCGATAATTCCGCCAATCACCATTCGTTTGGTTTTGAGTGGCCGATGTTTGTGTTGGGCAATCTGGGTGGAAAACTCAAAAGCAAAGGTCGCTATCTGGCCTATCCCCACTATGGTACCGGAAACCATCATCACACGATTTGTAATTGGTTTACGACTTTGTGCCATTTAGCGGGAAGTCCGCGAGATCTTTTTGGTCAGCCGGATATGGCTTTAGGTAAAGTGGAAAATCAACAGGGCCCTTTGAACGAGCTTCTAGCGTGAGAAATGCCTTCCCGTATTTTGCGATAGCGTTCTATATCGTGGCCCTTGCCATCGGCTTGGGATCCACCGCCGCCAACGTATTGTCCCAAGAGGAGGTTCCTAGCCAAGCCTTAACGGTCAAGGAAGCAGAATTACGCTTAGAGGAATTAGGAGTCGAACTTACGGATAATGATCTAGAGCGCATTTGTACCGCGGAGGGTTTGACGGAGCTGGATCTCTCGGGTTGTCACCGCTTGTCGGACATGGGCCTTTCCCACGTTGCGAAGCTTACGCAACTGAAATCGCTTGACCTCACCAGATGTCATCGCATCACAGAACAGGGCATTGCATCGATTTCTCGCCTAGAACATCTGACGAGTTTGAACATTAGCTCCACTCGCGTCCAATTGCCGAAAGTCTACGCCCTGTTGCAACACCTTCCCGAGCTGACGAAATTAGAGGTGAAAGATATCCGCGGCTTTACGAGTGTAGGGCTACAAAAGTTGACGCGTTTGACATATTTGGATATCTCCAATACAGGAGGGAATTTGACGGATGCCGAATTAGTCCCTTTGGCACCTTTGACTTTACTCAAGTATTTGAATCTCAATGGTAGCCGCGTCTGGGGTGCAAACCGAAACGTCACCGATGCAGGATTGAAGCATTTGGAGGGAATGACGTCGTTGGAATTCCTCGGTTTGTTTGGCTACTTCAGTCTCACGGCCAAAGGCTACAACCCACTGTTCATGAAACTCAGCAAACTCAAGCGTTTGGAGATGGGATTTAATTGGCC
>JABJJO010000085.1 GCA_018660825.1 Planctomycetaceae bacterium | reverse complement strand
TTTGTCAGCTAGATCCACACCATCAACAAAATCGCTAACGATATAGAGTGTGTCGCCATCACGGCCCACCGTATGAACACTAACGATATTGGGATGGGATAATTGAGCCGCTGCCCGAGCCTCACGTAGAAATTGATCTTGTTCTTCTTCCGCCATGTTTTGCCGACGCGGGATCTTGATCGCTACTGCTCTGTCAAGTTCGGTATCACGAGCTTTATAGACAGTACCAAACGCACCTGTACCAACCTCTTGTTCCAAACGGAATTGATCCACCATTTCATCTTTTGGTACAAGAGTTTCCGCATCTGGATGGCTAACAAGGCTGAAATGACTGCCGCAACTTTCGCAGGACATATCGTTGAATTCAACTTCATCAACGACTTCGACTCCATTTTGACAGTGGGGGCAGCGGATTTGCATAGTGAAAAGGATCCAGATGAGGTGACGGCTCAATTATGGCATAGATTACGGGATGATTCCATTCCGCGTGCGGGATCGGCGATTTTACTGCCGGAGCATGTTGCACTATGGCGGGCAGAACTGGACCTGCTTTTGCAACCGTCGACCTCAAGCCTACAACTGCCGTAAGGTTCGCATTGCTCGCTAACGTCACCGCTTATCTATTAAGCCACGAGGACAAATTTAGTTCCTCGCGCGTAATTTCACCGTCTGAATTTAGATCAGTATACGTGTGAATAAACGAAGATCTTGACAGTGCAGTGCTGATTTCCGCACCATCCAATACACCGTTCTTGTTTTTATCAAATGCCGCGAGATCATTTTCGCCAGCCCTTTGAAAACCTTTCTCAAATTCGGCGAGTTCGGACGCAGACGCCTCGGCGAGCTCTTTAAAGCGTCTTGCGAAAAATATCGCATATTCTTCTTTAGTAACGACTTCATCGTCGTTCAAATCTTTCTTTACCAAATATGTAGGGCTTGCATAAAGAAACACCTCGTCCTTATCGATTTTTCCATCGTCATTCAAGTCAAAACGCGGCCATTTCACTACCACCACCTTCTCGCCCTGTTCTA
Organism: Planctomycetaceae bacterium; assembly: GCA_018660825.1. Lineage (GTDB taxonomy): Bacteria > Planctomycetota > Planctomycetia > Pirellulales > Pirellulaceae > UBA721. Next base: position 18,372 of record JABJJO010000085.1, on the reverse strand, counting down.
TAAACTCACTGAGGTCGGCGACCGGTGTCGTCTCGCTTAGAGGTTTCGGATCTTCAGGGGCAGATGCCGGATCAGTTTTGGGTTCAGCGACCTTGGTTGTTCCCCCACCCCGTCGACTCAACGTCCAGGCAAGTTCCTTGGGGTTAATTTCGCCGTTTGAATTAATGTCTGTAATTGGGTTAATCAGGGAAGACGTGCGAATAGCCACACTCACTTCAGTACCATCCAATAAACCATTGTCGTTCTCATCATATTTTCGAATTTGCAATCTCGCAAATTTCTCAAATTTCTCTTCGACAACAACAAATTCACCATCTGGCCCAATAACATTAAATCTTAAATAATGTAATGTCGCTTTCATGCGTATAGCCACTGTAGCGATGAATTCTTCCTTTGAAATCACACCATCTTTATCGGAATCGGCGTTTCTCAGACCAAGAGTCGCCATCTGTGACGAAGAGATTTCATCGGCAGCAAGTTTCCCATCATCATCTTGGTCCCATATTGGCCAAAATCTAGCCACCGTCCTTTCCGATTGTTCTATGATTTCGCTGACGTCGAGAGAAAACGGTGGGATTGAGGTTATAACAGTTATCGAGGCGGTTTTGGGATCGGGTTTGTTCGCTTCAATCGGACTTGGCGCATTTACGGTTTGAGCGGAGGACTCAGCACGTGCTTTAAGGCGTATAGCCATGCTGACGGTGAATTCTTCTTTTGAAATTTCACCATCTCTATCGGTATCAGCTTTATTCATACTTGCAGGATCTCGCGCGGAAGAAATTTCCGCAGCGTCAATTTTCCCATCGTTATTAGTATCAAGTGTTGGCCAGAATCGGGCCGTTATGGAGTCCGCTTGTTCTATGAATTCGCTGAGGTCGGCCTGTTCTTTGGCGGATTTCACCGCTGGGATTGCCGCCGGTTTCTCGTCAATCTCGTCGGACTGTGGCGCAATGACCGCCGGTTTTTCAACGTGTGGCGGCGGACTATCGTCGAAGTTTCCCCTAGCCGCATCTTCTCGCGCGGCTATAGTCTTCATTTCATCATTGGCGTTGGAATCGGAGTTTTCTTGTATCGTGTTCACAAGAGCCACGAGGCCAAAACCACAAAAACACAGAAACCCGACAATAGCGCCACCAAAAATCCCTAAGCATATATAAACACGTTTGTTTTTGCTCACGATTACTCCCAATTCAGTTTTCTGCAGATGTCTGATTCTCTCACCGATTGTATCCCTTGCAGTCATCAATTCAAGTGAATTCGCTTACCTCGCCTGGAACCACTCCGCTTTGGTCATTGAGTCCCCGCGTTTAATCAAACGGGCCGCGAGTTGACGGACGGTTGGATTTGGACCCTTATTTGGACCTTCGACTTTTACGACAAGGTGAATTAACCCTGGTTTTACAGAGTCAAACGCTCGTCGATTCGGTTCCCTCATCGACCCCTTGGGCCCATGCGCGAGTCGCTTGATTGCAAACTATTTTAACGAAAAATCTATTTTGCGCCGGAAATTTACGCTTCCCACTCTCTTAAGTAGTGTAAGCCAAGACGGCATGCCTTGATAACGACAGGACTGAATCAAATTGACTTAACTTATAGGAGAATGAAATGCTTAGGTACAGTGAAAAACAATTACAACGAGTAGAAGCGAATTACGCAGGGGTTCGGGAAAGCATAGAACGCTATGAGGCTATGGACATTCCAGCGTGTCCTAGCTGTTCATCGGATGACACTGCTCTGATACAAGTCGGATTGATTGGGCGGACGATGGCGATCGCCGGTGGGACAACAAAATTCAAACTCATCCCGAATCGCAGCAAACCAAAATGGAACAAAATGTATTTCTGCAGGGCATGCGAGGAAACGTTTGGTAGTCGTGAAGAAAACATGCCTTCAGATTAATTCCACAGCGCCTTCAAACGTTGCCTTTCCCCGACAATACACGCGGGTTGGCGTGGGCTCTTCTAATTGGCACCGTGATAACAAGTCGCCCGAGTAAATCGCACATTGGGCTATACTGAAATTACACAACAATTGGAAATTGGTGGTTTCGATCAGAAGGTATTAAGGAATGAATGAGAAATCAAATCTGCCAAGTAGCCGGAGTTAATGCAACCCGTTTTAGAAGCACTAAAAACGCTCGGTGGATCTGGGTCTAAATCAGAAGTCGTACAGCAAGTTGCAGACAAACAATAGCTATAACCCATCAGAACGCTTGACGTCAATTGACTTCTACGGCAAACCCAACGCTTCGTTTTCAACAGCTGAAAACCAGTTGTTCGGCCACTGTGAGGTCAGAGTAGTCGCTTGAAAACTTGATCAGAATCGTTGCTGGATATATTCTTGAACTTGACTTGCTGAAAGTTCTGTCGATGACGGCCCTGTTCGAATATAAAACTTTTCTAAGTTCTCATCCTTTAAAAATACTGGTGTCGTCGCCATGTCACACTTAACAACTAAAACTCGGGCATCATCTTTATCATCAAACCTAATGGTCAGTCGAGTCATGGCGTGAATTCCTAAACGCGATTTGATAATATTGACCAAGTGCAACGTGAGCTTGTCTTCGCTGGCGAAATTGTCTGGTTTCAGTCCAACCGCTTTTCCGTCGTCGGCGACACCGACAACCAGCGTTCCCCCTTTTGCATTTAAGAACCCTGCCAAGGTCTTCAACACGGCGTGCTCCATTCGCGAGTCTTGTTTGCCGGTATGCATATTTGTTCGAAGTGTCGACTTAAATTCGATCCCATCAGACTCACCTATTGCGATAAGGTCAGACAGATTCAATTCCTTCTGGTCTTCACCGTTAACCGACGCATCAGAACACAAAACCGCATACCCGTCCGCAATGACTCGCGCAATCAATTCTCGCCGTTGCACAAGGAAATCCTCATATTCCATGTGCTCCCAGTTTGCGGGCAATGCATGATATCGCATCATCTGCTCAACTTCCTGCTGACCATTCATTCGGGCCTTCATAGCTGGAAAATAATCAGAGGGAGCACTATCGGATATTTCCGAATTGTCTCCCCATTCCAAATACGCATAGTTCGCGATCTGATTCGTGTCCCTTGGCGCCAAAACCCCATGTTTGGCCAAGTACGATTTTGGAAAGAGATGATGACGCTCGACTGCCGATCGGTTTGCTTGGGTCGCTGGATCCAAAAGGTCAGCAATCTTCAATTTAGAAAACAACGCGTTGGCATCAAGCAAAACCAATGAAGCCATATATGCGAACAGGGAAGGACTGCGGGAAGATGAAGTCGCCAAATCATTAGGCAATGTAACTGACCAGTAGTCATTAGTCAGCGTTACGTCACAAATGGAATTCAATTTCGCGATGAACTCATCCCCAGTTTTAACACCACGCAAGCCGGCGAGATCAAACTCCATTGCCGATTCTGGCGAACCAGTGAAGCGACCGGTAACGGCAGACATAAAGAACCACTTCGAAATGATTGCCCGCAGCTTGAATTCCGGGATTGAATATTCCGTCCGCCCGATTAAATATAGAACATATGAAAACAGCAGATTGTTCTTTGAGCTAATCATCTTTCCGCTACGAAACCCTGCTTGTCGAATACAGTTCAAAAAGTCGTGCCAGTACTGCAAATCCAGCGATTTTCGTTGGGCCTCCTCTAGCTTTTGAAATTGTTCGGTTCGGCGTTCGTCACTGAATATTCCTGTTTCAAGGTCCTTGCCTCGCAGAATCGAATAAACGTACTTCAGGACGGCGCGCTTAAAGGCCACACTGACTCCGACCCGTAACATTTGATCCGGTGATGGTTCGATAAAGTGGTTGAATGGGGACGCCTGCCCCTTAGACGGTTTGCGAGATTCGCGACAAAATGTCTCGAGCGCTTTCCGACCCTCGTCCCAAAAAACCGACATCAGCGTCAAAATGAAGTCTGCCTGATTGAGCGGCGTACCCTTGCTGTTGATGCGAACGAAAACATCAGAAACTGCCTCCTCATCGATATCTGCCATCAACTCAAGAGCCGTAAAGGGAAAGCTCATCAAATTTTGGAGCCTAGTAATTGATGATTTAATTTTTTTCTCTTCTTCATCCGACACATCCCGTGTAGTGGAAAGACCTTCGAGATACTTGTCAAGAATTTCGAACACGTCAGTTTCGTCGTTCCAGAGCATTGAGATATCGGGGAGGAACGCTTTATCGCGAAGAATCGCGGCATCGATTACTTCGAATTTTTCTTCCATGGGATTAAAAGCGATTTGGATTCGTTCCGATTCAAAATTCTGGCGAATAACCGGAATGCTCCTAACGACGGCGTAAAGTGAAGTCAGACGCTGCTGGCCATCGACAATAACCAACTTGGGAGGTAGTTGTTTCGAATCGGTTCCAATCGCATGCGTGTCGGTACCCATGGCGTTTTGCCAGAACAGGAAATACCCGACCGGGTACCCTTTGTACATGGAATCAAACAGATCACGGACTTTGGCGTTTTTCCAAACGAAAGGGCGTTGAATGTCCGGCAGACCGATTTCGCCTAGCCCAATAGCCTTTATCAACGACCCCAAGTCGTAATCCACTTTATTAAAAACGGTCTTACTCATACCACCCCTATGCGCATAAATTGAATTCCATGTTCCTAAGAGCGGTCTATTCAGCCAACTCCGTTACCATTTGATTGACATTGACCTGCACTCTCATTTTGTAGGTTCGTGCGATCAAGCATTCAATAAAGGATACCAAACCTCCGACGTACTTTTAATCCAGCGAGTCAGATTTTCCGGCCATTTTTCTAGTCCGTGGAAGCGAACAGGCGTTTGTATCAACTATTAAAATGCTGTCAGGGTATCCAATATCCTAATGCCAGACCACCAAATATCACGGTGAATGCCACAAAAAATCCACTCAATACATGATAGCCCACACGCAACCACCAGCGCGTCAAAAACGGACGCGCATCAAAGACCCATTGCAATGCAAATCGAATTCCCCAAAACAGAGCAATGTAGGCGCACAACGCCCGCGCCAACGGACTGCCCTCAGCAATTTCCGCAGCATTGAAAATACAAATCAAACCGAAGGCGACGATCGACAACACTACATAGCCGCCATAAACCCAATACATCTGTCGATGCAATTTGGACAATACTGCGAGGTCCTCTTTCCAGTTCAATTTAAACGGCACCAGCGCCGAGGCAATCAATATTAAAAAGTGACCGATCCCCAGCACGAGGATAATATCTTTTATTTCCATCTTTAGGCCGCTCCTATGGTTTTCAAAAACGGTAGCACCACCTGTGTTGCAAACTTCGAATGAAATACTAGAGGGCAGGGTACCACGACCACCAGCAACGTAAATAGCCAACCCCGGAACCCACGATGAATTCCTAACCATTTTCCGGTGGCCGTCCGCGAAACAAGAATCCCTAGTGCCTGTAGCATGAAAAACAAGGTGGGTCTTCCGTATCCACCACCTGCCGGTATTGATATCACCAGATCATGAATCAGCCCACTGAAAAAGAAACCGGTCAGCAGCGCCCGCCGCGGCCCCCACAACCGTGTCAAAGGACCAAACAAATGGCGGTGGGTAATATCTCGGAATGCCATGTTCCAACGGTTTCCCCAGAAATCAGCGACGCTACTAGAACAAATCGGTAAGTTCATTAATAGAGGCGCCGTCTTGCCCTGCAATCGCCAGAAACAACTCAATAAATGGAACAGCCCGAAGTGCAGGACGAACGCAATGGCAGCCATCCCGCACCAGGCAAAGCCGTAAGGTGGTATCGCCGTCTTGGACAACCACGGGCAAACAAAAAACAATGCCAACAGCCCCCCTGTTAGCTTGAGTAGGGCCCACAGCCATTCTCGGAGGGGCACTTGGCTTTCCGTGGTCTGAGGCGCAAAGAAACCACGAGGTTCCATTCCCGGCCAGGCAAACAAATAGGTTAAGTGCGCGACTAAAGAGATATCGGATGGCAATTCCGCTCGTCTCCAAGTGAGCCATTTGCAACCAAAAAAAGTAACTACCGACAGCGACCACATATACGCCCAGGCGGGCAGGGTCCCCGGCCACATATCCGCCCAAGCTGGCAGGTTCCCCGGCCACAAGGCGATGGTGACAACAGGTCCCACGACAAGAATTTCCCAACCCTTGAGAGTCGCTAGAAGTCTGGCGTTTCTGGTCATCTATGGTGCTTTCTTTGTTTCCACAAGCTCGTTGACCACGTTCGCAGCAAAGCTTAGCGTTTTCAAGGTCTGGTGTCTACCTTGCACGCTAGTGTCTGATCCCCCCGAACGGAATTCGCTATTATCCCTTGAGTGAAACAGCGCGAAAATTAAGCACTCCGGCCGCCAGGACGTGACTGACGCGCTAGCAGTTCTTCAAATACACCCATGCCTTCTTCCATGAATTTTTGTAATTCTTCCGTATCCGGATCTACACGTTCATAACGATAATAATACAGAATTGTCCCCTCCCGAGCCTCGCAACAAATATTATACTGAACAGCAAAAAAATCCAATAGGATCGTATCCATGTAGATCCGCACTTCTTCTTCGGACTCCCCTTTGAGAACGTATTTTTCGGAGAAGCCTGGGTGCTCTACGAAATCGATATCTTGCCCGCCAAAGACAGACCCCACTTTCGACCAAAATCCTTCCGGTCGCAAATTGAAAACAGGATGAACTAGACTCGTTGACTCCACCGACATTACCGTTTGCCGACGGACTCTGCGGCTCCTTCCATGACCGGTTACATAGCGATAATCAAACATTGCTATGTCAGCGGAAGGGCCGTCAACGGAGATCACGTTTTCTATTTTTTTACCGCGGCCGATGTTCATTAACGGGAAAGCGGCCAAACATTCCAGCCGATCAGGGTCAACTGCGGCTTGAAAGGGATAACCCAATTCCTGAAAAATCATTGTCAATTTTTCCGCACGAGCTTTTTCCTGTCTTCTAGAAATGAAGAAAATGGCGCAGAAAATGGCCATAATCACGGCCGGGAAAATGAACTCTATTATTTGATCGGCGTCATTGGCCTTACTGATTAGCATGCTGAAGAAATACATGAAAGGAACCTTTCGCTAATTTTTTTTCCAGCCGAGTAAGTTGAGCTAGGGCATGTGTGTTGCCGGTTGGTCCGTCTAGGTAGTAGTAGCTCCATGGCCCGTGGTAGCGTGGCGATAGTGTTGTTCGCTAGTCGTCGTGTCGTTACGGAATGGCTCATAGTATTGTTTACTGCCAATCTATTTGCCCTATGGCCAACGCAATTTCTCAGACTTAAATTTTACCGCAATAATTGAAGTCTGCAATTGGTTTAATCAAGCTAGCCCCGGTTAGGTCCTGATATTGATACGACTCTGGGCATTCTTAGGAACATCTCGCCTGTTGGGTTCGAACAATTTAAATATAACGTTAGCGTCGGCGACGAATTGTATTGCAAAGCGACGGGATACTCGGTAAAACGGTACCGTTAACAAACACACTGGTTTCACCGTGCCTAATTGCATTGCACCGAAGTTTTCGCGAGTTCGGTTTCCCGCAGACATCCTGACAACCAACCGTTGGGAAACAGGATATTTTTCTCGCACATTCAGGATCATCATGGAAACACGCAGAACACGACGATTCCAGCGCCAAATCGACTGGTATACCGCAGGTTTACTCGTGGCCCTATTGGCATTATCCGCCGGAACCGCTACGGCACAGCAAAAAACGCTCCGCGTCGGCATCAAACAGGTTTCCCCATTTGTTATCAAGGGTGCCAATGACAACTACTCAGGAATCAGTATCGAACTCTGGGAAGAAATTGCCGAGAACCTTGATGTGGATTACCAGTACGTTGAAATGGACAATACCAACCAACTCATCGAGGCCTGTGAAAACAAGGAGTTGGATCTGGCAATTGCCGCCATCACCATGACCTCCGATCGTCTCAAACGGGTGGACTTTTCCAATACGATGTTCAATTCAAGTGTCAGTATCGTCGTTCCCAGCAGGCGACCAGGAATGCTGGACACGTTGTTGTATTTCTTCAATTCCTGGCTGCTAAACGTGCTACTGACTCTCGCGATCATCCTTGTCGTCATCGGAACTATTATCTGGCTTGTTGAAATGCGGCGCAACCCAGAGTTTCCGCGCGATCCGATCCACGGCATTGGCCAAGGGATCTGGTGGGCAAGCGTCACGATGACTGGCGTTGGATACGGTGACACAGTCCCGCGCAGTCTCTTGGGCCGACTGCTGGGATTGGTCTGGATGTTCATCGGTGTACTGATGATCTCCAGCTTCACTGCTACGATTGCCTCCTCGCTGACTAGCGAAAACATCCGTTCCCAAGTCAATGGCCTGGTCGATTTGGGACGCGTGAAAGTGGGGGCCGTGGAGGGCGAAAACCCGATTACGCTGTTACGGCGACAGGGGATCATTGCCCAAGGATACAAGACACTGGGGCAGGCGCTTGAGGAACTGGCCAATGGAAACCTCGATGCCGTCGTTCATGACCAGCCGGTTATCCAGTACCTAATCCGTGAGAGCCCGGAACTGTCGAGCTCTATCGGGATTTCCAGTATCTCCCTGCGAAAGGAAGAGTACGGGATAGCCGTCGGTATGCCAGTCGATCCCAACCAGCGCAACACGCTGGTAGATGAAGTTAACGCCAGCCTGATCCAGGTCAAGTCCAGTGGCCGATATGACGAAATTCTCGGACAATATCTCGGGTCCTAACTCATTTCGCTGCCATTATATATTTAGTCCGATGCGGCCAAAGGGCAGGCGTTGTTTCTGGACCGAGGATGCTATCGCGGTTCTCATCATTGAGGGCCAATTCAGCGGCTTGATGGATCGATAGGATTTGTTCTTTAATTGCAAGAAGTTCTTGAGCAGCCATGATATATATAACCTAGTTAATGATTAATAAGTGGTCTTGTTTTCAACATCCTAACCCCGTGTCGGGATGCGTTTAAAATGAAAGTTTTCGCGATTCACGGACAAACTAAAAATCTACGTATGCAGATATGAATGAGCTGCATCAACAGACCCGCGACTGTTCCGTCAGATGCAAATATTTAAATAGTCCTTTCATATGCGATTAAGGCGGCGACCACACCGCCAGAGAGGACGAGCAACAGCCAGGCAAGGTCACTGGAACCAAAGGTCACCCCCATGAGAGAGATTACCACACCGCAAATTCCAGCGATTCTAAAATTGACCAACCGCTTTTTTCGGTTAAATTTGGCCTCAATGTCCTTCAACATTTCCTGCAGCTCGACATCCTGAATGCCCGCTATGTCAATCTCGCTAAGGTAAAACTCGATTTTTTTTATTGCCTCGTCGTAGTTTCTAGGGGACAAGTTTGATGAAACAACACTCATGATATCTTGCCGTTTAAGTGATAATGACTGAACCTGTTGGCGGATCCCTACTATCGCCGAAGTTCGATATTCCTGTCTAGTCTTGTCAAGCAGCTGCCCCGCTTCGTCAAATTTCGACTGCTGCATAAGCTGTTTTGCTTGAGTAGCTATCTGTTGTTTACGGGCTTTCTTGCGTTTTTCGCGGTCGATGAGTTTCTTCCTTAACTTCACGAGATCATCCTGATCGGCTTTTAGGTTTAAACATTCTTCGACAAACGGTAATAAGCCGTTAAGTTGGCCGGCATTAACTGCCGTCGTAATTCGGTCGCGAAGATTATTCAGCTGTTTAAGCAAACCATTTGCCGTTGTTTTTAGCTTTTCGATTTGTTCGTTCACAACTTCTTCCGAAACGGCGTTAAGCGTTCTTATCGCTTGTGCGTATTCCTGGTTTCTAAGTAGTTGTGGGGCCTGCTTGATTGCGGCGTCTCGCGTTTCAAGCAGCTCAGCATCAAGCGTCTCGAGCTTCGTTTTGATCTTCTGTACTTCCGGACGATCGGGCTTCAGCCTTAGAAGTTCGTTGACAATTCCCAGTAAACCAGTAAACCCTCCATTACTAACCCGTTTTTGAACTAACCCATTAAGTTGTTTCAGACGAGACTGTTTTGCCATTAGCCGTTCATGAACTTCCATTGCTGTGTCGGTGCCCTTGATGGACGTATCAACCAGTGACGGAGAAATCTGCAAAAGAGTTCGCAGCCCTGCGTTGTAGTCATATGCCAGTTCATGAGTGGTTGCTTCCCGAAGCAATTCTTCTAAACGTGTATGTTCCGAAGCTTTTGATAACTCGAGCCTCGCCGAGAACTCTTCATACCAAGTTGCATAGTATTGAAGTCGTGAGTCCGGTTCATTTTTCACGACTTTGGATTTTTCTGCCGCCGCCTCGAAATCCAAATCAACCAGCAACATTTCAGCTTGATTGTGAACTTTTTTGAGTTTCAACAAAGCCTTGTCCACGAGGGGTGTCTGTCGTGCACCGCAGTCACCACAGGCTTTATTCCAAATTTGAATTTCGAGTTGACAATTCAAACACTGAACCTGAAGAATCTCGCTGCACTCGACACAAAATTTACCGTGAAAGGGATTGAGGGTTGCGCATTGCGGGCACTCACCTTCTCCCAGCGATCGTGACGTGTCTATTTTGCCTGCATGAGCGTTAAGCACCTCTTCTCGCATCTCATGAACGGATTGAAATCGATCTTCTTTTGCTTCCTCTAGTGCTTTGGCAATTACGGACTGCAGCTTGAACGGTATCAATGAGATGTTAAGCACCTTAGGGTTCTTGCCGGTCAGCATCTCAAAGAACGTCGCAGCCAAGCTCCAGAGGTCACTTCGATGGTCCGTAAACTCTGCTCCTTTTCGCTGCTCCGGTGGCATGTAGTCCGGTGTGCCGATCACAACGCCTTCAATCGTAACGTCTGTGTCAGCGGTGTCATCCTTGGCTAAGCCAAAGTCCGTGAGCTTTGGTACACCTTCTTCGGTCATTAAGATATTGGCTGGTTTAATATCGCGGTGGATGATGTTCTCGGCATGTGCTTTGGCCAGTCCATCACAAATCTGACTGAAGATATTAACTGCTTCGTCTAGCTCGATAGGACCTTTTCTGCAGCGGTCCAGCAGACTACCGCCTTGGACACATTCCATGATCAGAAAGGGACCGTCGGTAGCGCGACCATAGTCGTAGATCTGGACAATATTAGTGTGGTTCAATACGGCAATCGACTTAGCCTCGGTTAGGAACCGCTTGACGGCTTTTTTACTACGTGCTGCTTTACCTTGAATACGCTTGATCGCAATTTTACGATTTAAACGATTGTCCGTAGCTAGAACGACCTCTCCAAACCCACCTTTACCAAGCACGCCTTCTTCTGAGTAGCGAGTAGATAGATCCACTAATTCCATATCGTCATCAAACAGATCGTTTTCGACGTTCACGTCATCAAAGGTGTACTGATCGCCGAGGCTGTCTATTCCGGCATCGCTCCTCGTTACGCCGTCGCTCAAGCTTAGATCATCACGAACCGCATCCACTTCTGTTTCAGTAGGTGCTTCTTCTGTTTCGGCAGGTGCTTCTTCTGTTTCAGTAGGTGCTTCTTCTATTTCACTGCCGTCAAGCGTTTCATCTCGGAGGTCGTCCTCATGATCTGGCATGGAATGTGGTCTATTTACGTAGGCTGTTGTTAAGAAAATACTCCCTAAATTTTATCATATCGCCAATCAAACGGGTAATGAAAATTCTCGAACACACTACTCGCGAAACTGCGCCCTACCTAGGCTGCAGTTACATGCGAGAAAACGATTCAACACTTAAAACATTTAGTTGCTCTTCAAAGGGCCGATAGATTAAAATATGAACAGTCTATTGTGTGTTTGGAGATGTCATGTATCATCCTCAAGTTAATCGTCGCGTTGCCATTCAGGCGGGATCTGTCGGTCTGTTGGGACTGGGAATGAACCACTTAGACCCACTGGTGGCGATGGCATCTAAAGACGTAGTTCCAGCCACGGCAAAATCGGTTATCTATATATTTCTCTCCGGGGGATTGGCACAACATGAGAGTTTTGATCCGAAACCGGATGCGCCTGAGGACGTTCGTGGCGAATTCAACCCAATCCAAACGCAAACACCAGGCGTGCTGGTTTCCGAACATCTTCCGCTGTTAGCCGAGCGGAGTAACCAATGGGCGGTCCTGCGATCTTTGACACATCCATATAACGAACATTCCGAAGGTCACCATGTCATGCTGACCGGTCGTAATGAGTTGCCGCGTGGGTTCAGTGGCAGTCGACCCAACCCCACCGACCATCCATGTATCGCATCAATGGTCAGTAATCTTCTTCCGCGGCGCAATAATTTACCGCCAGCTGCTGTCCTTCCGGAAAAACTGATTCATGTTACAGGCCGGACGATTCCAGGCCAGTTTGGTGGCATAATGGGCGCTGAACACGATCCCTGGTTTATTGAAGCAAGCCAGTTCAAAACAAGTAAATATATCCATGGTGCGTTTCCCGAATATGGTTTCCAGCGGTGGGAAGGGGCCAACAATCCTCAGGGCTACAAATTCGAAGCTCCCCGTTTGGAACTCCAGCAGGGAATGTTAAAAGATCGATTTCAATCTCGTTTGGCACTGTTAAATGGTTTGGACGAACAACGGCGCAATCTCGACCAGGCAGCCCAAGTAGGCCAGTTCAACCGTTTCCGCGGTGAAGCCGCGTCTCTATTAACCGGCAGTGGTGTCCACCAGGCGTTGAATGTTCATTCCGCCGACGACAAGTTACAGGAGAAATATGGCAAAAACACATTCGGCTGGTCCCTGTTAATGGCTCGGCAACTTGTCGAAGCGGGGGTACGGATGGTCCAAGTCAATCTGGGAAATGATGAGTCATGGGACACCCATGAAAATGCATTTACAAACCTAAAAGATTTCCTGTTGCCACCGACCGACCGCGCCGTGTCTGCGCTGCTAGACGATCTACAGGAACGAGGAATGCTAGATGAGACTTTAATCGTCATGGCCGGAGAGTTTGGCCGGACACCACGCGTCTTTACTTTTGACGGAGCTAAGAGCGGCAAGCCGGGGCGTGACCACTGGGGTGCTGTTCAGAGTGTCTTTTTTGCAGGGGGTGGCATCCGCGGCGGCAGTGTTGTCGGCGCCTCCGACAGACAGGGAGGATTCCCAGCGGCCGATCCTCATACACCGGAAGATATGGCGGCAACTATTTACTCCGCTCTGGGACTGCCAAAAACCGTTGCCTGGCATGACAAATTAAATCGCCCCCATCAGGTTTATCACGGGTCACCCATTCGCGAATTACTTTAAATATAGGGATAATGAGTCTATTCTTTTATCCAACAGTTTCTGCTAACGGACTGACAACGCCCCTTGCGAAACATCTATAATTAAGGCTTGTCATATATAACTTTTAATAAGGCTGACAACGTTATGGCTACGATCAACGTTAATGGTAAAGATTTGGACGTTACTGACGTACCTATCGACACACCATTGCTGTGGGTCCTCAGGGATCATCTTGGTTTAACTGGAACAAAATATGGATGCGGTGTCTCTGAACGCGGCGCCTGTACGATCCACATCGATGGAGCGGCGGCACAATCCTGTGTTACGTCACTTGGTGATGTCGGCACAGGCAAAATCCTCACGATTGAAGGTCTGTCTGACAACGGTGATCACCCCGTTCAAGACGCTTGGCGAGACCACAACGTACCCCAATGCGGTTATTGTCAGGTGGGCCAAATGATGACTTGTGCCGCTATGCTGAAAGACAATCCCGATCCCTCCGAAACAGAAATTGAGGAAGGCATGTGGAACATCTGTCGCTGCGGAACTTACAACCGTATTCGCGCAGCCGTTAAAACTGCGGCTCAGGAGATGCAAAAATGAGTAACTCCTTGCAACACCTAACACTACGCCAACTAATCGACAAATCCCGTCTTGAAACCGAAATCCAATCACCGTTAGGAAAAGCAATCCTGCGACGTGATTTTCTCAAGGGCATCGCCGCTGGTTCGCTTGTCATCTTGACCGCAACCGACGGAACAACCACCGTTGCTGCGTCTGACGATCTGGCGACAGATGAAAATCTGTCACCCAGCCTGTTTGTCGCTATAGAACCGGACGGAACGGTCCAGATTCTCGCTCACCGCTCTGAAATGGGAACAGGCATTCGGACAGCATTGCCACGAGTGCTAGCCGATGAACTTGGCGCTGATTGGGATAAAGTTGTTATCCGTCAGGCCAAAGGCGACAAACGCCTCGGAGACCAAAACACCGACGGCTCCAATAGTATTCGCTTCTTTTATAAGACTATGCGAATAGCAGGAGCGATGGCGCGAACAATGCTCCAACAAGCGGCCGCCCAGCAGTGGAACGTGGATACCAATCGCTGCACCACTAAGAACAATCAAGTCTTGTTAAAGGGAACCAAAAAGTCGATTAACTTTAGCAAGCTAGTTGCCGCTGCCCTTCAGCTTACCGCTCCAAAGCCCGAGGCCTTAAAATTTAAATCCGCTGACGAATTCCAATACATCGGCAAGAATTTCCCGATCACGGATCTCGCTGACATCCTGACAGGTAAGGCCGTCTTCGGGATTGATGCTCGTATCGATGGCCAAGTCTATGCGGTCATCGCGCGGTGCCCAGTAGTTGGCGGAGTGGTTTCGTCTTATGACGCTGAGGCTGCCAAAAAGGTACCGGGGGTAATCGACGTGATCGACTTACCCAAATTTCAGGGCGCCCCACTTTTCCAACAACTCGGAGGAGTCGCTGTGATTGCCACTGGCACTTGGGCTGCGTGGCAGGGTAGAGATGCGTTAAACGTCAAGTGGGATGAGGGTCCAAATGCTACGTACGACACAGAGGCATTTAGCGCGGCGTTAAAAGAAACCGTTAACAAAACTGGCCAGACGTTACGTTCTCAAGGTGATGCCACCGGTGTTATTGCCAAAGCCGCCACCAAGGTATCCGCGACTTATTCTGTGCCACATCTTGCGCACGCTCCCATGGAAACTACCTGTGCGGTTGCTGATGTAAAGACCAATGACAAGGGGGAGGTTACATCGTGCTATCTGCAGGCGGCGACACAGAACCCACAAGCGGTACAACAAGCCGTAGGCCCGGCAATGGGCATTCCTAACGAGCAGGTATCTTGCGACGTGACATTACTTGGTGCTGGTTTCGGGCGGAAAAGTAAACCGGACTACTGTGTCGAAGCAGCGCGCCTGTCACGCATCCTCAAAAAGCCAGTCCATGTAACTTGGACACGCGAAGACGATTTACGGCACGACTATTTTCACACGATTTCGGCGGTACATTGTGAGGCCGGACTTGATGCGGCAGGCAGGCCAATGGGATGGTTAATGCGTGGTGCTTATCCATCAATTACGTCAACCTTTGCCGTCGGGGCAGACACCCCAGCGACCTGGGAAGCTGAAATGGGGCTAACCGACCTTCCCTACGACGTACCAAATATTCAGGTCGAAGTGGGCAAAGCCAAAGCGCATACTCGCATTGGTTGGCTCCGCGCGGTTTGTCATATCTTCCAAAACTTTGCTGTTTCGTCGTTTGCCGATGAGCTTGCGCAGGCGGCGGGCGTGGATCCATACGAATATCTACTAGATATACTCGGTGACGATCGCCAGCTGGATCTGGCGGCACTTAAGCTGGGAAATCGAGGCGCCAACCCAAATGATTATCCCTATGATATCGGTCGACTCAAGAATGTCCTTGCTCGTGCGGCCAAGCATTCTAACTGGGCCCGTCACACTGACTTACCCCAGGGCCAGGGCTTGGGGATTGCCTGCTGTCGAAGTTTTCTTGGCTATACCGGTCACGTAGTGGAGGTCTCTGTGACCCCAGCAGGTAGCGTCTCCGTCGACCATGTATGGTGCTCGATTGACTCTGGGACGATTGTCAGTCCTGACCGCGTTTATGCTCAGGTTGAAGGCGCCGCGCTCATGGGCATTTCACAGGCCATGTACGGCGAGATGCCCATGAAAAATGGGAAGACGGTGCACAGCAACTTTGACGGTTTCCAGGTAGCTCGCATGTCCGATGCCCCCCAAGAGATCAACATCGATATTATAAAAAGCGATGCTGCTCCCGGTGGTGTTGGCGAGACTGGAATAGGCTCGTTCGCCCCAGCATTGTGTAACGCCATCTTCGCAGCAACCGGCAAAAGAGTTCGCGATCTGCCGATTAAAAACCACGATCTATCGTGGACCAACCAATAGACTGACCTCTGTTTTACGTAGTGCAGGCTCCATGAATTCGGCGATACTGAGCCCCACGTAAAAACAGTCACCATGTTGAACGAGCTGATCTATTCCTTCACGAGTTGAAACTCCGTTAGAACAGCAGCATGGTCTGATGAAAACTCGGGGAAGCTTCTTTCTGACTGCGACGGGTGGTGACTAATCACCCTGGACTTGATCGCTTCTAGACGTGACCCGATTGCATAGATGTAATCGATTCTGGCGTAAGGATCGCGGTATTCAGGTTCCGGATGTTCCTTAACCGGTACAAATCCCTTTCCGGAAACATACTTGTACCCTGTTCCGACGGTTGTCCAAGTGTGTCCCAAGGTCGAGTCAAGAATGTCAGGGTTGGACTGACGAAAAGTATCTGAAAAACCTTCTTTGTGCATAGCCTTGGAGACCTTAATAGGCAGAACTCTCGACTGATTTAATTTGCTTTGACGCGTTACCATCGTGTGATCGAGATGGGAAACGCAATTGAAGTCACCAGCGACAATCACGGGTACCTGATCGGAGTTGGCGGTATGTTTTCGAAAATCAGCATGAACCAAGAATTTTTGGAGTTGATCAAACCGAAGATCATCCCCAGCACAATAATCCGCATCGCTTAACTGTTTATCCTTGATCGCCACGATATGCCGACCACCGCTAGTCAACCAAATATCATAAACGCGAACTTTTTGTCCGTCAGGCAAATTCACTGTGGCCGCGATGAACGAAAACGCGGAGAGCCCTGTCAGCGGTTCGAAATCCGTCAACGGGTAACGACTAAAAATGCACAAGTTTGCCGAAACGGATGGAGTGTAATAGTGGAAGTCCAACGCCTCGGCAATGTCGGCGGCCGAGCCGTACGTTTCGATCATGGCCACAACATCCGCGCCGCTCTGCCGAATAATCTCGATTGTGCGATCACGCGCTGTTTTGCTAGCGATCGTATACTTCGGTTCCTGATTGAGTCGCCCCCAGATATTCCAAGCCAAAACTTTCAACGGTATTTTGGATCGGGACTTATTAGAATCGTTTATCAGGGGATCGGTTTGAACTTCATGGGTACGGGTATTGATTTGCCGCCGTCGAATCGCCGGAACTACGATGGATTCCGGCGGGGCATCGTCCCGATCGAAGTAACCGCTATCTGCAAGTGGCGCCGCTTTCCAGGTTGAGGGTTTTGATTCGACGGTGACAAGCGACATTTTCGGATCGATGGTAATTGTGGTAAACAGTGGATCTTTGTAGTAAGCCATTCTTGTCTCGCCACCCACCCACTTATATGAAGCGGAGTTTATATGAAGATAGGTAACACCATCAACTTGCAAAAGCGAATCAACATGGGTATGCCCGTTAATGCAAAGCAATATCTTGTTTTGGTAGCGCGTCAGCATTTCCTGAATTTCGTTTGCATTCTGAACCGCACCCGTACCCGCCAATGGTTGATGGCTGAGAATTAACAATGGTCGATCTGCCATCTGCAACTCTTTTTCGAGCCACTCTCTTTGTTTGTTGCCGATAAAGGACGGATAACCCTGCTGAGTCGGTGATCCAATTTCATTTCCATCGAGCACAATTATTCTCAAATTTCCGAGGTCGCGACGATAATAAGCGGATTTGATGTCCCAGGCTTCGTAACAGTCTTCCCGAGACAGCTTAAAGTCAAATTCGTGATTCCCGATAACGTGGATGGTGTTTTCGTGTGCCGAATTGAACTTATCAGCAAAGGATTGGTGTTTCTGATTGGGGTACGCGAAATCACCAAGT
This sequence comes from Planctomycetaceae bacterium, assembly GCA_018660825.1. Taxonomy (GTDB): domain Bacteria; phylum Planctomycetota; class Planctomycetia; order Pirellulales; family Pirellulaceae; genus UBA721. The sequence continues at coordinate 464 of JABJJO010000085.1, read as the reverse complement.
TGTACCAAGGCGTCAGTTTCAATGCCTTGCATCGCTTTCAAAAATGCGTCGAGTCGCATTTCGGCATCAACGGCCAAACCACCGTGTAAATCGGCAATGACGCCTAATCGAATGGGTTGCTTTGATTCGCCATTGGCAAAGTATCGGGCAGAAACAGGCAGGGAGATTGACGACCATGTCGCCCCGATTGTCATTCCTAGCGTTTTGAGCGCTGTCCTGCGTGTTGGGTTTGTCATAGTTCCGCCTGATTAAAGAAGGTTGGTGTATCAATGTTAGCATTTTTAACCGCTTCCCACTTGGCTTTGTTACAATGAGTATCTCGAAACTTACGTTAACCCGCCCCCTTTTTTAGCGCCGAGGAACAAAAGTTCACCTCCCGCCGCCGTTACTCGATTCTGGCCCATACATGCAACGCTTAAACATTACAATCGCCGTATTGCTAACACTCGGGCTAACCTGTAGTA